>JBPCOF010000292.1:0-7508 GCA_051000515.1 Geodermatophilaceae bacterium
GTGCGGCCCGCAACATCGAGAACGGTGGTTCGCTGACCATCCTCGCGACCGCTTTGGTGGAGACCGGTTCGACCGGCGACACGGTGATCTTCGAGGAGTTCAAGGGCACCGGTAACGCCGAGCTCAAGCTCGACCGTCGGCTGGCCGACAAGCGGATCTTCCCGGCCGTCGACGTCGACGCCTCGAGTACCCGCAAGGAGGAGATCCTCCTCTCACCGGACGAACTCGCCGTTGTCATCAAGCTGCGCCGGGTCCTGCACGCGCTCGATCCGCAGCAGGCCATCGAGTTGCTGCTCGACAAGATGCGCAAGACGCCGACGAACGTCGAGTTCCTCATGCAGATCCAGAAGACCACTCTCGGGCCGAACGAGTAGATCGTCGCCGGCCGTTGCGCGACCTGCGGGGAATAGCGCGGGGGCCTGCGGCCTTACACTCGGCGCCGACATCAAGGAGTAGCCATGAAATCCGACATCCACCCCGACTACGTGGACACCCAGGTGACCTGTAGCTGCGGGAACACCTTCATCACCCGAAGCACGGCCAAGAACGGCGTCATGCACGCCGAGGTCTGCTCCGCATGCCACCCCTTCTACACCGGCAAGCAGAAGATTCTGGACACCGGTGGCCGGGTGGCCCGCTTCGAGCGCCGCTTCGGCAAGCGCACCAGCACCGAAAGCGCCAAAGCCGACAGCTAGCTCCACCAACGGCGCCTGTGCGCTCACCCTCATCCGGTGGGCGGCAGGCGCCCTTTGCTGTCTCCAGCCAGAATCAGAGCCGAGATCCTGGCGGTTTACCCCCAAAACCGCCAAGAAGAGGAGAGCAGCCGGTCATGAGCGCACCCGTTGTCGCCGACCCGCAGCGCCTGAGCGAGATCCTCGCCGAGTACCAGGAGCTCGAGACCGCCCTCGCCGACCCTGCGGTGCACGCCGACGGGACCCGTGCCCGGACCCTCGGCCGGCGCTACTCGCGGCTGGGACCCGTCGTGGCCACCCACCGCGAGCTCGAAACCGCCCGCGGCGACCTGGCCGCGGCGCGCGAGCTGGCCGACGAGGATGCCGGCTTCGCGATCGAAGCACAGGAGCTCGCCGTACGGATCGAAGCTCTCACCGAGCGACTCGAGGAGCTGCTGCTGCCCCGGGATCCCAACGACGACAAGGACGTCATCCTCGAGATCAAGGCAGGGGAGGGTGGCGAGGAGTCGGCGTTGTTCGCCGGTGACCTGCTGCGGATGTATCTGCGCTACGCCGAACGAAAGGGCTGGCAGACCGAGGTCCTCGACGCGGTCGAATCCGATCTGGGCGGTTACAAGGACGTCAGCGTCGCGGTAAAAGCGCGCAAGGCCGACGACCCGGGTATCTGGTCGCGGTTGAAATGGGAGGGCGGCGTGCACCGCGTGCAGCGGGTGCCAGTCACCGAGTCCCAAGGTCGCGTTCACACCTCCGCCGCCGGCGTCCTGGTGATGCCCGAGGCCGAGGATGTCGAGGTCACCATCGACCCCAACGACCTGCGCATCGACGTGTATCGCTCGTCCGGTCCCGGAGGCCAGAGCGTCAACACCACCGACTCCGCCGTACGGATCACCCATATCCCCTCCGGCCTGGTGGTGAGCTGCCAGAACGAGAAGTCCCAACTGCAGAACCGGGAGCAGGCCATGCGGATCCTGCGGGCCCGGATGCTGGCCGCAGCCATGGAGGCAGCAGCAGGGGCGGCAAATGACGTACGGCACAGCCAGGTCCGTACGGTCGACCGCAGCGAGCGGATCCGGACGTACAACTACCCGGAGAACCGGCTCGCCGATCACCGGATCGGGTTCAAGGCCAACAATCTCGAACAGGTCCTGGACGGTGACCTTGAGGCAGTGATCGACGCATTGGTGCTGGCCTCACGCACCGAGCAGCTGGCCGGCTCCGGCGACACCGGTTCGGTCTGACCTCCCGACGGCCCCAGCATGGACGAACAGTCGCCATTTGCCAGCGCCTCAACCAGTCTGGCTGACTCCACAGCTGTGCACGTGTCGCGGCATCGACGCCGACCAGGGCAAGCTCCTGGGCCACCTCTCCTATCGAGCCCATGGCCTTCCCCCAACCACACCTGCCCGGCACCGGCACCCGCACCGGCGAGGTCACCTGGTCTTCGGGCCGCCAGCGCGACATAGGCCCCCAACAGGGCACCTGGCAACCTTGTCACCCCAGGATGGTCTTGTAGTTGCGGACGGAGCCAGTTGTGGTAACCCCTGTCAGGGTCAAGGGCCCCCACGCAGCCGGTGAACCGAGGGCGTTGGGTAAATCGCAGTCGCCAGCAGCGCCCGCGTCGTCATCGACGCAGCAGATCGAGATCGAGATCGCGAAGCCAGTCCGTCTCCAGGTACTCGCCGATGGCGGCCATCTGGAACGAAGCGAAGGCCCCTGGCTCGCTCTCGAAAAGCGCGAGGGCTGGCACCACGGCGTTGCGACGGGCTGTAGGCGTGGCACGGTCTAGCACTAAGAGGTCGATCTGGTCCGTCCGGCCAGATGACTGAGCTGCTCGAGCGTGCGCAAGTCGTCAGGAGTCCCGCCGTGCTGATAGAGGACTGCGATGTCCAGGTCCCGAGGCGAGGCAGCGCCGCGTGCGGCGCTGCCGAAGACCGTCAGGACGCGTACCCCCAGGCGGGTGCAGACGACGTCCAACTCTCCGTTCTGCGCTGCCGCCCTGATCCGGAGCAGCGCGGACGTTGTGCTCATGGGAGGACTCTAGATCGCTTTACACCGCCAGCAGTGGAGGCGGGATGATGGGGGAATGAGCCAGCGGTTCGACTGCTCCGACGATGTCCAGCGACGGGCGGGGATCGACGCGGCGGCCGATGCCATCCGGTCCGGCAAGCTGGTCATCCTGCCCACCGACACCGTGTACGGAGTCGCGGCGGATGCCTTCACGCCGAGAGCGATCACCGGCCTGCTGGCCGCCAAGGGCCGCGGCCGGGCGATGCCAGTGCCGGTGCTCATCGCCGACGCGGACACCCTCGAGGGCGTAGCGACGAACGTAGGTTCCTCGGCGCGGCTGCTCACCCGGGCCTGCTGGCCCGGCGGGCTGACCGTCATCGTCGAACATCCGCCCTCACTGGCCTGGGATCTCGGCGACGGGCAGGGAACTGTGGCCGTACGCGTGCCCGACGACGACCTGGCCCGAGACCTGCTGCGCGAGACCGGCCCGCTCGGAGTCTCCAGCGCCAACCGATCCGGACATCCGCCGGCGCGTACGGCCGACGAGGCGATCGAGGCGCTCGGCGACCTGGTGGCCGTGGTGCTCGACGACGGCCCACGCCGCGACGGGGAGCCCAGCACGATCGTGGACTGCACTGTGGATCCGCCGCGGGTCCTGCGCGTCGGCGCCGTGTCGCAGTCCCGGTTGCAGTATCTGGTGCCGACCCTCCGTACGGTGACAGCAGATCTGGAGCCGCCTGAGCCCACCTCAGCACAGCCGCAGCCCGAACCCGCCCAGCCCGAACCCGCCCAGCCCGAACCCGCCCAGCCCGAACCCGCCCCAGTACAGCCGAGTGCCGAGGAGCAGCCGCAGCCATGACCAGTGCAACCTATTGGGGGCCGGACTTCGACGCCTTGCGCGAGGCCGACTCGGAAATCGCCGACGTCATCCTCGGTGAGCTGCGGCGGTTGCGTAGCGGGCTGCAACTGATCGCGAGCGAGAACTTCACCAGCCCCGCTGTATTGGCGGCGCTGGGCTCCACATTGTCCAACAAGTACGCCGAGGGCTATCCGGGTAAGCGCTACTACGGCGGCTGCGCCGAGGTGGACAAGGCCGAGGAGATCGGCATCGCGCGGGCAAAGGAGCTCTTCGGTGCCGAGCACGCCAATCTGCAGCCGCATTCAGGAGCAAGTGCGAACCTCGCGGCGTACGGCGCTTTCATGTCTCCGGGAGACACCCTGCTGGGGATGGCGCTGCCGCACGGCGGGCACCTCACGCACGGAACCAAGGTGTCCTTCTCGGGAAAGTGGTTCAACGCCAAGCACTACGGGGTGAGCAAGCAGACCGAGCACATCGACTACGACGAGGTCCGTGACCTGGCCCGTGAGCACCATCCCAAGGTCATCGTCTGCGGGGGCTCGGCGATTCCGCGGACCATCGACTTCGCCACCTTCCGGGAGATAGCCGACGAGGTCGGGGCGATCCTCGTTGTCGATGCCGCGCATTTCATCGGACTCGTTGCCGGACAGGCCATTCCGAGTCCGGTGCCGTACGCGGACGTAGTCACTTTCACTACCCACAAGGTGCTGCGCGGTCCCCGAGGTGGCGCGATCGTCTGCAAGGCCGAGCACGCCAAGGCGATCGACAAGGCCGTGTTCCCGATGATGCAGGGCGGTCCGCTGATGCATTCCGTCGCCGCCAAGGCGGTCAACCTCAAGGAGTGCCAGACCGCGGAGTACCAGGCCTACGCCCGCCAGGTCATCGTCAACGCGCAGGCGCTGACCAAGGGGCTCGAGGGGGAGGGGCTGCGCGCGGTCACCGGAGGCACAGACACCCACCTCGCGCTGCTCGACCTCACTGAGACCGGCGCGACCGGCGCCGAGGCCGAGGCCCGCTGCGACGCTGCGGGAATCGTGTTGAACAAGAACGCGATCCCGTACGACCCTCAGCCGCCAAGTGTTGCCTCCGGTGTCCGCGTGGGGTCTCCGTCGGTCACGACACAGGGGATGGGTCCCGATGAGATGTCGCGGATCGCCTCGCTCATCGGTCGGGCGATCAGAGACACGGCCGGCGCACACGCCGCTGAGATCGCGGCGGAAGTGGGAGATCTCGTCGCTGCCCATCCGGCCTATCCCGAGCCGCGGGCCTGACCCCGGCGAGCCGACACGACATGTTGATGGCGGTGGCAGCCGGTGCGTGAGTACTCGGTCGTCCTGCTGACCGCGGCGATCGTGACCTTTCTCGCGTCCTCCGTCATCCGGTCGCTGGCCCGGCACTTCCGAGCGATGACCCAGGTCCGGGACCGCGATGTCCATGCCATCCCGACCCCGCGGTGGGGCGGCTTCGGGATGTACGCCGGAGTGGCTGCCGGAATGCTGCTGGCCCATCAGCTGCCGGCTCTGCAGCGCACCTTCGGCTACAGCTCGGAGACCACTGCCGTTCTGGTGGCCGGGGGCCTGATCTGCCTGCTCGGCGCGCTGGACGACCGGTTCGACCTCGACCCGCTGACCAAGTTCGTCGGGCAGATCGCCTGCGCCGGGGTCATGGTGCTGCTCGGGGTGCAATTGCAGTACGTCTACGTCCCCTTCGGCGACATCGGGACGGTCTCCCTGGGGTCCGATGTCGGCGTACCACTGACGATCCTGCTCACCGTCCTGGCGGTGAACGCGATGAACATGGTCGACGGCCTGGACGGATTGCTGGCCGGGGTCGCCGGCATGGCAGCACTGGCCTTCTTTGCCTACTCCTACTACCTGGCCCGTACCGGATACGGCGACGTCGCCTCGGCGCCGACCCTCACGACGGCCCTGCTGGCCGGTGCCTGTCTGGGTTTCCTGCCGCACAACTTCTATCCGGCCCGGATCTTCCTGGGCGACAGCGGGTCGATGCTGATCGGACTGATGCTGTCGGCCGCCGCCGTGTCAGCTGCCGGCCGGGCCGACCCCCAGACCCTTTCCTCGCTCGGGGGCGTCCTGCCGCTGACCCTGCCACTGCTGATCCCGTTGGCGGTGCTGGCCATCCCGTTGATGGACCTGGTCCTGGCCGTCCTGCGGCGAACCCGGGCCCGCCGCTCGCCGTTCGCGCCGGACAAACAGCACCTGCATCACCGGCTGCTCGAGATCGGCCACTCCCAGCGGCGAGCGGTGCTGACCATGTACCTGTGGTCGGGACTGCTTGCGTTCGGCACGGTGGCCATCGCGATCACCCGCCAGACGATTCCCGTGCTCATCGCCATGGCCGTCCTAGCCGTCATCGCGATCGTTCTTTCCCAGCTTCCGAAGTTCCGCCGCGGGCATCCAGCGGGCGCCCTGCCGCAAGGGGTCAACACCCTTAGGTGAGCACCGAATACGGCACATTCAAGCCCGCAAGACCGGTCGGGTCTGGGCGGGCAGGGCACCCCGTGGGCTCTGGTAGCGTCGGTCACGATGGACGCCAGCGGTCCCGAACTGGGCGACCTGCTCTCCATGGGGCTCACCCTGGCCTTGTGCCTGGTCGCCGGATTCGGCCTCGGGTGGCTGGCCGATCTGCCTTTCGGCACGTTTCCCGGATTCGCTCTCGTTGGCCTGGGATTGGGTGTGGTCGCTGCGTGCTTCTACGTCTACAAGCTGTTCAAGAGGTACATGTGAGTGAGATGAGATCTTCGTGGTAACCGAAACGCCGACACCCACACCGATCACCCGGATCACGCTCCGGCGATCGGCGATTGCGGCTGTCGTGGCGGGATTGCTCGGGGTCGCCATCCTGGTTCCGCTGGGCGAGGGCGGCTATGCACTATTCGGCTGCGTCGGTCTCGCGCTGGGGCTCCTGAACTCTGCTCTTGTCGTACGGTCGGTGGAGCGATTCTCCGACACTAAGCCTTCCAAGGTCCGGTTCTCCGGATCAGTGCTGCTTCGGCTAGGGGCGATCACTGTGCTCGCGTTCGGCCTGGTGTTGTTGTTCCGCCCCGCCGGTGTTGCCGTGTTCGGCGGCCTCGCCGTGTTCCAGTTGATTGCCGTTGCGACCTCGATGCTGCCGCTGATCAAGGAGATCCGACAGAGATGACGAACGACAGGATCCAGGTGCCGAGCGTGCTGGCTGCCGAGGACATCACACCGGGCGAGCACTGGACCGGTGAGTTCCTCGGTTTTACCGTCAACGTCGACACGATCATCGCGACGGCGATCGCCGGAGCGATCGTGTGTGCGCTTGGGCTCTACATGGCGCGGGGTGTGACCCGAGGCCGGCCGACCAAGCTGCAACTGGTCTTCGAGGCGCTCACCGGGTGGGTGCAGGGTCAAGTGCGCGATGGCATGGGGCTGCGGGCGCCTCGCGGCGTCGTCTCGCTCGGCGTCACGCTCTTCGCCTTCATCTTGATCTGCAACCTGCTGGCCGCGCTGCCCTCCGAGCACGTCCTCCCACCGCCCACCGCAGATGTCAACCTGGCCTACCCGATGATGCTGCTGGTGATCATCTGGGTGCAGGTTGCGGGGATCCGCGCCCGTGGTGCCAAGAAGCACTTCGGACACTTGACCGAGCCGTACGCGTTCCTCGCACCGTCGGAAATCATCACGCAGTACTTCGCTCGGCCAGTGTCGTTGTCCCTACGGCTGTGGGGCAACATCTTCGCCGGCGGGATCATGGTCTCGATCATCGGCTTGCTCCCGGCCTACATCCTGTGGGCCCCGAACGCGGCCTGGAAGCTGTTCGACATGTTCATCGGCGTGATCCAGGCCCTGATCTTCACACTGCTCGCTGTCATATACTTCAGCGAAGCGGTGGGCAGTAACGAAGAGTCAGCAACGCACTAGGCGTTGCTGCCTTCGCCCCCCCAAGCAGATTTCGTGGGCTAT
>JBPCOF010000333.1:0-6030 GCA_051000515.1 Geodermatophilaceae bacterium
GCCGCCACCGACCTTCCAGAACCTGGTGGCCCGGTGAACAACCAGGCATGCGTCATCGACTCGGGATCGGCTACCGCCTCGGCCAGCTCGTCGACGACGCCGGGTTGGCCGACGACGTCGGTCCAGACGGTCATGACCGCTCCGCGGAGTCCGCGCGCTCGACGCCGAGAACTGCTTGGATTCGATGGGTGATCCGGGCAGCCAGCGACTCGCGGTCGGCTCGCGCGTCCAAGACCAGGTAGCGGGCGGGGTGGTCGGCGGCCAGGGCAAGAAACGCCTGCCGGACCCGCTCGTGAAAGGCCTGTGACTCCGCCTCCAGCCGGTCGGCTGCCGCCCTTCCCTGGATTCGGGCCAGCCCCACATCGACCGGGACGTCGAGCAGCACGGTCAGGTCGGGGATCAGTCCCTGGGTGGCCCACGCCGAAATGTGCGCGATCTCGGCGAAGGGCTGCCCGCGGCCGGCGCTCTGATAGGCCAGCGAGGAATCGACATAGCGATCCGTGATGACGATCTTTCCAGCGGACAGGGCAGGAGCGATCGTCATAGCAGCGTGCTGGGCGCGGTCGGCGGCGTAGAGCAGCGCCTCCGCGCGGTCGGTGAGTTCGGTGTTGGCAGGGTCGAGAACGATCGAGCGGATCGCCTGACCCAGCACCCCGTCTCCGGGCTCGAATGTCGTACGGACGCGGTGACCTCGCTCGCGCAGCCAGGTGGCCAGGAGCGGGACCTGGGTGGATTTCCCGCAGCCCTCGCCACCTTCGAAAGCCACGAACAGTCCGCCGGGATGAGCGCCCTCGTACCGGAGGATGGCGGTCGGGGCGGTCACGGCAACCAGCGTAGGCGGGCTCGGCCATGCCTGGATTGTCACCAGTCCATCGTCGGGGCGGTCTCGGCGTGCGCGGCCAGTGCCCGTACGGCATCGAGGATCCGGCGCCGCGCGTCCTGGTCGGAGACGAGGCCGTCCGCGTCGATGTCCGGGCGCCCGACCGGGATGTGGACGCAGGCCGGCTCGACGACGTCGGCGTCGACGTACCCGAGAACGGTTCGCAACGAAGCGTGCGCCCCAGCCGCCTTGGTCGGGGCCCAGGAGGCGTTGATCCAGGCGATCGGCTTGCGGTAGGTCCCGCCACCCACCGTCCAGTCGAGCAGGTTCTTGAAGGATCCGGGCAGTGCACCGGCGTACTCCGGGGTGCACAGCAGAACCGCGTCGGCCGCATCCAGGTCAGCTCGGAGACGCTCGACCGCAGCTGGAAGTGGATCCCGGTCGTCGTCCGGGTCGAAATGTGGCAGATCCGTGAGGCCGTCGTAGAGCTGTAGGGACAGATCAGTAGGGGCCAGCGCAGCCGCGGTCATGAGGACAGCGGTGTTCGTGGACCCCTGCCGGGTACTGCCGCTGATCATCAAGATCTTGACCACGGGCGCCTGCTCCTGTCGGTTGATGTCGCGCAGTGTCGCGCGGTGCTCGGACAACCACCGATGGCCTCGGATACATCCCACTTGCAGACAGCGCTCTGGGCTTCGGCGTTTGTGACAATCGAGCGATGGCAACGCCAGAACGCAGCCTCCGTTGGGACGCTCGAAGCTACGACCGGTACGCCGACGAGCGGGCGCGCCCGTTTCACGACCTGCTCGCCAGGGTGGACGCCTCCCGGCCCAACGTGGTCGTGGACCTCGGATGCGGTACCGGCTCCGGGCTGCTGAACATGGCGCGCCGGTGGCCGGACGCTCGGCTGATCGGTGTGGACTCCTCGGTCGACATGCTGGCAGCGGCGGCGACAGCTCTGAGTGGGTTCCCTGACGTGACCCTGATCCACGCCGACGCGCGGACCTGGTCGCCGGACAGTGCTGTTGACGTACTGGTGAGCAATGCGTTGTTGCAGTGGATTCCCGACCACACCGACCTGCTTCCCGCGATGGCCGGTTGGCTCGGCCCAGAAGGCTGGTTGGCGGCACAGGTCCCGGGGAACTTCGATGCGCCGTCCCATGTTCTGCTGCGCCGGCTTGCCGACAGTCCGCAATGGACTGGCCAACTCGGTGGCAGCTTGCGAGGGGCTGATTCCGTCGTGGATGCGGCGGGATACCTCCGGATACTGGTGCAGGCCGGCTTGTCCGTCGACGCCTGGGAGACGACGTACCTGCACGTGCTGAGCGGGCCGGATCCGGTGCTGCGCTGGACCAGCGGTACGGCGCTGCGACCCGTCTTCGACGTGCTCGGTGACCGGGATGCAGAGGAGTTCTCCGGCCAATATGCCGAGCTACTAGGCACCGCCTACCCTGCGGATGAGACCGGCCGGGTCCTGTTTCCCTTCCGCAGGATCTTCGCGGTCGCCCGGCGAGAGGAAAGCGCGTGATCGACGGACTGCACCACGTGCAAGTCTCCTGCCCGACCGGGACGGAGGACGACTTGCGGGCTTTCTACGGTGACGTCCTGGGGATGACCGAGCTCGTGAAGCCGCCCGTCCTCGCCGCTCGCGGCGGGGTGTGGTTCAGGCGAGGTACGGCCGAGATCCACTGCGGCGTGGAAGCGGACTTCCGGCCGGCGCGCAAGGCGCATCCGGGTCTGGTCTGCACCGATGTGGATGCCGTCGCCGTCGCGTGTACTGCGGCCGGGCACGAGGTCACCTGGGACGACAACTTCCCCGGGTTCCGGCGCTGCTACGTGAGTGACCCGGTCGGCAATCGCCTGGAACTGCTGCAACCCCGCGGAGCCGGTTCAGCCGGCTGACTTGGCTGTTGCCTTTTTGGCGGTTGCCTTCTTGGCGGTGGTCTTCTTGGCCGTCGTCTTTTTCGCCGGCGCCTTCTTGGCGGTGCGCTTCGGGGCCGGCCCCCGGGCCCGGCGATCCGCGAGCAGCTCGATCGCGCGGGCGTCGGTCAGCGTCTCCACGTCGTCGCCCTTGCGCAGGCTTGCATTGGTCTCGCCGTCGGTGACGTACGGGCCGAACCGGCCGTCCTTGACCACCATCGGCTTGCCGGTGCTCGGGTCCTCACCCAGTTCTTTCAGGGGCGGCGCGGCAGCGCCGCGGCGGCCCCGCAGCTTCGGCTGGGCGAACAGCGTCTTGGCCTCGTCCAGGGTGACCGTGAACAGTTTTTCCTCGGCATCCAATGAGCGCGAGTCGGTGCCTTTGGACAGGTACGGGCCGTACCGGCCGTTGCGGGCCTCGACCTTCTCCCCGTCCAACTCGCCGATCGGCCTCGGCAGGGTCAGCAGCTGCCGGGCCTGATCAAGGGTAACTGTCTCAGGTGTCATGGAGGCAAAAAGGCTTGCCGTTGGGGGCTTCTCGTCCGAACCCTCCGGCAACACCATCGACACGTACGGCCCGTACCGGCCGGCCTTTACCATGATCGTGTGCCCGGTTTCCGGGTCGGCTCCCAGGCTGCGATCGCTGCTGGGCGCGGACAGCAGTTCGGCCACCCGCTCCTGGTTCAGCTCGTCCGGGGCGATGTCGTCGGGCAGGCTGGCCCGCTCTCCGGCGTCCCCGTCGGCCTGCAGGTACGGGCCGTAGCGCCCGACCCGTACGACGACCGGCTTGCCCTCGTAGGTGGCGGTGAGCGGGATCGAGTTGACGCCCCGGGCATCGATGTCGCCGAGCCGTTCCGAGACCAGCTTCTTGAGGCCGCCCGAACGCGCGATGCCGCCCTCCACGCCGGTGTCACTACCGAAGTAGAAGCGGGTCAGCCAGTCGACCCCGCGGCGTTGCCCGGCGGCAATGTCGTCCAGGTCCTCTTCGACCGAGGCGGTGAATCCGTAGTCGACCAGCCGGGTGAAGTTCTGCTCGAGCAGGCCCACCACGGCGAAGGCCACAAAGGACGGCACCAGCGCCGCGCCCTTCTTCCAGACATACCCTCGGTCCTGGATGGTCTGCATGATCGAGGCGTACGTCGACGGCCGACCGATTCCCAGCTCCTGCATGGCCCCCACCAGGCTCGGCTCGGTGTAGCGGGCCGGCGGAGAAGTGCTGTGCCCCTTGGCATCCAGCTCTGCGGCGGTCAGCTCCTGGCCGCGTGTCAGCGTGGGCAACCGACGCTCGCTGTCCTCACCCTCGGCCGTCTCGTCGTCGGAGCTCTCGACGTAGGCGCGCAGGAACCCGGGGAAGGTGATCGTCTTGCCGCTGGCCGAGAACTCGGCCATCTCACCGGTGGTCGAGCTTCCGCTCAGCCGTACCGACAGGCTGGTGCCCACCGCGTCGGCCATCTGCGAGGCGACTGTGCGCTTCCAGATCAGCTCGTAGAGCCGGAACTCATCCGAGGACAGCTGGGACGCAAGCTGGCCGGGGGTACGGAAGGCGTCCCCCGACGGGCGGATCGCCTCGTGGGCCTCCTGGGCGTTTTTGACCTTCCGGGTGTAGCGACGAGCCTCGGCTGGGACGTAGGCGTCGCCGTACAGCTCCCGTGCCTGCTTGCGGGCTGCCGACAGTGCTGTCTCCGACAGGGTCGTCGAGTCGGTGCGCATATAGGTGATGTGGCCGTTCTCGTACAGCCGTTGGGCCACCCGCATGATGGTTGCTGAGGACCAGCGCAGTTTCCGGCCGGCCTCCATCTGCAGGGTGGAGGTCATGAACGGGGGGTACGGCCGGCGCCGGTAGGGCTTCTCCTCGGTGCGCGTGACGGTGAAGTCGACGCCCTGGAGCCGCGCGACCAGACCACGGGCACCGGATTCGTCGAGATGTACGACATCGCTCCTGGCCTGACCGGTGCTTGCGTCGAAATCGCGCCCAGTGGCGACCCGGCTGTCGTCCAGCAGCGCCAGGGTGGCCCGCAGCGATGTGGGCTCCCCGTTGTCACCGTTGTCTGCAGCCTCGGCTGGACGAGCCGGCGTCTTGACGTCGAAGTCGCCTTCGATGCCCCAGTAGTCGGCGACGACGAAGCGCATCCGCTCCCGCTCGCGCTCGACCACGATCCGCGTCGCCACTGATTGGACCCGGCCGGCCGAGAGCTTCGGCATGACCTTCTTCCACAGGACCGGCGAAACTTCGTAGCCGTACAGCCGGTCCAGGATCCGACGGGTCTCCTGCGCGTCTATCAGCGAGGTGTCCAGATCGCGCGGGTTGGCGATCGCGGCGAGGATTGCCTCGCGGGTGACCTCGTGGAAGACCATCCGCCGGATCGGGACGGTCGGCTTGAGGGTCTCGATCAGGTGCCAGGCGATCGCCTCGCCCTCGCGGTCCTCGTCGGTGGCGAGATAGAGCTCGCTGGCGTCCTTGACCAACGCCTTGAGCCGGCTGACCTGCTTCTTGCGGTCGGGGCTCACCACATACAGTGGTTCGAAGCCCTCGTCGACATTGACGCCCAGCCGTGCCCAGGACTGGCCCTTGTACGCCGCCGGTACGTCCGCGGCGTTGCGAGGCAGGTCGCGGATGTGCCCGACGCTGGCCTCGACGATGTAGTCGCTGCCGAGGTAGCCCGAGATGGTCTTGGCCTTTGAGCCGGACTCGACGATGACGAGCGGCTTGCCGGACCCCTTGGCCGGCTTGGCGACGCTCTTGGACTTCGGTGGCACGGAACTCCTGACGATGACCTGACGAGGCTTCTCCCGCGGCACACGGTAAGGCAGAGGTGCAAATCCGGTCGGCAGACCCCCGGAAGCCGGTGCCTGTGGTGTGGTCAGCCACACCGTGTTGCGGGGGACAGACACCCTGGCGACATCGACGGCGTACGGGTCGAATGTGCCCATGCCGCCGATCACCGTCGTCCTGGCCGATGACAACCTCATCGTCCGAGAGGGCGTACGGGCCCTGCTCAGCTATGACCGGGACGTCGAGGTCGTGGGCGTGGCCGGTGACTATGACGAACTCGTGGGCCAAGCCATGGCCCTGACGCCCCAGGTCGTGGTCACCGACATCCGAATGCCCCCGACTTTCGGGGATGAAGGCATCGAGGCCGCCAAAGAGGTGCGTAGGCGACTGCCGGGCACCGGCATCGTCATTCTCAGCCAGTACGACAGTCCTGAGTACGCGATCAGTCTGCTGAGCGAAGGATCTGCCGGATATGCCTACCTCCTGAAGGACCACGTGGCCGACTCCGGACGGCTGGGAC
>JBPCOF010000334.1:0-6491 GCA_051000515.1 Geodermatophilaceae bacterium
CCCCAGTCGTACGCGTCGTCGACCACGGGGGTAAAGAAGTCGGCGGTGGCGATGACGGCTTGACCGTTCGCGATCCGGACCACAGCGGCGTCGTCGCCAGACTCCAGGCCCACGATCAGCTCACCGATGCCGGGACCGGTCAGCGTCGGCCGCCCGAGCCCGGCGACCATCGATTCGAGTTCGCCGGGTGGGATCTTGCACGCGCAGCCGCCGCCGTGTGCGTAGCTGGTCAACCGGTACGACGTCCGGCTCGAGTCCGCGGGCGCAGAAACTGTTCGGGTCACCCTGCGACTGTAGGTCGGCGGTCATCCCCCGGTGCACGGCACGTGCTTCGAACCTTGTGCCGGTGATGGGTGGGTGGCACAGCTCGAGCGGGTGCACTGCCGCCCTGTGGATCGACGTAGAGTCGGCGCAATGGGTGGCGACGACCCCCGCAGGCAGGTGCCCCGCACCGACGACATGCTGGCCGATCCACGACTGGCCGACGCCTGCTCTCGGCTCGGGCGCCCGCTGGTCAAGCAAGTCGTTGCCGGAGTCCAGGAACTGGTGCGGACAGGGACTGTCGCGCCCGGGAACGTGGTCGAGGAAACCGTTCGGGCCCTGCCGAGGACGGCGGCCACACTGCGCCCGGTCGTCAACGCCACCGGCGTCCTGGTGCATACAAACCTCGGTCGCGCACCGCTGTCGACGGCCGCCGTCACAGCGCTGATCGCAGCCAGCGGCACCACCGACGTGGAGCTGGATCTCGACACCGGGCGCCGCGGCCGACGGGGGCAGGGCACGCTCGACGCACTCTGCGCCGCCGTCGCAGCGGCCCAAGCCGCACTGATCGTCAACAACGGCGCCGCCGCCCTCGTGCTGGCCGCCACCGCCCTGGCGCAGGGCAAGGAGATCATCGTCGCCCGCGGCGAACTGGTCGAGATCGGTGACGGGTTCCGCATCCCGGACCTCCTGGTGTCCACCGGGGCTCGACTTCGCGAGGTCGGTACGACGAACCGGGTTACCTTCGAGGACTACGCGACCGCGGTCGGCCCCGGCACCGGCTTCGTGCTGAAGGTCCATCCGTCGAACTTCGTGGTGCGCGGGTTCACCTCCTCGGTCGAGGTGCGACGACTTTCGGCGCTGGCCGTGCCGGTGGTCGCCGACGTGGGCTCGGGGTTACTGGGGCCGCACCCGGCGATCCCCGACGAACCGGATGCACAGTCGTCCCTGGCCGCCGGTGCTGCCTTGGTGACGGCCAGCGGGGACAAGCTCCTCGGCGGACCCCAGTCCGGCTTGATCCTGGGTCGCCTCGAGCTCGTCGAGATCCTGCGTCGGCATCCGCTGGCGCGCGCTCTGCGCGTGGACAAACTCACCCTTGCGGCGCTGGAAGCCACGCTGCGTGGCCCGCGCCCACCCGTACTGCAAGCGCTTGAAGCCGGCGTCGACCAATTGCGCGAGCGAGCTCAGCGACTGGCTATCATCTTGCAGGACAACGGAATTGCTGCCAGCGCGGTTGAGAGCGCAGCCCGGGTCGGCGGCGGTGGCGCGCCCGGAGTCAGCCTGGCCAGCGCCGCGGTCAGCCTGCCCTCGGCCTACGCCGCAGCCCTTCGCACCGGAGCGCAGCCAGTCCTCGCCCGGATCGAGCGAGACCGCTGCCTGCTCGATCTGCGAGCCCTCGATCCCCAGGAGGATGACGTGCTGCAGATCGCGGTCATCGCCGCCCGGCTGTCCATGGTCGGAGCCGCCGGAGGCGAAGCAGACACGCGGATCGAGACGTGCACGTCTTAGCCACTGCCGGACACGTCGATCACGGGAAGTCCACTCTGGTCTGCGCACTGACTGGTATGGAGCTGGATCGGTATGCCGAGGAGCGCCGCCGCGGACTGACCATCGACCTCGGGTTCGCCTGGACGCGCTTGCCCGGCGGTCAGCGAGTCGCGTTCGTCGACCGTCGCCGGAACGGGACGCGCGGTGGGGGTCCGCGGGCTACAGAGCATGAACGAACAGATGTCCACAGTGGAGGCAGTGGCCCGAGTGGCGGTCAACCTCCGTGGCATCACGGCGCGGGAACTGCGCCGAGGAGAGGCGTTGCTGACCCCCGGAAAGTGGGCGCTGAGCAACACCGGCGACGCGGCATCGACAGGGCCGCAGTATTCGAGACTCTGGGCCACGGTCGGCCGGACACCGAGCCGATCGATGGGTGGTTGCTGGATCCAACGAGCCGGCGGGCCTTGGCCGGACGGCTGGCCGAACTCGCCACCGACACTGGCGGCGCCATCCGCTGGATGCGGGCCTGACTGTCGGCGCTGTGGCCCGCTCATTGGGTCTGCCCGACCCTCGGTTGGTGGCAGCACTGGTGTCCTCCCCCTGGCGGTTGGTGGCAGGTCGGGTCGTGTCGAGCGAGCAGCGGCCCGACGCTTTGCCCGACGAGATCCAGACGAGGATCGAGACGATCCGAAAACGCTTGCGCGACCATCCGTTTGTCGCGTTCAGCCCGACCGAGCTCGCGCAGCTTGGCCTCACTCCGGTCATGCTGGCCGCGGCCGTGCGGGCTGGACCTGCCGGTCGCCGTGGGTGAGGGAGTGTTCCTGGCACCGGACGCGCGAGAGGTCGCTGTAGCGCGCTCGAGGGGCTCGAGCAACCGTTCACGACGAGCCAGGCACGGACCGCCCTGCAGACCTCTCGGCGCGTCGCACTGCCAGTGCTGCAATGGCTGGATGCTTCCGGGGTGACCCAACGGCTGGCCGACGACCGTCGTCGGCTCGACCAGACCGGGCTCACTCGCCGCGATTGACCTTGTCAAGTTCAGGGTCGGTGTCGAGCTGGCGGTAGTCGGCCACCTCGACCGAACCGTCCCTGGCGAATTCCACGGTCCGGTAACCCTGGACCGCACCGGTGTCGGCGTCGGCTTCGGCGTCGTAGTAGAACAAGGCCACCGTGCTGTTGGTGGCCAATGGCCCGTACGACGGTGTGTTCTCGCCCGTACCACCAGAATTGTCGACGGTGTAGGTGACGGTGTCTCCTGAGATCGTGGGCCCTTCCTCCCGGTGTCGATGCCCGGACAGGATCAGCGGTGCACACTCGTCTTCGATTGCCGAGGCAGCATGTGCCGGATCGTGAATGACAAGGACGTCAGGGCCTGTGTCGCAGGCAGTCTCGGCTATCCGGTCAGTGAACTCAGCAGCCGTCTCGCTGCCGCGCAGAGTGGTCGGCGATCCGATCTGGGAGCGGTGCGGATCGCTGTCCCCGAACAGCGTGAGGCCCTCGATCTCCATGGGTTCGCCGCGCAGGACAGCCGCTGCGCTGGCCTCGAGATCCGCCCCAGTCTGCATCGAGTCGTGGTTGCCCAGAACCAGAACGAGAGGTGTGCCGTCCAGGCGGCTCACATAGACGTCGGTGCAGAGCGCTTCGAGTTCGGTACCGCTCATCGTGATGTCTCCACCGCTCAGGACGAACCCGGCCTGAGATTGGACGGCCACTTCGTTGATCACCCGAGTCATCCCCAGGTTGCAATGCAGGTCGCTCTCGAAGACGAACGCGGACAGCCCGCGCCGCGCATCTTCCTCGGCGATCTCGGCCATCGCGCTCGCCGTCCTGAGCCGCAGCTGCTGATAGAAGTTCTCGTTCTCCTCCAGGACCCGTACGGCTTCGTCGAGCAGATTTCCGGCCACAAGGACGTTCGGGACCACCTGACCCTCCACGGACAGGCCGGACACCGGTGTCCACGCGCGCCTGGCCAGATTGACCGACGGCCCGATGACAGATGTCGCGAGGGCACCCAGCGCCAGCCAGGCCCCTGCGGCGTACACGATCCGGTGCCGCCGCAGCGTTGCCGGTCGTCCCAGGAACGGCCGGTGGGTGAGCAGCCCGAGCAACAGACCGATAGCCGCGCCGACCTCCGCGTAGGAGAGAAGATGAGCCAGCGTGGCGCGCCGCAGGGAGCCGGCCACCGCTTCCACGTCGCCGAAGGACGTGAGCGTGTCGGTCAGGTCGGCCGGACCGGAGAAGCGGACGTCGTTGGCGGTGATGCTCAGCCCGACCGGGCCCGGTGTGTCCAAGCGGACAGCAGCAACCCCCACGTCGAACGTCGAGCCGACACCCGTCGTCAGCCGGGTCGTGACGTCGAGCGGGCCGAGGTTGGTGACGCTCCCCACCGCGTTGCCCAACGCCAGAGCGATGACGGCCCCGAGCAGGCCGACCACCACGATGCGTGCGGCCTCGGGGCAGGTCAGCCGATGAGCACCAGGCATCAGCGCTCTGGCACCCAGCGCGGCGGCCGCTTCGCACCGAAGGCTCGGATGCCTTCCTGCCCCTCGTCACTGGCGAAGAATCGAGCCGAGGTCTCCACCAGGGCCGCGAGGTCGTCGGCCATGGCTGCCAAGGGCCTACGGCGAAGCAGTGCCTTGGTGGCGGCCAGGGCGATCGGGCCACCATTGACCAGATCGGCGACATAGGCGGCAGTCGCGGCGTCGAGCTCGTCCGGCCCGACGGCTACGTTGACCAGGCCGATCTCGGCAGCCCGCACTCCGTCGAAGACCGAGCCGGTGAGAAAGAGCTCGTGTGCGGCACGAGGAGTCAGCCGCGGAAGCACGGTGGCCGAGATCACCGCCGGGATGATGCCGAGGCGTACCTCGGTGAAGGCGAAGGTGGCCGACCTGAGACAGACCGCGAGATCGCAGGCGGCGATCAACCCGACTCCGCCGGCCCTCGCCGGTCCGGCGATGCGCGCCACGACCGGCTTGGGGCTGTCCCAGAGGGCCTGCAGGATGTGCGGGAACGCATTGACGCCCATGTCGGCCGCACCCGTGCCGCGTGCTTCGCCCAGATCCATCCCGGCGCAGAACACCGGTCCGGTGTGGGTCAACACGATGACCCGGACCGTATCGTCGTCCTGGGCGTCGCCAAGACGCGCCGACAGCTGGCTCATCAGTGCTTGGGACAGCGCATTGCGCTTGGCCGGGAAGTCCAACGTGATCCTCGCAACTCCTGCGGACACGTCGTAGCGGACCAGATCCACCGGCGGCTCGGTCAACTCGGTTGCTCCTTCTCGGTTCGCCCGTACTCGCGGTCATCCGTGCTCGTGCGTGCGGCTCCCACATCGGCGCCCTGCAGGTTGTCACACTGGAGCGTGATGCCCCCGCACCCGCTAGCTGCGACCCTGCCAGCCCCAAGCCTGCCAGCCTCAATCCCGCCGGATCAGCTCTGGTTACCGGACTCGGCTCGCAGAAATCTGCTCGAGACGCCGTTCGGCCTCTACATCCACGTTCCGTTCTGTGCCACCCGCTGCGGCTACTGCGACTTCAACACCTATACCGCCTCCGAGCTGGGTCCTGGAGCCAGTCAGCACGACTACGTGGACAGTGTGTTGGCCGAACTCCGGCTGGTCAGGCACATCCTGGGACCGCAGTTGCCGACCGTACGGACGATCTTCTTCGGCGGCGGTACGCCGACGCTGCTTCCGGCCGAGCATCTCGCGGCCATGCTGGATGAGATCCGGGCGGAGTTCCCGGTCGCTGCCGACGTGGAGTTAACGGTGGAGGCCAATCCTGAGTCGGTGACCCGGGCCTCGTTCGCCCGGCTGGCCCGGGCCGGGGTGAACCGGGTGTCGTTGGGTATGCAGTCCGCCGTACCGCATGTCCTGTCGGTCCTGGACCGCCAGCACACGCCGGGTCAGGTCCTGCGGGCTGCGCAGGACGCCCGCGCCGCCGGAATCGACCGGGTCAGCCTGGACCTCATCTACGGCACCCCGGGGGAGTCCGACGAGGACTGGCAGACGTCGCTGAACGCGGCGCTGTCGGCAGGGGTGCGACACCTCTCGGCGTACGCCTTGATCGTCGAATCCGGTACAGCGCTGGCCCGCCGGGTGGCTAGTGGCCAGATTGCCGCGCCGGATGACGACGTGTTGGCCGACCGGTACGAGCAGGCCGAGCAAGCCCTGACCGCAGCGGGAATGGATTGGTACGAGGTCTCCAACTGGGCTGCCTCGGACACCGATCAGTGCCGGCACAACGAGCTCTATTGGACCGGCGGCAATTGGTGGGGAATCGGTCCCGGCGCGCACAGCCACATCGGTGGCGCGCGCTGGTGGAACCGCAAACACCCGGCTGCCTACGCTCGAGCGCTGGCCGTCGGAGACAGTCCAGCCCAGGGCGGCGAACTGCTCGACGGCGCGGCGCGGCGGGTCGAGTCGATCATGCTCGGGATCCGGTTGCGCGACGGTGTGGCGCTGGAGTCGCTCTCCGAACCTGGTCAGGCGCGCGCCGGCGAAGCGGTGACTTACGGTCTGCTCGACCGCGGTGCCTACGCCGACGGTCGGGCGGCCCTGACCATGCGTGGCCGCCTGCTGGCTGATGCCGTGGTACGCGACCTCACCGACTGACCGCGAAATCTGGACGTTATGCGCATCATGCTTATCCGGTTTACTCCGCCGAAGGTTTGTGCGGCGGGGTTGAGTCAGGCAGGGTGCCGCCTACCGCGAACGGCAACGGGATGGAGGGTGGCAGGGTGCC
>JBPCOF010000339.1:0-2877 GCA_051000515.1 Geodermatophilaceae bacterium
GGACTACCCCGATCATCTCGACCGGTTACGCGAGCGTTCTCTGGGCCACAAGCGGTCGTTGGCCGCGCGCGAATATGCACTCGGCCTGGAAGCCCTGGACCGGCTCGCTGCCGGCGAACCGCTGTGGAGGATCCATGAGCCGGTCTTCGCTGTGCTGGCGCTGGAGAGCGAACCAATCGATCCCCGCCTCTAGCTCACTCGGATCGCGCAGGTGCTGTTCAGGCCGGAGTAAGGCTGACCTGGAGGTGGGCCAAGCCGCGGAGAACGAACTCGGGGCGACGTACCGGTTCGCCGGCCAGCTCGATCGCCGCCGTACCGGCCAGCAGCGCACCGAAGGAGGCCTGCAGCTCGACCCGGGCAAGTGGCGCACCGATGCAGAAGTGGATCCCGGCACCGAAGGCGATGTGCGCGTTGTCCGCACGGTCCAGGACGAGGCGGTCCGGATCGGGAAAGACGGCCGGGTCTCGGTTCGCCGAGCCGAGCAGTGCGGCCACCTTCTGTCCCGCTCGTACGGTCACGTCCCAGATCTCGACATCGCGTACCGCCGTGCGCTCGAAGAGCTGCAAGGGCGAGTCGTACCGCATCAGTTCCTCGACCGCGGTCGCCACCAACGACGGATCCGCGCGCAGCCGGGCGAGCTCGTCGGGATGCCGGAGCAGGGCCAGCATCCCGTTGCAGGTGACATTGACCGTCGCCTCGTGCCCGGCGTTGAGCAGCAGGACGCAGGTGGTGACCAGTTCGTCCTCGGTGAGCCGGTCGCCGTCGGTGTCCCGTACGGAGACCAGATGGCTGATCAGGTCCTCGCGTGGTGCGGTACGGCGCTGCGCGGCCAACTCGCGGAGATAGGCCACGAACTCGGCTGCAGCGGTCTCGGCAGCGGACCCCACGCCGGCCGGGCGGTCGTACTCGTACATCTTGACGATCGCGTTCGACCACGGCCGCAGCAGCGCCCGGTCGGCCTCGGGTACGCCGAGGAGTTCGGCGATGACCGCAACCGGGAGCACGTCGGCGTAGGTCGGGACGAGATCGACCGCGCCATCGTCGGCGCCCTGCTCGAGCAGGTCGGCGACCAGCCCGGCGGACAGTTCCTCCACCCACGAGCGCAGCCGTTCGACGTGGCCGCGGGCGAACGCGGCGGCGATCAGCCGCCGAAGGCGTGGGTGTTCGGGGGGCTCCATCTCGAGCAGGGCGTTGCGGTGGATCAGGTTGAACGACTCGAAGCCGGACAGCGGGTCCCGGTCGGACCAGATCCGGCCGAGGCCGCGGTGGCGCAGGACAGCATTGGCCTGTGCATGCCCGAAGGCCAGCCACATGCCCAGCCCGTCGTCCCAGGCGATCGGGTGCTCGGCGCGCCGGGCCGCGAAGACCGGGTAGGGGTCGGCGATCAGCTCCGGGTCGTCGAGATCGAGCAGCACCGCCACGTCGCCGAGAATAGGGACCCGAACCCGGGCACAATGGGTGTGTGGTCCGGCCAGGTACCGATCGGCCTTGGGTGGTCGCCCATCGAGGTGCCTCCTCCGAGGTGGCCGAGCACACCGCGCGAGCGTATGAAAAGGCCATCGAACAGGGTGCCGATGCCGTCGAGTGCGACGTACGGCTGACCCGCGACGGATATCTGGTCTGCGTGCACGACCCGACACTGTCCCGGACCTCCGACGGTCGAGGACGGGTGTCGGAGGTGACCCTCGATGAGCTGCGCAACCTGGACTTTAGCGGGTGGCGCAGCGAACTTCCCGACACTGCTGACGACCTGATCGCCGACACGGCGGCCGAGCCGCTGCCGGTCCTGGCCTTCGACGACCTGCTCGACCTGGTGGTCAGTGCCCCACGTCCGCTGCGGCTGTTCGTCGAGACGAAGCATCCGACCCGCTTCGGCGGCCTGGTCGAGGAACAGGTCGTGGCCAGCCTCGCCAAGCACGGACTGCACGAGCCCACCGATCCGATGCAGTCCCCGATCACCGTGATGAGCTTCGCGACCACCGCCGTACGCCGGGTGCATTCCCTCGCGCCGAATGTCCCGACCGTGCAGCTCTACGCCGCCGTGCCGGCGCTGCGCCGGGACGGGACGCTGCCGCGGGGAATCGACATCGTCGGAGTGAACATCGCCACCGTGCGTCGACACCCGTCCTACGTCCGGCGAGTCCATCGGCAGGGCAACCGGTGCTTTGTCTGGACGGTCGATGATCCGGCGGACATCGAGTTGGTCCTGGCCTTGGGCGTCGAGGGCATCATCACCAACCGGCCGGCGATGGCCCGGGCGCTGATCGAAGCCGCTTGAATCTTGCTGGTGATTGCCGCCGCCAAGGCCCATCCGAGGCCACCGATCCTGCGCCGGCTCAGTTGTTGAATCGACCTGCGGCTGGGCTGTCGCCGCGGCCGAAGAGCGCAATTCCGACACCGTCATCCAGGCGCGCGCAGCTCACGCAGGCCACTTCACCCGGGTGGTGGGGACGCATCACAGGATGACGTCATCGACTGTGACGTTGACTGTCACTGACTCCAGGCGGATCGCGGCTCGGAGTTGCTGCACGACGCGCTGCTGCACCTCTTTGGCCACGTCGACAATTGAGTCCCCGTACTGCACTGCGACAGCTAGCTCCACCGCAGCCGTACGCCCCAGCACACCGACGGCGGCATGCGGATGGCGATGCCGCTGCGTGGCCCACTCTACGAGCCGCACGATGCGTCCGTGGCTGCTCTTGCCCAGTGCCACGCGGACACCCGGGACTTGGCGCGCGGCTTCTCGTGCGATGCGGGCGACGACCCGCGCCGCGACTTTGACTGTTCCGAGATCGGTCAGTTGCAGGGTGTACCAGACATCTTGAACGAGCCGATGCACATCGTTCATGACCCGGGCCGTGAGCTCAACAGGTGCAT
>JBPCOF010000070.1:0-4007 GCA_051000515.1 Geodermatophilaceae bacterium
CACGCCGTCGGTCATCAGCTTGACCAGGGTGTCCTCGGAGACGTCGTCGGTGAAGCGGACCTTCCAGCCGATGGTCGTACCGAGCGGCGTACCCAACTCGTCGGAGATTCGGGCGGCGATCGTACGAGCGGCCAGCCGCCGGGGCTGGGTGTGCCCGATCAACCCGCGGATGCCGCGGCCGAGTTCCAGGCAGATCTTGGGCAGCTGGGTGGTCTTGCCCGATCCGGTTTCCCCGGCCACGACGACGACCTGGTGTCCGGCGATGGCCTCGGCGAGGTCGGCCCGGGCCTGGCTGACCGGCAGCTCCGGCGGATAGGTGATGGGCGGCAGCGACGCACGGCGCCGTGCTATTCCTACCTCGGCCTTGTCGATGTCGGCCACCAACTCCACGGTCCGGCGCTCACCTTGCGTCGGGTCTTTCGCCGTACGTGCCCGATCCAGCCGTCGCCGCAGCCGCTGCTCGTCGCGCAGCATCAGCGCGGGCAGCCGGGAGCGGAGCTGGTCGAACGTCTGGGCGGTCACCGTGATCCATCGGGGCAGAGTCGAGCCTCAACGGTAGGCCCAGCTGACCCGACCGACCCGCCGCATACAGGTGCCTGGCTGACGTGGAGCGAGCAAGTCTCCCGCGATCATGGAGCCGTGACCACATTTCGGGCCGAATACTGGTCACAGCTCCATGATCGCGACGGAGTGTCGGAGCCGATCCGCAGAATGGTGGACATGAGCGAGAAGTATCTGGCCAAGATCGCCGCGCTGCTGCGCAAGGCGGAGTCGACCGACAACGAGCACGAGGCCGACGCCTTTCTGCAGGCGGCGCAGCGGCTGGCCACGCAGTCGTCGGTGGACCTCGCCGTGGCTCGGTCTCACATCGCAGCCACGCAGATGCGGCCGACGCCCACTCAGCGAACGGTCTCGATCGGCGAGCCGGGCAAGCGCGGACTGAAGACCTACGTCCAGCTGTTCCTCGAGATCGGCCGGGCCAACAACCTGACCTGCGACATCGCGTCGAATTCCAGCCGGGTGTTCGCCTACGGGTTCGACACCGACATCGATGCCGCCCAAGCGCTGTACGCCTCGCTGGTCGTGCAGATGGTCCGGGCCTCGGATTCCTACATCAAATCCGGTTCCTACGCCGAGGAATTGGTCGCCCGCCAGGTCCGGGTCGAGGGCAGCGGCCGGTACAGCTACTGGGCCGGAAACATGCGCTACGACTACGTGGAGCGGGAGCGCCCGGTTCATCCGAGTACGGCGCGGATCAATTTTCAGTTCGCCTTCGCGCGCCGAATCGGCAAGCGCCTGGCCGCGGCGAAGCAGTCCGCTCAGCAGCAGGCGGTTGCCGAGGACCGGGGCAGCGGCGTCGAGCTGGTGCTGCGAGCTCGCGAGGTCGAGCTGGCCGACCACTACAAGGCCACCTCCACAGCCCGGGGCTCCTGGCGAGCGACCAGTGCCAGAGCCGGTTACTCCGAGTTGTCCCGACGAGCCGGAGACAAGGCCGGGCGTACAGCACGGCTCGGCGCGGAGAAGGCCATCGGTGGAGAGCAACGCCGGATCGGTGCGTGACCGCTGTCGGCCCACGGATGCACGCGCGCGGTGGTGACCGAACCGGAATCCCCGGACGCGGACATCCCGGCGACGCGGGATCGTCAGCGGGGGAGGGTGTACGACGCGGAGAATCTGGTGCATCGGATCTTCGACCGATCCGCGGACTTCCCGGTCGTCGAGGTGGCTGGCTCGCGGCTGACCTTGCCCATCGAACGGCACTTCGCGACGCTGGAGTCAGTACAGGCGTACGTGGATGCGGTTCTTGCCATGCCGTCGATCCGGACTCGCTGGCCGCGTGCGGCAGTACCGGTCGCCGTACGGGAGCGCACGGGTCAGCACCAGGCCGACTATCAACGCCTCGTCGCGGTCCTCGCCGTACCCCTGCACTCCGGAAATCGCGCCTGGGCACTGCGGGAACTGGTGATCCTGCACGAACTGGCCCATCACCTGGCCGACACCGACGAGGAGCCGCACGGCCCAGCCTTCGCCGGGCGGCTGATCGCGCTGACCAGTGCCGTCGTCGGCGAAGAGGCCGGCTTCCTGCTTCGTACGACGATGTGGGACAACGGCGTACGAATCGACTGAGAGGCGACATGATTGGTGAGACTGCACCCCTCGTACTGACAATGCACCCGAAGCGACGGGTGGTGTAAAGCACCGAATACAGGTGCAGGGCTCGTGCAGCGCAATCCCGCCAGTCGCCTCTAGGGCAGGCCAAGGAGGTCTCGGAACCAGCGCCGAAGCCGAGGTCACGCCACGTCCCTGAACCAGCCACCTTCAGGAAGCATGACATTCTAGTGTGAGTGCATGCGATTCGCATGTAGGCTTAGGACATGACCAAGATGCTGCAGGTACGGCGCGTTCCCGACGACGTCCACGCTGAGCTCAAGAGGCGCGCGAAAGAATCCGGACTGACCCTGTCGGACTTCGCGCTTCGTGAGTTGCAGCGCGCGGTGGAGCGCCCGAGCATCCGTGACGTGCTCGATCGTGCGGCGAGTCGGCGGACTCAGCTGGGCTTCACCGAGGCCCGCTCGGCCATCTTGGCGGACCGTGCTGGGCGGTGATAGTCGCAGACGCTTCGGTCGTAGCCAACGCGCTGTTGGATTCCGGCGGCGATGGGGCGTTGGCGCGCGAAGTGTTGATGGCAGCGCAGGAGCGGCACGCGCCGCATCTGCTCGACGTCGAGGTGATGTCGGTCCTGCGGCGGCGCGTGAATGCAGGCAAGCTCTCCCTGGAACAGGCAAGTTCGGTGATCGCTGATCTGCGCAACTTGGACGTCATCCGGCACGATCACGCGCTCCTGCTGGAACGTGCCATCGAACTGCGCGATGTCGTGAGTGCCTACGACGCCATGTATGTCGCTCTGGCCGATCTGATC
This sequence comes from Geodermatophilaceae bacterium, assembly GCA_051000515.1. GTDB lineage: Bacteria > Actinomycetota > Actinomycetes > Mycobacteriales > Geodermatophilaceae > JACCQS01. The sequence goes on from JBPCOF010000070.1 coordinate 2,921, forward strand.
GGAGCAGAACTGGTGACCTCGGACCGGCCCCTGTCCCGAGGCGCGGCTTCGCATTGTCGGGTCACATTCATCGGCGAACCTGGCTGAGTCGACCAACTCAGGGCATGGGGCCTCAACAGCATCGCGCATCGGCAGCAGGCCCCGAGGGGCTAAAGCAAACCGAGGAGGTTTCGGAACAGCGCGTAACCCACAAAGGCGACGATGTCCAGGATCGTGTGGGCGATGATCAGCGGTGCCACTCGACCGGTGCGATGGAACCAGCAGCCGAAGATCAGCCCCATCGCGAAGTTCCCGAGGCCGGGCCCGATCCCCTGGTAGAGGTGGTAGGACCCGCGCAGGGCGGCGCTGCTGACGATGACCGCGGGCGTCGACCAGCCGAGGTCGCGCAGCCGGGTCATCAAGTAACCGACCATGACGACCTCTTCCAGCAGGGCGTTCTGTACGGCGGCGAGAATCAGCACCGGGATCGTCCACCAGTAAGCGGCAAGTGCAGTGGGTACGACGTTGACCGTGATCCCGAGCGCTCGGCCGAGCAGATACAGGCCGATGCCGGGCAGCCCGATCAGCGCCGCCAGTCCAGCGCCGAAGCCGAGGTCACGCCATGGTGACTTACGGTCGAACCCGATGGCCAGCAACGCATTACGGCCGGAGCTGGTCAGGAAGAAGAGCGCGAGTGCGACGGGTACGAGCGCGAAGCCGATGCCGAGGAGCTGATAGGTCAGGTCGAGGTAGGGCCGCGGGCTCTGCGGTGAGATCAGGGTGGAGGTCTGCTCGCTGATCGGGCCGCGGGTGAACTTGTCGATCAGATTGACGACGGAGTAGACCGCCGACTGCCCCAGCGAAAGCCCGAGTACCAGCCAGATCTCGACCCCGATCCGGCGCCGCTTGGCCGGCTCGGTAACCCGCTCGGTGGGTCGGGCGGTCGGCGGCAGCGTCCCGGCCGGCTCGACGGGCGACTCGCTCAGTGGCTGCTCCCCTTCAGGTCGCGGTTCCGCCTCGATGCCCATGCCGCCATGGTCCCTGATCCGGCCGCTAGCGCCGGCCGCCCATCGGCCCTCGGTGTAGCGCCTCTCTGCGAGCGCCTCGC
>JBPCOF010000124.1:0-11141 GCA_051000515.1 Geodermatophilaceae bacterium
CGCGGAGTACGCCGCGTAGATGTATCCCGTACCGTCCGCCGCAAACGTCGTCCAGGACACATAGATCCGGTCCTGGAAAGGGCTGCCGACGTGGTTGTCCACCGTCATAAACTGCTTGTCGAGCAGCGCGTTGCCAGCCCCGGCCGTGTCGTCAAACGTCGCAGTTGGGCGACCGGGGAAGTTCCACGACGCACCGTGGGTGCCGGTTGAACGGTAGAGGTACAACCCCGAGGACTGATCGGGGTTCGGCGAGGTGGCGCTGCCACGGCTGAACATCTGGCAGGACAGGTACGCGTTGCCCTTCGTGTCGAAGGCGACTGACGTGTCGCCGCTGGCCTGGAAGTACTCGCGGGCCCTGCCGAAAGGTTCTCCACGGACGAAGGTGTTGGGAACGGTCGAGTCGGCCCAGGTACGGCCGTTGTCCCCGCTGTAGGAGACTCCGCAGGTCCCGTCCCCACGACGATAATCGTTGTAGCTGGCTAGGACGTTGGCCGGGTTGTTGGGGTCGACCGCCATGTATGTCTCGTTCTGGCTTTGGCCGCGGCCCTGCAGGTCGCTGTCGCTGAGGTTCAGGCAATTGACGTTCACTTTGATGTTGTCCCCGCGAGTTGCCGGGCAGCCGTTTGGACCGGGCTGCTGCGGTACGGAGACCGGCGACAACGGTGACGCCGCACGTGTCTGGGCGGCCGGATCGTCGGGGTTCAACTCGCTGCTGAGCAACCCCGACACGAGCCGCTGCTGGATGGGGTTCAGGTTACGAAAGCCGAATGGCGCCGCTTGGGAAACGGGCGCGGTAAGAACAATTGTGCCGGCGACGAGCAGTGTGCCGGCGGCGATGAAAGCGCCGGCACGTCGAAATCGTGACATCAAGATTCTCCAAGGACGGGAACAGGAAGGCGGACGGGCGTACACGATGAATCAGGCCAGGCCGGCGCGCCGGAGTCTCCTTCCGTGGTCCTGACGGCGGCGGGCGTCGCACGGACCCTAGTCCGAGAACGGCGGCCAAGTCCAGAGCCACGGTGAGCGCGGCAACCTCCTACGGCCCAGGGCAATTCGGCAGCCCCGGGCTGGGTCTCATACTGCGGGCCAAGCGAGTGCGATCCAAGCGGCAAGAGGTTCACTAGATCGTCGATACAGCCGATGCATAGGCATACATCTCCAACTGGCGTTCACCGGCTACCGAGCCGCCTTCGGGTACGAGGTCTACATCGCGCGGTCGGCCAGTTCGGGCAGTCCTATGCCGAGCGGCTGGTCACCGATCCACAGGACTTCCAGAGCGCTTCCCAGCCGGACTGGTCGCCCGTCGGCAGCGCGCTGGTCTCCACCCAGAATTCCGACGTGTGGTGGATCCAGCCGATGGTTCCGGCGTCGCCAACCTGACCAACCAGTTCGGCGTCGACGTGAACCCGGCCTGGTCCCCGGACGGTTCGCGGATCGTCTTCATCAGCGATCGTGATCGCGCCGGCCAATTGCCGCCGACCGACGTCTACGTCATGCAGGCCGACGGCACTGGCGTGGTCCGGGCCACGGACAACCCGGACAGTGAAGAGGACGTCGAGTGGCGCCCGACGGAACGCAGGTGATCTTCCAGCTCGGCTCCTCCGGCCCGGTCCTGTTCACCGTCCCGGCGCCTCCTGCACCGGCCTCGGGGGCGTGTGCGCTGGCCGCTCCCGCTCCGGTGCGAGTCAGTGCTGGAGGCTCGCCGAGCTGGCAGCCCGTCGCCGGTACGCCGACCTGCACGAACGTGGGTACGGCCGGCGCAAACACGCTGCGGGGAACAGCCGGTGCAGACGTGATCTGCGGACTGGGCGGCAACGACACGTCGCAGGGCCTAGCTGGCGCCGACACCCTGCTCGGCGGCAAGGGCAACGACCGGTTGACCGGCGGACGGGGCGATGACCTCCTGGACGGCGGCGCGGGCGACGATCGCTGCGACAACGTCCAAGACGTCCGCCCGTCGACGTCCTGCACCGTGCGCTGAGCAGAGGCGCTGGCGGAGAAACGCTCTGGCTTACGCTGGCTCTGTGTCAACCGTTCTTGTCGTTGAGCCCGACGCATCGGATCCGATCGGGCCACTCGGCGAGTGGTTGACCGAGGCCGGTCTGCGCTTGGAGGTGCACCGCCCGTACGCCGAGCCGAGCCTGCCGCGGGATCTGACCGGGTACGGCGGGCTGATCGTGCTCGGCGGGGCACAGTCGGCCAACGATCCGCCCGAGGCCATGCCCTGGATGAGTGACGTACGGCGGCTGCTCCGTGACGGGGTTTCGCGGTCCGTCCCGGTCCTGGCGATCTGCCTGGGTGGGCAACTGCTGGCGCAGGAGTCCGGCGGCTCGGTAGGGGTGGGCTCGCAAGGTCCGGAGATCGGTGCCCTGCTCGTGGGCAAGCGGGATGCCGCGTTCGAGGATCCAATCTTCGCGCACCTGCCGATCACCCCCTTGGTGATCCAGTGGCATCACGACGAGATCGACACCCTGCCACCCGGCGCCGTGCTCTTGGCCAACTCGGTGACCTATCCGCATCAGGCATTCCGGGTCGGTGACTGCGCTTGGGGTCTGCAGTTCCATGTCGAAACCACGCCTGAGTTGATCACGACCTGGGCCGATCAGGATCCCGCCGGACTGGCCGGCGCTGGCCTCGACCGGCAACGGGTCGTCGCCGAGGCGGGACCAGGGGCACACGAGGAGATCGCCCGGGTGTGGGGCGCCTTCGCTTATCGCTTCGCGGCGATCGTGGCCGAGCCGAGCGCAGCGGCCTAGCCGCGTGGCCGCGCACGAGTCCGGCGAGCGCCGCGCCGCGCGATTGTCCCGGTTGGGTTTCGCCGAGGCGGGCCGAGCCGCTGATCTGATCGTCGAGCCGACGCTCGGCCTGTGGGACGCCGAAACCGATACGCCGGCCGGCGACGGTGCGGCTGAGGTTTTGGCCGCCCTGACCCGGGCCGGTGACCCAGATCTCGCGCTGCGCTCGCTGCACCGCCTGACGCTGGCCGGCGATCAGCCTGAGGAACTACGGAGCGCACTGGCCACTGACCCGGCCTTGCGCCGCAGGCTGTGCGCTGTGTTGGGGGCCAGCAGCGCCCTCGGTGATCACCTGGTCGCCCATCCCGGCGACTGGCGACTGCTGACCCATGAGGGACTGTGCACCCACTCGAGATCGGCGGCCGAGCTCAGCGCTCACCTCCTCGAGGTGGTCGGCGCCGATCCGGATGCTCCACCCGCAGGGACGGGGGCAGCATCCGCGACGATCGACCGCCGCGAGGGAGTCGCGGCACTGCGCCTGGCCTATCAGCGGGCGCTGTTGGTGCTGGCCACTCGCGACCTGGCGGAGTCCGCCGACCTGGAGCACGTCACCGGCGAATTATCCGACCTAGCCGCGGCCACGCTGAGCGCAGCTCTGGCCCTGGCCGCTGGCAATGTGTCCGACGACGGCCCCAGCGTTCGATTGGCGATCATCGCGATGGGCAAGTGCGGTGGACGCGAGCTGAACTACGTGAGCGACGTCGACGTCATCTTCGTCGCGGAGCCGGCCGACCGTAGGGCAACGCGCCTGGCGGCCGACGTCATGGCGATCTGTGCCCAGGTTGCCTGGCCCGTCGATGCAGCACTTCGTCCAGAGGGCAAGACCGGGCCGCTGGTACGCACCCTGGACTCACACGTCACCTACTACCAGAAGTGGGCACGGACCTGGGAGTTCCAGGCCTTGCTCAAAATGCGCCCCGTTGCCGGGGACCCGGAACTCGGTGCGGCCTACGTCGCGCAGCTTCGCCCGATGGTGTGGGCGGCGGCCGAGCGGGAGCACTTCGTCGAAGACGTCCAGAAGATGCGACGACGGGTGGAGGCCAACATCCCGACTCAGCTCGCCGAGCGCGAACTCAAGCTCGGCCCCGGCGGTCTGCGGGACGTGGAGTTCTGCGTCCAGCTGCTCCAACTCGTGCACGGGCGGGCCGATGAGAAGCTCCGCCTCGGAGGGACTCTGCCGGCACTTGCCGAACTGACCGCGGGCGGATACATCGGTCGCGAGGACGGCGAGATCCTGGCGGTGTCCTATCGCCTGCTCAGGACCGTGGAGCACCGCCTGCAGCTCATGCGTCTGCGCCGCACTCACCTCCTTCCCGACGATCGTCGTCAACTGCGCTGGTTGGCAAGGTCTTTGGGATACCGGCCGGACCATCGTGGGGAGCCGGCCGACGTGCTCGCCGCGGAACTCAGCCTGCACACCCGCCACGTACGGCGGCTGCACGAGAAGTTGTTCTACCGTCCGCTGCTCACTGCGGTCTCCCGCGTCCCCGGCGATCAGCTGCGGCTCGGGCCGGAGGCGGCGCGGGGCTGGCTGGCCGCACTCGGGTTCGCCGCTCCCGAGGCCGCCCTGGCACACCTGAGCGCCCTCACCTCGGGGATCAGCCGGACCGCGGCCCTGCAACGGTTGCTGCTGCCGGTGGTGCTGCACAGTTTCACCGATTCTGCCGATCCGGATGCCGGCCTGCTCGCCTATCGCTCGGTGTCCGAGCAACTCGGCCGCACCCCCTGGTATCTGCGTCTTCTCCGGGACGAGGGCAAGGTTCTCGAGCGGCTCGGCCAGCTATTGGGCACGAGCAAGTTCATCGCCGAGCTGCTCGGTGGTGCCCCAGAGGCGCTGAAGCTGCTGGGGGACGACTTGGCGTTGCTGCCCGCGGAGCTGACGGATCTCACGGTGGCCTGGACCGCCGTGGCCCAGCGAAGCAGCGATCCGGTGGAGGCAGTCACCGCCGTACGAGCGCTGCGCCGCCACGAGCTGCTGCGGTTGGCGATGAGCGACCTGCTCGGGCTCGTGCAGCACCGGCACACTCTGGCCGGTCTCAGCGATGCGGCGACGGCCACGATCCGCGCGGCGCTGACGGCCGCGATCCGCCAGGTCGCCGGATCCGAAGCCGATCTGCCGACGCGCTTCGTCGTCATCGGGATGGGACGTCTGGGTGGCCGTGAGATGAGTTACGGCTCGGATGCAGACGTGCTCTTCGTGCACGATCCCAAGGACGAAGCTGACGAGCAGGTCTGCGCGCGGGCAGCTGCTGATGTCGCCGAGAGACTCCGGACGCTGCTGGCCGCTCCGGCGTCGGACCCGCCGCTCTGCATCGACACCGGACTTCGGCCCGAGGGGCGCAACGGCCCGGTCGTACGGTCGCTGGCTTCCTATCGGGCCTACTACCAACGCTGGGCCCATGTGTGGGAGCGGCAGGCCCTGCTTCGCGCTCTTCCTGTCGCCGGAGATGAGGAGCTGGGTACGGAGTTCGTGTCGTTGATCGATCCGCTGCGATATCCCTCCGACGGATTGTCGAAGGCCGATGTCGTCGAGATCCGCCGGATAAAGGCGCGGGTGGACTCCGAACGTCTGCCACGAGGCGCCGACCCGGCCACCCATACCAAGCTGGGCCGCGGCGGTCTGGCCGACGTGGAGTGGACGGCCCAGTTCCTGCAACTCCGGCATGCCGGAGAGCACGGGTCCTTGCAGACCACAGGAACCCTGGAGGCACTACGTGCGATGGTTCCCTTGGGGTTGCTCACCGAAGCCGACTCCCTGGCCCTGGAAGCCGGGTGGGTGATGGCAAGCCGCTCGCGCAACGCGATCATGCTGGTCCGCGGCCGGTCCGCCGATCAACTTCCCCGCTTGGGCAAGGAACTGCTTGGTGTGACCCGGGCAATGGGATACCCACCGGACCGCGACGGCGGCGATTTCCTCGAGGACTACCTGCGGGTCACCCGACGCACCCGCAGCGTCGTCGACCGCGTCTTCTACGGTTGATCCCGTGGCCGCCAACAGTCGCGATCTCACATGGTGACCGCGCTGCTCTTCGGGATCGGTACGGCGCTGCCACTGGTCGTCGGTGCCGCTGTCGGGCTGCGCTGGAAGCTACCGCCGCGGCTGCTGGCCGCCCTGATGGCCTTCGGTGCGGGCACGCTGATCGCGGCGGCATCGAACGAGCTGTTCGAGCCCGCCTTCACCGAGGTCGGCGTCGTGCGTGCCGGCGCGGCCCTGCTAGGCGGTGCCCTGGTCTATGTCGTGGCCGACCATCTGTTGGAGAACCGGTTGGGCCCCAGTGCTCTCGGCTGGGCCCTGTTGCTCGGTGTGGTGCTCGACGGGGTCCCCGAGAACCTGGCACTGGGGGTCACCCTGGACGCGGGCGCGGGTGGGCTGGTGCTCCTCGTGGCCATCGCGGTCGGCAACGTGCCCGAAGCCGTCAGCGGTGCCGCGCGGATGCGAGCGCAGTACAGCATGCACCGGACCAGGGTCTTCGGGTTGTGGGCGTTCACGGCTGCCGTCCTCGTCGGGGTGACGGTGGCTGGCACCGCACTCGGGAGCACCATCGCGCCCGGCGGCATCGCCGCGATCCAGGCGTTCGCCGGGGGCGCCACCCTGGCGGTGCTGGCCGATTCGCTGCTCCCAGAGGCCTACCGCGACGGCGGCTGGTGGGTGGGGATTGCCACGGCCCTCGGCTTCTTGGTCGCCTTTGCGCTCGGCGGCTGACGTTCCTACCCGAGGGTAGGCTGACGCTGTACGTGCAACCCACGGGGTCATGGAGTGCACCGAGGCATTGACCGGTCAGGCGCCTCCGGCGCGAGGCGGTCAGTCGGTCGAGGAGGTCAAGGTGCCGAACTTGACTCGCCGGCAATTACTGCTCGGCGCGGCCGCCATGGCTCCGTTCTCCTCGTTGAGTCCGAGTCCGGCTCACGCGGCAGTCGAGGAGAATCTTTTGCCGCTCCTGCCGGCCATGCCGGCGAGAGCGGCATTCGACTCGTTCGGGATGAACTGTCATCTGTCCTTCCTCGGGAGTCCATCCTGGGGAAGCACCGATGCGGCGCTGCGGTGGCTGCTCGAGCTCGGCGTCGGAGCCGTACGGCAGTACCTGCCTCGCACCGATCATGGGCGTGCCGCCGTGCGGCGGGCAATGGATCGGCTGAGCGCGAATGGAGTGCGCTGGTGCGCACCGATCCTGGTGTCTCAGGACGCCACCAGCCTCCAGGCCGCTCGGTCGGCGGTCAACGATCAGCTGGACTGGCTGCAGGCCAATACCGACCTCGACCTCCTGGACTCGTTGACCGGCCCGAACGAGCCGAACTCCGGGAGCAGGGCCCCCGACTGGGCCCAGACCACCAGGTGGGCGATGCAGGCGCTGTGGGAGCAGACCCGGAAGCGTTCGGCCTTTGACGACGTGCTGGTCCAGGGGCCCCCGCTGAACATGAAAGGCGGACCCGCCGCGGTTGCTCCGGACGTGGCAGCACTGGGGGACCTCTCACAATGGATGGATCGCGGGGACGTACACCTCTACCCCAATGACGAGGACCCTGAGTATCTGATCGACGAGCGCCTGGTCGTGCTGGAACCCGTGCATCCTGGGAAGCCGTTGTGCGTCTCCGAGGGCGGCTACACCACCTCGATCGACCGTGGGTACAGCGGTGGCGCCTGGCTCGTCCCACCGGCGGTTGCCAGTCTGTACGCGCCCAAACACCTGTTCGTCCACCTACTCCAGGACCGGACATTTTTCGCCTACGAACTCCTCGACGAACCACCTCCCTATGACAGTGACGACACGATCAGAGAGGCCGGCTTCGGGCTGGTCGAAACTCCTTCTCCGGACCCGAGGACATGGGTGCGCAAGCCGGGGTTCGAGGCGACGCGCCGGCTTCTGGCCCTCGTACGGGACGGAGAAGAGCGGCACAACCCGCCCGGACTACGTCTGGGCATCACCACCCCGGCCGACCCGGATGTCGCCACCCCGGCCGACACGCTGCGTAGCGCGCTACTGCACCGGTCGGACGGGAAGCATTTGCTGGCCATCTGGCAGGCCGTCGACATCTACAAGTGGGATCGCAACGAGTTGAGCGGTACCTATCTGCCGGTCGAGCCCTTGCCGGTCACCATCACACTGGAGCGGCCCCTGCCGGTCGCGGTGTACGAGCCGTCCCTGCGCGATGGCCCGATCAACAAGTTGACCACGAAGACGTTCACCCAGAGCGTGGGCGTCGGCATCGTAGTCATCCAGATCGGCTAGCCCGGGCTGGCCGTCTCGTCCCGCGGAGGAAGCACCTTGCGACGTGCAAGGACTCCGGAGGCGTCTCTGGGCAGCTCGTCGACCAGCCATACGTGGCGCGGATACTTGTAGGCGGCAACCCGGAGTTTCGCGAAATTCCGTAGTTCGGCAACCGTGATGGCGGCACCGGGTTCCAGGATGATGGCGGCGCCCACCTCCTCGCCCAGGTGAGCATGGTCGATGCCGATGACCGCGACATCGGCGACCGCTTCGTGCTCGCGCAGGGCATCCTCGATCTCTCCGGGATAGACGTTGTAGCCGCCCCGGATGATCAGATCCTTCTTTCGGTCGACGATGAAGTAGTAGCCGTCCTTGTCACGGGTGGCGAGGTCACCGGTGCGCAGCCAGCCGTCGCGGATGATCTTCTCGGTGTCCTCGGGGTGTTCCCAATACCCCTTCATGACCCCTTCGCCGCGGATCTCGATCTCGCCGACCCCGTCGTTCCCGGCCGGAATCTGGTGACCGCCGTCGTCGACCAGCCGCAACTCCGTACCGGCGACCGGTGTGCCGATCGAGCCGGGCTTGCGTTCGGCATCCATATGGTTGAACGCGGCGACGGGAGATGTCTCGGACAGGCCGTAGCCCTCGAGAACGATGCAGCCGAAGGCCTCCTCGAAGGACGTCAACACCTGTACCGGCATCGCGGAGCCGCCGGTGACGCACGTGCGCAGGGTCGAGATGTCGTAGGCGTCCCGGTTCTGCGTCTGCAACAGGGCCGAATACATCGTGGGCACACCCTCGAAGATCGTGACCTTGTCCCGCGCGATGACCTCGAGGGCTTTCGTCGGATGAAAGCGGGGCATCAATGTCAGGCAGGCCGCCGCAGACACGGCCGCATTCAGCGCGCCGGTCAGCCCGAAGAGGTGAAACATCGGCAGGCACCCCATCACGACGTCGTCGGAGGTGCACTTCAGGACGGCCGCTGACGTGGCGGCGTTCGTACTCAGGTTCGCGTGCGTCAGCTGAGCTCCGCGGGGCTTGCCGGTGACCCAGGAGGTGTAGAGCAGAACTGCGGTGTCATCGTCGGCGACATCCGCCGCGATGCCATTGCCCGGTACGTCCGCCAACTGGTCCGCATGTGGTCCCGTCGCGCCTGCGAGCACGCACTCCACGCCTACCGACGCGGCTGCGGCGGCCGCGGCCTCGCCGGCCTGGTCCGAGGCGAAGAGCAGGCTGGCCCCCGAGTCTTCGAGGTAGTACTCGAACTCCCGAGCCCTGAGCAACGGGTTCAGCGGCAGGACGACGCAACCGGCCATCAGCGATCCGTAGAACAGCACTGGAAAGGCGGGAACGTTGGGCAGCACGAGGCAGACCCGGTCCCCGGCCACGAGCCCACGGGCGTGCAGGAACGCGGCTACCCGACTCGCTGCCTGGAGCAGGTCGGAATAACTGAGAACCGCCTCGTCCAGGCGCACGGCCGGGCGGGACGGGTGATCGCGGGCGGCCGCAACCAGGTTGGTCACCAGATGAGCCATGGTCCTCCCTCAAGGTAGGTATCGCAGGCCCCGACGGTGTGTGCACGACGCCGAGGGTAAGCAGCCCATCGGTCAGCAAGCTACAAGAGCGCGCCGGCAGAAGGCCGAAACAGGATCTGACGGCGGCCGACGCGGCTACCATGTGCGTTGATGGACCGGCTACTTGGCATGTGGGACGCGTTCGCAGACTGGCTGGACGGCCTGCGGGAGCGCTCTCCGCGCGCCGTCATGGTGGCCATCGTGGCTGCCGTTGCCGTCCTGGCCATGGCGGTGGCGGCCATTGTGATCCTTGGGGCGGGGGAGGAGGAGACCCCACCGGAGGTTTCCGAAAACACCGCCTTGTCATTTGCGGTGCTGGCCGGCGGCACGGTGCAAAACACTGGACCCTCGGTGATCAACGGCGACCTGGGCGGCGCCAAGCCCGGCGAGGCGATCACTGGCTTCCCGCCCGGAATCGTCAATGGGGACCAGCACGCCGCCGACGCCGTAGCGCTGCGGGCCCAGTCGGATCTGACCGCCGCATACTACGACGCGGAGAACAGATCCTCGGTCGCCGCACTACCCGACACCCTGGACGGGTTGACGCTGCCTCCCGGTGTGTACACGAAGGAAAGCGAACTCGGCCTGAGCGGCACGCTCACCCTCGACGGACAAGGCGACAAGAACGCCCTGTTCATCTTCCAAGCGGTGTCCAGCCTGGTAACTGAGGACAGCGGTGCCATCGAGCTGATCAACGGGGCGCAAGCCTGCAACGTGTTCTGGCAAGTCGGAACATCGGCGACCCTGGGCGCCGACACGAGCTTCGTCGGAAGCATTCTGGCGTTCACCTCCGTGAGTCTGCAGGCCGGAACAACCGTCGAGGGGCGTGTCCTGGCTCGAAACGGCACGGTCAGCCTCGACAACAACACGATTACCCGCCCCACGTGTGACTCGCCGCCGGACAATGGCGCCAAAGCGAAGGCAGTTGAGCGCTTCATCCCCGCACCGGACCCGATCGAGCCGGATTCGGGTGACCCCGGCTCCGATTCCGACTCCGACTCGAACCCGACTGTGCGGGCCCCGGGTACGACGATCCGGACCACGGGTTCGCAGGCGACCGTGCCAACGCAGACCAGCGCGACGACGACGACCTCAACCACAACGACGCGGACCACAACGACGCGGACCACAACGAGGCGGACTACAACGACGCGGACCACGACGACCACGGCACCGACCACGACCACAACGAGCACGGCACCGACCACGACCACCACGACCACAACGACCACGACTGAACCGCCGACGACGGAGCCGTCCACCAGCTCGGCGCCGGTGGACCCGCCACCTCTGCCGACTACGGATCCGCCGCTTCCGCCGCCTCTGCCGACCATCGATCCGCCACCACCCATCACGCCATGAGCAGCCTGCGAGCGAACTCATCTTTGATACCTGCGCCTGCGTTGACGCGGGGACCAGGCGGTCCAGGTACGGCTCACGGTCGCGTCGTGGATCTCGTGCTCCCGCGCGATGGCAGCCATCGCGGGGGCGTGCAGTTGCCGCTTCGTGGTCTCGTAGGTCTCGTCGGCTATTAGCGCGAGACTTCTCGCCTCGGCAATCGCAGC
>JBPCOF010000191.1:0-8380 GCA_051000515.1 Geodermatophilaceae bacterium
TGTATCCGCGGCCGGTGACAGGATCGGTGTCGCCGACGCGCAGGCGACTCCACATGCCGGTGTCTGTCCACCGCCAGCCGTGCTGATGGGCCAACCACGCCGCCGACCCCGCTTGCGCGCCCACCTCGGCGGCAGCGGCCTTAGCCGCCTTCAACGTCGGAGTCACCACGACCAGTCGATGGCCTTGCTCGGTGAGCAGATCGCGGGTCGCGGCCAGGGTGGTCGTCTTCCCCGCGCCGGCGGCGCCCTCGACCACGATCAGCGCCCGCTGCCCGGCCAGGACGGCCACGGCCCGTGCCTGACAGTCATCTAGCCGCCGTCCCGCATCCGCTGTGTGCCGCGGGACGAGAGCAGGGTCGGCGTCGGTGGCGGGTTCGGCGCCGCGGACAGCCAGCCGCCCGGCGATGTCGGCTTCGACGTTCAGGACGCGCGGGGAGGTAAGCGACCGGACATGCTCCGGCGTGCTGCGCGGCAGCAGCGGAGCACAGCGGGCCAGCGTCCGCGCGGTGAGGTCCTCGGCCAACTCCCCGCGCACCGCCGGGTCGGCGACAATCCCGGCGCGGGCCAGGAGCTGTTCGACCTCGCCGCGGACGTCGGCGGCGTTCCACCCCGACCGGGCCGCGCCGAGACGGGCCAGCACCTCGCCGGCGGCCCGGTCACGGTCCACCCGCCCGACCAGAACGGGCGCCAGAGGGATGGACTTGCCTCGGTCGCGGTACCCGAGCCGGCTGAGTTCGTCGAGCCACCGGCGGTGCAAGTCTGCGCCGGGCTGCGGGGTGACCTTGTCCGGGCGGTCCTCGGCCCACGCGCGCGCGTCCCACGACCGCCGCAACGCCGGCCCCGGCTGGTCACCGGGATGCGCGGCGGACCATTCCGTTTCGTACCGGTCGAGGTGCCGGCCGATCTGTGCCGCGCGGCGGCTGAACGGCCCGACGTACGGGGCGAGCTGGCTGATCTCCCCGGAGGCGTCGAAGCTGTATCCGTGTCCGGCCAGCGCGGTCCGGAACGCCGGGTCGCAGGCCACGGCGGCGTGCCCGATGCCGTTGATCGCGGCGATCGAGTCCCGCACCGCGACGGTGTCGATCCCCCGCCAGCGGCCGGCGGCGAACACCCGGGCGTTGACCTGCAGGTGCAGATGCCGGTGCGGGTCCCCAGCCCGGGAGGTGTAGTGCCGAACCACCGCCGCCTCCACGCAGTCCAACGGGACGGCGACCTGCCCGCCGCGGGGACCCACCCTCGTGGTGGCGTGTTGCGCCAGCCAGCCGATGATCTCGGTCGCGGCCCGGTCCTGCGCCCCTTCGTACGCCGCAGCCACATCCGGGTGCAGCTCGGCCGCCAGCGACCACGACTTCGGCCCGTTCACCACCACCTCGACGAACCGCACCGCGTGCTCGTCGGTACGCAACCGCCCGCGAGGCTGTCCCGTCTCCGGATCGTGGCCGGCGACCCAGGACTCGTAGGCCTCGCCGTCCAACCCGGGCAGCTCGACAACTCGCCCGGCGCCGGCGCCGGTGGCGGCGTACCGGCGGGCGACCCCAGTGCCCTCGGCGAGGTAGTAGTCATCCGCCCGGGAACGGTCGGCCTCCACATACGTCCGCGCGGGGCCTGCGGCACCCCGATACACCTTCACCCCGCCGTGCACGAATTCGCCTCCGCAATGCCCACTCAGGCGTCCCTCGGCCGTCGTTGTTCACCTACCGACATTGGTAGCATGCGTGCCGTCAATTCGTAAACAGATGGCAATCGTTGGCTAGCGTCGGTTGGTATGGGACAGCGTTATCGAGCGCATTGGCTTCAGAATAGCGGCGCGTGCGGTGGCGTCGATCATGGCGCGTGGAGCGGTCGGTGACCGGTGGCGTGGGTGTTGCTTGAAGGACGGACGGAACTGAGCTGTTCAGGGAGCCTGTCGGGTGGTGACGTCGTCGATGAGCGGCGCCGGGGCGATTACGGTGTGCGGCGACGGGACGCGGGCGAGCCAGCAGCTCAGACGTTGCCTCGGGCCACGCTGATCGGGTGTCGGGGAGGTCTGATCAGATCCACAGGTACGGCCAACTCGACCGTGCGGGCTCGAGCGACCCCGGAGTGAGAGTCGGTAAGACTCCGGACGGACCCGTAACCCGGAGGGGTCGCGACATCTCCTCCGACGCAGCTGTCTGCGGCCGCGGTAAGACTTCCTCTGTACCCCTGACCTGCACGTTCAGGCATCCTCCGGACTACGCGAGGCCACCCGTCCGACGCAACGGAAGGATCTCGGCAGGATCCGGTAAGAATGCTGAGCATCGTCGACGGCGAGGGATGACGGTCGGCACACGTCGGCCGCTCGATTCGACCGCGAACGTCAGCGGGCGTGTCCCCTCGCCGTAGCCGTCGACGATCGGAGCGATCATGGACCGAACCCGCACCCCAAACACGGAGGCCAGTACGCAGCTCCTCACTCTCACCGAGGCCGCTGCCAGGCTGCGCGCGCCCGTGGCGACCCTGCGCTACTGGAGACACCTCGGCGCCGGCCCGGACAGCTTCCGGCTCGGGCGCCGAGTCATGTACCGGAGTGAGGATCTCGACCGCTGGATCACCGCACAGCACGACGAGCAGACGGAACGGAGGCGGTCGTAGATATTGGCGCTCGATTGAAGCTGAGACCCAGCAGCACTCTCAACCTTCCGGCAATCATTGCGTCAAGTGCTCGCAAACAATGCGTTCGCGGAGCACTGGAATCAGTCAGCTTGCAAGCCGTACGAGAGTGCGTCCAAGCTGCCTGCTCCGCATCCCGGCCTCGCGCTATCATGAGCTATCACCCGGAGGTGGCGCTGTGACCGATGTGCTTGTCCGTGACGTCCCGGAAGACGTGGTCGCCGCACTCGACGCCCGCGCGTCCCGGCTTGGCCTGTCCCGCAGTGAGTTCCTGCGCCGCAGGTTGGCCCAGGAAGCCGTCAACGCCCTGGAGCCGGTCAGCGTCGAACATCTTCTCGCGTTCGCGGACACGTTCGCTGACCTCGCCGACGATGACGTCATGAAGGGTGCGTGGCAGTGACCGAGTGGCTCGTCGACACCTCCGCCCTGGTCCGCCTGGCGGCCAGCGCCGAGGCCGGCGCGTGGGCTGACCGGATCGATCGAGGACTCGTTCGGATCAGCAGCGTGACCCGGCTCGAGGTCGGCTACTCCGCACGATCCGGTCCGGCTCTGCGTTCAGCCGCACGTCAACCGCCGCTTGCGTCGATGCCGATCGAGTACCAAACCCCCGCGACGGAAGACCGGGCCGTCGCAGTACAGGCGCTGCTCGCAGACCTCGGGCGGCACCGAGCACCCTCAGTCCCCGACCTCATCGTCGCCGCCACCGCGGAGCTGGCGGGACTCACGGTGCTGCACGTGGACAAGGACTTCGACCTCATCGCCGAAATCACCGGTCAACCCATGGAGCGCATGGCTGTGGCCTGACGAGGTCTGGTCGGCACCTTCTCGTCACGCGACGGGGAAGACTTTCATTACCTCGTCGCCGTAGTCGTTGATGACCTTGACCGCAATCCTCCCAGTGCTCGGACGATCGAATGACCTCGATGAGGTGTGGTAGAGGGACGCCCAGGCATCAGCGTCGATGTCGGCCTTGAGTGCGGTCTTCAGACGCTTGTACGGGTCGCCGCCTCCGGTGAAGTAGCAGTGCCGGACGAAGAAGGACTCTTCGTTGTAGTCGGTGTCGATCATCCAGAGCGCGATCCGGCTGGTGTCGTTGCTGCGGACCTCCCCAGTGGTCGGGTCGTAGACGTCCACGCCGTGCAGATGTACGACCACCTTCGAGTCGTCGTCGACGCGTGCGATCTCGATGTCGGGCTCGCCGAAGACAGTGAAGAGGTTGCCGGCGCCGGTCTTCTTCAGTTCCTCGCCCATCAGTAGATCTACGTTCATGCGGACCAGCAGGACCGGAATGCGACCCATCTGCCGTTCGCCGGCGACCTGGGCGAAGCCGGCGGTGTCCGCGTGCACGGTGACGCCGTCTGTCTCGGTGACGCCGGTGGCCTGCGGGTCGAAGGAGAACCCGAGCACGCAGAGCAGGTCGATGTCGTCTACGGCGATGGCTTCCCGCGCGGCACCCTTGATGAAGCCCGGGCTGACCGTGCCGTACTGCGGGCCGATGGCGACTCCGATCGCGACGGTGCACTCGGCTCAGCCTGATCGCCGTTCGCGCCAGCCCGTTCCCCGATGTAGGAGCCCGCGTAGGCCTCCAGCGATGCCAGGACGATGCGTTCATTTCGCCTGCCGTTCTGGATGCCCGCCTTTGCCAAGTTGTCCAGAATCGACTGCTCGAAGTTGGGGCCTTCAGTCGCGGCCGCCGCGGTGCTCTCGCTGATCGTCTCCCGGTTCGCCTCGGGCTCGGACCCGGCGAAGGCCAGCGCCCGATGCGGGGACAGGCTCTCGACGGTGAACGGTCCGGTCACCCGAACCGTCTTCCGGTCCTCGTACGGTCGGTCGTACAGCGTCTCGTATTCGGCATGACGCTTGATAGCGTCATCGATCGCAGCGCGACTCATCCCCGGCACGATGTCGTCGTTGTTGGCGATCGACTTCAGGGTGACGTGCGAGACGCGCTCATAGACGAAGCCTTGCCTAATGTCATTGCCGGTGGGAGCGGGCGGCCGTGCAACACCGGTCAGTTCGGCTTCCTTGGCACGTCCAGCCACGGAGTCTGCCATGAGGTAGTACGGGTACCTCGCGCCCATCAACCGCTGCCGTGCCAGAGCGAGCGCGACCCGGGATGTGTCGATCGTGATCCACCGCCGGCCCCACTGCTCTGCGACGTAGGCAGTCGTTCCCGATCCGCACGTCGGGTCGAGAACGAGATCCCCGGGCTCGGTGCACAGCAGCATGCATCTGTCGATAACCTTGGATCCTGTCTGGACGACATATGTCTTGTCATCTGTAAAGTTGCCCGTGGCGGTATCGGTCCAATTGTTTGTGAAAGCCTGCCAGCCGAAGTCGTCTGCGAATCGCACGTACCTAATGCTCTGCTTCGCCTTATGAATACGATCCGCCAGTTTTAGACGATCGATGCCCTCAGGCCAGCTTGCTTTCCAATGAGCCGCCGCGCCTGGCCTGTACGTTCCACCCTCGAACTCTACGGGCTGATCGTCGCTCGCCGCGCCTTGAGACTGAAGATTGTCCGGGGCATAGACTCGCGCACCAGTCGGCCCGGCACCGGCGGCTCGCTCGGCTACGGTCATTCCTCGCCTGGTCCCGTCCTGCAGCTGAATCCACTTGTAAGACTGGCGGTCGATTGACTGGAGCCAAAGGTTTCGTGACTTCAACGAACTCAGTTCCCGTGCATACCAAACGACGTAGTCTCCAGACCGGCCGAGCGCCGTCGCTTGGGAGAAACCACTCGTCGTCACGAAAGCAATTTGGCTGACGAAGTTCTCGCGACCGAAGACCTCGTCCATGAGTGCCCGGACGAGGTGCACATTCTCATCGCCGATCTGCACGAACACAGATCCGGACTCAGTGAGCAGGTCGCGGGCAACGATGAGTCGCTCGCGTAGGTAGGCAAGGTAGGAGTGGATGCCCAGCTCCCACGTGTCCCGGAACGCCTTGATCTGCTCGGCCTCGCGGGCGGCATCCTCGACCTTGCCGTCCTTGACGTCGCGCTTGCGCGTGGATGATTGCCAGTTGGATCCGAACTTGATGCCGTAGGGCGGATCGAGGTAGATCATCTGGACCTTGCCCCGCAACGCTTCTCGTTCGGCGAGTGAGGCCATGACCTGCAGCGAGTCACCGAGGATCATCCGGTTCGACCAGTTCGCCTCGTGCCGGTAGAAATCGACGAGGTCGAGCTCACCCAGTCCGTCGAAGGTGTCGAACAGGCGAAGCTCCGGTTCCTCGGCCGGTGTTGCGGCGGTGCGCCGAAGGTTCTCCACCAGGACACGCGGGTGGATCTTCTCCTGGATGTAGATAGGTGGCGCGTCGGCGAGCAGGTCGGTGGAGTCCTGCTCGTCTTTGCCCCGCCAGACCAGTTGTGGGTCGAGGCTCGGATCGCGTGAGTAGCGGACCTGGCGGAGGGTTTCGATGTCCGGACCGACGAAGTCGTGCGCGTCGGCTGTCGGCAGGTTGGCCCGCTTGTCCTCGTGCTGGATCGAGGTGACCGGTGTGGGCCCCTTGGACTTACCCGCCACGGATGAGCTCCCTCGTGGTGTCGGCGAAATCGAGCAGGTCCGGGTCGCCGATGATGGGTGCATCGGCGTACAGGGCGGTGATCGCGTCGGACAGGACCGTCCGGACGCCGACCATCGACGTGACCTCGACGTACCCCCATCGACCGTTTCCGCCGTGATTGTTGACCGCCGCGCACCAGCTGTCCCGAGCCGTGCGCGCCTTCACTGCGGTCGGCCCCGGGCTCTTCTGTCCGCCGGATACCTCGACCACCAAGGTTCGGTCGAAGGGCTCTCCCACGGGTCGCACCAACCGGAGCAGGAAGTCAGGCAAATAGGAATGCGTCCGTCCCTTGTGGACATACGGGATGGTGAAGCCGAGATGGTCGTTCTTCGCGTACGCCGCCACGGC
The DNA here is from genome assembly GCA_051000515.1 of Geodermatophilaceae bacterium. Classification (GTDB taxonomy): domain Bacteria; phylum Actinomycetota; class Actinomycetes; order Mycobacteriales; family Geodermatophilaceae; genus JACCQS01. The sequence continues at coordinate 6,547 of JBPCOF010000191.1, forward strand.
CTTGTGCCGTTCACATTCCAGCGACAGGATCTGCTCCCAGGTGTTGCCGCGCTTGCCGTCGAGCGTGACGTGGCTGATCTCGGACTTCTCGGTGGCCACCACCGCCTTGCGGGTCAGGAATGCCACATCGGCCGTCGAGCCGACGGTGTCAGTGCCGCGCAGCATCGGGCGGAGCCGTTCGCGGCGGTTCCCGACCTGCACCGTGATCGCGTGGTGAATCGCCTCGACTGCCTCGGCTTGGCGCTCGGCGTAGGTGAGCAGGTATCCGATGTCGTACCCGTCGGCGCAGTGCACGTTGGCCCGTATCCAGTCCCGGCAGATCGTGACCAGTCGGGGGAACAGCCACGGCCGCCTGTCGCCGTCGGGGCTGCTGAAGTGGGCGTCGAGCAACCGGCGCGCCAGGGCGAACGCAACGCGCTGGACCCGTACGTCGGTGCCGTCGGCGTCCCGGACGGTCTCCGATCCACCGACGATCCCGCTGGTCTCGACCCAGGTCGGCACCGTGCTGGGCCCGATCTCGAACGGCGCAGCGTCGCCCGGGTCGAACATCAGCTCGGCGTCGGGGATCTCGATCCGGTAGCCGTCCAGCTTGGGGAAGCTGATCCGCAGGTGCTCGCGGCCGGGTACCGAGGCGACCTCGATCACCGGCACCGGCGGCAGGATCGGCGGTGGTGGCCGGTCGGAGGGGATGAACGCGAACGGGATGCCGTAGACGCTGGCGTATTCCGGGTCGAAGCGCCCGTCCTCGTTGATCGCATAGGACCTGCGCCGCAGGCCGCGGCCGACGACCTGCTCGCAGAGCAGCTGACTGCGAAAGGCCCGGATGCCCAGGATGTGGGTCACGGTGTTTGCGTCCCAGCCCTCGGTGAGCATGGCGACGCTGACGACGCAGCGCACTCCTTCGCCGAGCCGGTCCTTCTTGCCGACGGTGTTCATGACCTCGCGCAGCAGATCCTCGTTGGTGATCTCGTCGACAGAGCGTCCCGGGAACCGCGCCCGGTACTCGTTCTTGAACTCCTCGATCTCGGCGGCGGCGACCTTCTTGAACTCATCGCTCATGCCCTCGCCAGAGTCGATCTGTGCCGAGTCGATCAGCAGCGTGTTGGGGCGCGACGTCCACCCACCGTTCTCCTCGTTGGAGAAGACGGCGAGCTTGCCCGGCACGACGACCGTGGTGCCGTCGGGCTGCTGCTTCTCCCAGCCGGCGATCCAGTCACACACGAGCTTGGAGACCGTGGTGTTGTTGCACACCACGATGAAGACCGGCGGCGTCCCCCTCTGCACGGGGTCCATCTGCTCCCAGAGCGTGTAGGACTTCTCGTAGTTGCCGTAGAGGCTGATGAGCGCGGCCTCCAGCTCCTTGGGAAGGATCGGCTCGCCGGTGAGCTCGCTTGCGGCCCGCCCCCGCTTCGGCAGGTCGTTGCGGATCCGGAGCCACAGGTCGCGGAACGTGGGCATGGCGCCCGTCATCTGGTCGTCCGCCACGGGGACACGCGGGATCTTCACGATGCCCGACTCGATCGCGTCGATCAGGCTGAAGTCCGAGACGACCCAGGGGAAGAGCGTTCCTTCGGGGTAGCCGGAGCCGCGCAGGAAGAACGGGGTCGCGGACAGGTCGTAGACCGTTCGCACGCCCAGCTTCTTGTTGATGGCCTCGATGCCGGTCAGCCAGACACGGGCGGCCTCCTTGTTCTGCTCGGCCTCCCGCTTCTCGTCGGTCGCAAGCTTCTCTTCACGCTCCCCGGCCTCCTCCGGCGGCTTCTCCCGGTAGCAGTGGTGGGCTTCGTCGTTGATGACGATGATGTCCTTCTTGTTGCCGAGCGAGCGGGTCACG
>JBPCOF010000201.1:0-6179 GCA_051000515.1 Geodermatophilaceae bacterium
TGGTCCCTAGAGTCGGCATAGTTCCCCGTCAGCGAAGCCGCCGAACTCTCGGCAGCTCCGGGCCGTTCGGTGATCCGGCCGGCGACCCAGGCGGGAACACCCCGCTCGCCGAGCACGGCGAGGGCACCGGCAACCGATCCCTCAGGGACGACAGCCACCATGCCCACTCCGCAGTTGAAGGTGCGCTCGAGTTCGGGTAGTGCAACCCGACCCAGCCGGCCGATCGTCGAGACCAACTCCGGCAACGTCCACGTCCCTCGGTCGAGCACCGCATGCAGGCCCCGCGGAATGACCCGGGCGAGGTTGCCGGCCAGTCCCCCGCCGGTGATGTGGGCCAAGGCATGCACGTCTGTGGTCGCCGTGAGGGCGAGGCAGTCGAGTGCATAGATGCGGGTCGGGGTGAGCAGTAGCTCCCCCAGGGTCGGCGCACCATCGTCGGCATGTGGCAGGGGGTCTCCCAACCGCAATCCAGCATGTTGCAGCAACACTCGCCGGGCCAGGACGTACCCATTGGAATGCAGGCCGGTGGAACCCATCGCCAGCACCACATCGTCGAGGCACACCCGCTCGGGCCCCAGCAGGGCATCGGCCTCGACGATCCCGACCGCTGTAGCCGCCACGTCATAGTCGTCGGGCCGCATCAGGTCGGCATGCTCAGCGGTTTCGCCGCCGACCAGGGCGGCGCCGGACTGAAGGCATCCCGCGGCGATACCGGCCACGATGTCGGCAATCCGTTCGGGGACGACCCGTCCGCACGCGATGTAGTCCGACACGAACAGCGGCTCGGCCCCGCAGGCCACCAGGTCGTCGACGACCATCGCGACCAGGTCGATGCCGATCGTGTCGTGCCGGTCCATGGCCTGCGCGATCGCGAGCTTGGTCCCGACGCCGTCGGTCGAACTGGCTAGCAGCGGCCGGCGGTAGCGGGTCAGGTCGAGTGCGAACAACCCCGCGAACCCGCCGAGGCCACCCACGACTTCCCTACGCCGGGTCTTCTCCACCGCCGCTCGCATCAAAGTCACGGCGCGTTCGCCGGCGTCGATGTCGACTCCGGCCGAGGCGTACGACAGATCCGCAGGGACGGATTCCGTCACGGTCTGCTCAGCGCATCCTGCGCGCCGACGCCAGACCTGAGGATCGCCGGATCGGGCAGCGGAGTGATCCCGAGCTCCGCTGCTTCCAGGATGTGCTTGCCGATCGCCGCACTGTCTGGAAGCTCGATCGGGTAGGCACCGGTGAAACAGGCGGTGCACAGCCGATTCGCCGGCTGTTCGCTTGCCGCGATCAGGCCTTCCAACGAGACGTAGCCCAGTGAATCCGCATTGATCGAGGCACGGATGCCGTCGACCTCCAACCCGTTGGCGACGAGCTCGGCCTTGCTGGCGAAGTCGATCCCGTAGAAGCACGGCCACTTCACCGGAGGCGAGGCAATCCGTACGTGTACCTCGATCGCACCCGCTTCACGCAGCATCCGGATCAGCGCCCGTTGAGTGTTCCCACGCACAATCGAGTCGTCCACGACGATCAGTCGCTTCCCGCGGATGACTTCGCGTAAAGGGTTCAGCTTCAAGCGAATTCCGAGTTGCCGGATCGTCTGACTCGGCTGGATGAACGTACGACCGACGTAGGAATTCTTGACCAATCCCAGGCCGTACGGGATCCCGGAGGCCTCGGCGTACCCGACGGCGGCCGGGGTGCCGGACTCCGGAACCGGGATCACCAGGTCGGCCTCGATCGGTGATTCCTTGGCCAGTCGGCGGCCGACCTCCACCCGGGTGGCGTGCACGCTGCGGCCGCTGATCGTCGTGTCTGGACGGGCCAGGTAGACGAATTCGAACAGGCACCCCTTGGGCTTGGCCATGGCGAAATGCTCGGAGCGAAGGCCCTCGGAGTCGATCGCGATCAGCTCACCGGGCTCGACCTCGCGGACGTAGGAGGCCCCGACGATGTCGAGCGCCGCGGTCTCGCTGGCCACGACCCAGCCACGCTCCAGCCGCCCCAGAACCAGCGGTCGTACGCCCTGGGGATCACGAGCCGCATAAAGGGTGGTCTCATCCATGAAGACCAGGCTGAACGCGCCGCGCAGCGTCGGCAGGATCTCCAACGCCGCCTGCTCGATCGTCACGTCGGGCCGGGCGGCGAGCAGGGCGGTGATGATATCGGTGTCGGTCGAGGTGGGAAAGGCTCCGGGAATGCCTGCGTCGGCAGCCTGGGCTGACAATTCGGACGTGTTGACCAGATTCCCGTTGTGGCACAACGCAATCCCGGACCCAGCAGCACTGGTGCGGAAGGTCGGCTGGGCGTTCTCCCAGGTCGAGGCGCCGGTGGTGGAGTAACGCGTGTGGCCGACCGCGAGATGTCCGTGCAGGCTGGCCAGGGTCGACTCGTCGAAGACCTGCGCGACCAGGCCGAGGTCCTTGTAGACGACGACCGAGAAGCCGTCACTGACGGCTATCCCCGCCGCTTCCTGCCCTCGATGCTGTAGGGCGTACAAGCCGAAATAGGTGAGTTTGGACACCTCTTCGCCGGGTGCCCAGACACCGAAGACGCCGCACGCGTCCTGGGGAGCGGGGCTGTAGGGGTCGATGTCGTGGGTGAGCCGTCCATCACCGCGAGCCACGATCCCCAGTGTACGGACGGCTATCCCCACGTCATGGAGCCGCTCCGCGTCCAGATCACAGTCCGGCCGGAGTTCACCGTGCTCGATGCCGCGAGGCATATCAGCAAGGGTCTCCTCGCGTCGAACTAGACTAGACTTAGTCCATGCTTATCAATATTCATGAGGCCAAGACGCATCTTTCCCGGCTGGTGGAGCGCGCTGCCGATGGCGAGGAGATCATCATTGGCAAGGCCGGAAAGCCGCGGGCACGACTGATTGCCTATGTCGAGACATCGAGGCCGCGCCAGCCGGGCCAGCTTCGTGGGCGGTTGTGGATGGCCGACAACTTTGCTGAAACGCCCGACTCGGTCATCGACGCTTTCGAAGGCCGCGAGTGAGCCTTCTCCTCGACACTCACACCTTCCTTTGGTGGCTCGAACAAGCCCCAATGCACCCGGAAGTCATGCAGCAGATAGCCGATCCCACGGCACTGGTCATCGTTAGCGCGGCCAGCGTCTGGGAGATTGGAATCAAGCGCGCTCTGGGCAAGATCCGCTTCGACGGCTCGTTCGCGCTCGCAGTTCGTCAAAATGGCTTCGAGAGCTTGTCGATCAACGCCGAGCACGCCGAACGCGCTGGCGAGCTGCCGCGACACCACCGAGACCCGTTCGACCGCATGCTCATTGCTCAGGCTCAAGTCGAGAAGCTGACCATCGTGACCCGCGACAAACAGTTCGCCGCGTACGACGTTGCTGTCCTGCCTTGCTGACACTGTGGCTCAGGATGCGAGCATGGCCGGGTAAGTCACGTCGATCTCAGTGATCGAGACTGGGAAATCCTTTGTGTTATTGGTGATGAACCGGTCGGCGTTGGCGATGACGGCGGTGGACAGATGTGCTGCGTCAGCGGCCCGCAACGTGTACTTGGCGCCGAGATGCGCCGCACCGTCCGCCGTACGTACGTCCATCGCGATGAGGTCGAGCCGGCTCAACATGAACTGGAGAACACGAATTTCTGCCGCTCCCCCCCGACGTAGGGCTTGGCTCAGCAGTTCAGGGATCAGCAGGACCGAGCCCACGCCTGCCGGATTTCGCTCGAAGAGTCTCGCAATGGGGGCACCACGTGGATCGTTGACAGCCGCATGGATCAAGACATCGGCGTCGAAGGCGTCCACATCGGTGGCAGTCAGCGGGCGGCGCGGTTTGCGCGGAGTTGGGCGATCCGTGCTTCGACATCCATGTCCTCGATCGGTGCCGGCATCGGCTCACCGACGAGTGCCGCACGGTCGGCGGCCAGCCCGTCCGCCGCTTCGAGAACCGGGGCGGCGCGGCCACGACGCCAACGGTCGGGATGAATCAAGATCACGGCAGGCTCACCATGACGCGTCACCGTGATCTCCTCACCGCTGGCCACCCGGTCGAGCAGCGCCGGCAGTTGTGCGCGGGCTTCGCTCACCGTGTACGTCGCCATGGGGCAAGCGTACGTCGACGTACTACAACGTACAAGTCGGTTCCGACGCGCCGCGAGTCAGGAGATGTTGGCCGACTCCGCACCGATCGTGGTGTCGTCACCATGCCCGGTCTTGACGACGGTGGCGCCGGGAAGAGCCAACAACTTGTCGGTGATCGAGGCCACGATCGTCGGGTGATCGGAGTAGGACCGCCCGGTGGCCCCAGGTCCGCCATGGAACAGGGTGTCGCCGGTGAAGACCGTGCTCAACTCCTCGGCGTAGAGACACACCGATCCCGGTGAGTGGCCCGGCGTGGCAATGACCCGCAGGGTCGTCCCAGCCACAGTGAAGGTGTCGCCGTCGGAGATCTCACGATCTGGTTCGACCTCCGGATAGACCACGTCCCACAGCATCCGGTCGCCGGGATGCAGGTAGATGGGCGCTCGGCTGGCATCCCACAGGGCACCCGCGGCATTGACGTGGTCGTTGTGCCCGTGAGTTAGCACGATTGACAGTACGTCGCGGCCGCCGATCGCCTTGAGGATGGGCCTTGCATCGTGAGCTGCGTCGATCACCAGGACCTCGTGCTCGTCACCCACCAGCCATACATTGTTCTCGACGTCGAAGTCCTCGCCGTCGAGGCTGAACACTCCTGACGTGACGACGCGCTCGATCGTGGCAGCCATCGGTCTATCCCCGGTTTCTCGAAAACACAGCTTCAGAACACAACGACGGACCGCAGGACTCCGCCGTGGTGCATCTTGTCGAAGGCGGCCTCGACATCGTCCAGGCCGATCGTTTCGGACACAAAGGCGTCGAGGTCCAGGCGCCCCTGCAGGTAGAGATCGATCAACACGGGGAAGTCCCGACTTGGCAGACAGTCGCCGTACCAACTGGACTTCAACGACCCCCCGCGGCCGAAGATCTCCAACATCGGGAGTTCGACCTTCGCACTCGGAGTGGGTACGCCGACGAGTACGACGGTGCCGGCCAGATCCCGCGCCTTGAAGGCCTGCTTGTAGACCTCGGGATGGCCCACCGCATCGATGGCCACATCGACGCCGAACCCATCGGTGAGCCCTCGAATCGCCTTCACCACATCAGTGTTCGCGGAGTTGATGGTGTGCGTGGCTCCCATGTTGGTCGCCCATTCCAGCTTCTGGTCGTCGATGTCCACCGCAATGATCGTGCGGGCTCCGGCCAGCCGTGAGCCGGCAATGGCGGCATCCCCGACACCCCCGCAGCCGAAGACCGCGACGGTGTCACCACGGCTGACATTGCCGGTGTTGATGGCCGCACCCAGGCCGGCCATGATCCCGCAACCCAGCAGGCCGGCGGCGGTGGGCGCGGCCGCGGGGTTCACCTTGGTGCACTGTCCACTATGGACCAATGCCTTCTCGGCGAATGCGCCGATGCCCAGCGCCTGCGAAAGTTCGGTGCCGTCCTGAAGGGTGACTTTCTGCGTGGCGTTGTGGGTGTTGAAGCAGTACCACGGGCGGCCCCGAAGACAGGCACGGCACTGACCGCACACCGCGCGCCAGTTGAGGATGACGTAGTCGCCAGGCGCGACATTGGTGACGCCCTCACCGACCGCGGCCACGATGCCGGCCGCCTCATGACCGAGCAGGAACGGGAAGTCGTCAGTGATCCCGCCCTCCCGGTAATGGAGGTCGGTGTGACAGACCCCGCAGGCCTGGATGTCGACCAGCGCCTCTCCTGGACCTGGGTCCGGGACCAGGATGGTCTCCACCGTCACGGCCTTGCCCTTGGCCCGGGCAACGACACCACGTACCTGAGCAACCATGCCGGAACCCTATGTTGCGGGCCTAGCGGCCGGGACCCGGGGATGGCGCCGCGCTGGCCGACGACGGAGACTGGGGTATGGAGGGGACGATGTGAGCGGAGCCACCCAAGCGCTGCTGGCCGGAGACGACGTATCGGTGGCTAGCATCGACTGCCCCGGGGACCGGACGACCTCGGTGCAAGAGCTCATCGGGTCGAGTATGTACGAACTGTGCCTCGTGCGATCTGGGTCGTTCCTCCTCCGTGGCAGCCTTGTCGAGGGCAGTGCGGTCGAGGTGTTCGCCGATCCGACGGTGTGCCTGTTCGGTGCTCCGGAGCACGTGGTTG
>JBPCOF010000221.1:0-7652 GCA_051000515.1 Geodermatophilaceae bacterium
AAGCAGGCGCCCACCGGTACCGGGTCCACCGGAATCCAGGCGCTGATGCCGCGGCCGTCGACGTTGTAATACGGCTGGTCCTGGTGCCAGGGGGTGCGCTGTGAGGTTCCGCCCTCCTTCACCAGGAGGTGATCGTGATAGAGCCGCACCTGATCGGTGGCCATGAGCGCGGCTGCGATCGCCGGAACCCTTGAGTGCTGCGCGAGTTCGCCGATCTCGGGAACGTCGCTCCAGCGGCAGAAGTCCTCGGAGAACCTGCCCGGGTCCCCGGCGGCGCTGGCCACCTGAGCAAGGCTGCTCGGTTCTTCCAGGACGCGGTGGATCCCCCGAACAGCTTGCTCGATCTGCTCCGGATCGAGGACGCCACGTACGCACACGACGCCGTCGCGGGCATAGGCATCGGTGAGATCCGGATCCAGCGCAGTCATGCTCACAGATCGAGGGTAGCTACCCTCCGGTAACCCATAGTCCTGGAGGATGAGCCGTGCAGCAGATCACCGAGGCGATCCTGGCTGATTCGTTGACCGACATCGGCGAGCTGCCGGTACCGGAGTCCTATCGTGCGGTCGTCGTGCGCGAGCGGGACCAGGAGATGTTCGCCGGGATGGACACGCGGGACAAGGACCCTCGGCGCTCGCTGCATATCCAGGACGTCGCGACCCCCGAAATCGGTCCGGGTGAGGCGCTGGTCGCCGTCATGGCCAGCGCGGTCAACTACAACACGGTCTGGACGTCGATCTTCGAGCCGGTCTCGACATTCGGGTTCCTCAAGCGCTACGGCACGTTGTCGGAGCTCACCAGCCGCCATGATCTGCCTTACCACGTGGTCGGCTCCGACCTTGCCGGCGTCGTACTCCGGGTGGGCGTCGGGGTGAACAACTGGAAGCCCGGCGACGAGGTGGTCGCACACTGCCTGTCGGTCGAGCTCGAGGACTCCGCCGGCCATGACGACACGATGCTCGACCCGCAACAGCGGATCTGGGGGTTCGAGACCAACTACGGCGGACTGGCCGATCTCGCGCTGGTCAAGTCCAACCAGCTGATGCCCAAGGCCAAGCACCTGACCTGGGAGGAAGCCGCCTGCCCCGGCCTGGTGAATTCGACGGCCTACCGTCAACTGGTCGGCAAGCACGGCGCCAGGATGAAGCAGGGCGACGTGGTGCTCATCTGGGGCGCCTCCGGTGGGCTCGGCTCGTACGCGACTCAGTTCGTGCTCAACGGTGGCGGCATCCCGGTGTGCGTGGTGGGCAGCCCGGACAAGGCCGAGATCGTCCGCCGGATGGGCGCCGAACTGGTCATCGACCGCAGCGCGGAGGGCTACCAGTTCTGGAAGGACGAGCACACCCAGGACCCCAAGGAATGGCAGCGGTTGGGCGCCAAGATCCGCGAGCTGACCGGCGGCGAGGACCCGGACATCGTCTTCGAGCATCCGGGCCGGGACACCTTCGGAGCCTCGGTCTACGTCGCCCGACGGGGCGGCACGATCGTCACCTGCGCCTCGACCAGCGGCTTTCTGCACACCTACGACAACCGCTACCTGTGGATGAACCTCAAGCGGATCATCGGCTCGCACTTCGCCAACTACCGCGAGGCGTGGGAGGCCAATCGACTCGTCGCCCGGGGTGCCATCCACCCGACCCTGTCGAACGTGTACGCCCTCGAGGATGTCGGTCAGGCAGCTTACGACGTACACCGCAACCTGCATCAGGGAAAGGTCGGGGTCCGTTGTCTCGCACCGCAGGACGGGCTGGGTGTACGTGATCTCGAACTCCGCGAACGTCTCGGCGAAAGCCTGCATCGGTTCCGCAACACCTGACGCGGGCCGCCGGTCCACATGACAGCATGAGGGCCATGGATCGCGAACACTCACCAGACATCTTTCCCCTCGACGGCGCCTCGCACAGCTTCGACGTCGTGATACGCGGGTACGACCGCTCACAGGTGCACGACGTGGTCGATCGCTTGGACGGGGAACTGCGCGTTGCCCTCGCGGACAAAGACGCCTCCGCGGCACGTGCCGCTGAATTGGCAAGTCACCTGTCTAACGTGCAGGCCGAGCTCGAATCTCTCCGGCAGAAGGCCGCATCAGCCGCCGCCCCCAACTTCGAGTCCATGGGTGCACGGATCTCGCACATGCTCAAGTTGGCCGAGGAAGAGGCCAACGACATCAGGCGGATCGCGGCCGAGGACCACACCCGCTCGCAGGCGGAGCTCCAATCGAGCGCCCAGGAAGCCGCCAGGCTGCGCAGCGAGGCCCAGGACGAGGCCCGCAAGCAGATGCAGGACGCCCAAGCGCAGGCCGGCCGGCAGATGCAGGAGGCCAAGGACGGCGCCGCCAAGACGATCAGTGACGCACAGGCCGAAGCCGACGCGCTGAAGGAACGCGCCCGTGCAGCCGCCGAGCAGGCCGAGCAGCAGAGCAAGGCTCGGGTGGCCAAGATCGAGGAAGACTTCCAGCTCGCGCAGAAGGCCCGTCGAGCCGAGGCGGCCCGCGTCGAGCAGGAGCGGGACCAGTCCTCCCGCCGAGATGCTCACAACCGGATCGAGCAGGCGCAGAACAAGTCCGATGCCATGATTGCCGCTGCGGAGAAGAGGGTCAGGGACCTCGACGCTCAGCGTGGCGAACTGCACACCCGGCTCAGTCAGGTGCGCGAACTACTGAGTGGCCTGCCCGACATCGACAAGCCCACGGTCATCGAGCCGAGTCCCGCAGCGGCAGACCCGACGTCGTCCGGAACGACGACGTCAGTGCCCACCCCCTCAGTACCGAACGCGTCAGGACCGAACGCGTCTGGACCGAACCCGAAGTCGATCTCGCAGACCCTCGACGGCACGAGGACTCCTCCATCACCGGCGCTCGCTTCTCGCGACGGCGCTGCGGCGGCCTCGGATGGGAAGACCGATACCGATCCGACTGAAACCGCCGTCGACGAACCGACCGATGTCCAGGCAACGCCGCCTCCCCCAGCTACCTCGCCCGCAACACCGAGCTGGCCAGTGAACGTCCGCACTCAGCCATCGCCCTCCAGGAACGCGCCCACGCAGGCCATCCCGCTTCCCCGTCAGGGCTGAGCCGGCGAGTATGACGACGGCAACGGGTACGCGGCCGGATTCAGCCGTGCGACGATCTCGTCGAGCACCCGCTCGGTGTAGCCGACGAACAGATGTTTTGCCCCGGCCACTGCCACGACCTCGGCTTGCGGGATCACCGCGAACCGCTCTGCGACCGCCTCCGGCCTGAGGTAGTCGTCGAACTCCGGAACCAGGGCGATCACCGGCTTGCCCGACTCCGCCCACGGGGTCAGGTCTTCCGGCGCGGTGTAGCGCAGTGGCGGCGAGATCAGGATCGCGCCACGGATCCCCGGGTCACAGCCGTACTTGAGCGTCAGGTCGGTACCGAACGACCAGCCGACCAGCCAGGGGTCGGCCAGCTCGGAGAACTCGGCGTACTCTATCGCCGCGGCCACGTCGAAGCGCTCCTCGATCGCGTCGGAGAACGTCCCGCTCGAACGCCCGTGCTCGCTTTCGGTTCCCCTGGTGTTGAACCGGAGTACGGCGAGCTCAGCAAGTGCCGGCAGCCGGTTGGCGGCCTTGCGAAAGAGGTGGCTGTCCATCATCCCGCCGTGGGTGGGTAGCGGGTGGACACAGATCATCGTGGCCACCGCTGTCTGCTGTGCCGGGAGGGCGAGTTCGGCGACCAGTTCATGTCCGTCGGCGGTCGAGAGAACGAGCGCTTGACGCCTCGACGGCAGGACTGTCCTACCCCGGATCTGGATCGGTTGCTCGGTCACCATCGATTCCGGCCCGGGTTGCGCCGTCCACGCGAGCGCCAACATGTCGGATGCCAATGACGGCGATCGCCGGCGTCCTCGTCCTCGGCCGACCAGACCACCAAATGCGGTGTCGCGGGACGGATCTCGTGATCACATCCCGGACAGCGATACGTCCGGGTGCTCGCCGAACCGGTGAGCGCTCGGACGATCCAGGTCCCATCCTCGGCGGTCTCGGTCAGGTCGTTGATGGGTGGTCCTGGAGCTGCCGCCCCGGCGGCGCGGGGTTGGCGGGGGCTAGCTCGGCGCGGCATCAGTGGGTGTAGTCGCGAAAGCCCTTGCCGGTCTTGCGGCCGAGGTATCCGGCCGTGACCAGATGCTCCAGCAACGTCGCCGGGGCGAAACCAGGCTCGCGGAACTCGAGGTAGAGGGTTCGCTGGATCGCCAGGGATACGTCGAGGCCGACCACGTCGAGCAGCTCGAAGGGACCCATCGGGTAACCGCAGCCGACCTTCATCGCCGCGTCGATGTCCTCGGAGGTCGCGTAATGGGCCTGGAGCATCTTCACAGCGTCGTTGAGGTATGGAAAGAGCAGTGCGTTGACGATGAATCCGGCACGGTCGGCGCAGGCGACCGGATGCCTGTCCAGCTTGGCGCACACCTTCTGCATCGTGGGCACGATGTCGGGCGCGGTGGAGATCGTCGGCACGATCTCGACCAGCTTCATGACCGTCGCCGGATTGAAGAAGTGCAGTCCGACGACATCGTCCGGGCGTTCACTGGCCCTTGCGCACTCGACCACCGGAAGGCTCGATGTCGTCGTCGCGAGGATGGCGCCGGGCTGGGCGATCTCACCGAGGTTGGCGAAAAGCACCCGCTTGACGCTCAGGTCCTCGACCACCGCCTCCACGATCAGGTCTGCAGTTGCCAAGTCGTCGAGGCCGGTCGTTCCGGTGATCCGGGCGAACGCGGCGTCCCGGTCGTCCTGCTCCAGCCGTCCGCGGCCGACCGCCTTGTCCATCGACTTCGTCAGGGCAGCGTTGACCCGGTCCACCGTGGCCGTGCTCCGCGCGACAAAGGTCACGTCGTACCCAGCTTTGGCGAACACCTCTATGATGCCGGTGGCCATCGTGCCTGAACCCACCACGCCGACCCGCTGCACCGTGCGGGTTCGAGCGGGCGTGGCCGAAGCGCGCGGGGTCTGCGCGTCGTCAACGATCTGGGGGCTGTCGCGCTCGGCGTAGGCGTAGAAGCCACGCCCGGATTTCCGGCCGAGCAGTCCAGCGGTCATCATCTGTTTGATCAACGGGACCGGCGCGTGCAGCCGGTCGCGTGACTGCTTGTACATCGTGTCGAGGATCTCGTAGGCGGTGTCGATGCCGATCAGATCCATCAGGGCCAGCGGGCCCATCGGCAGACCACAACCAAGCCGCATCGCTGCGTCGATGTCTTCCCTTGTGGCGTACTGGGTTTCATACATCGACACGGCATGGTTGAGATAACCGAACAGCAAGGCGTTGGCGATGAACCCGGCCTTGTCGCCGATCGTCACATCGGTCTTCCCGAGCCGGGCGGCAAGCGCCTCGACGTCCTCGATGACAGCAGGGTCGGTGACGACGGTGCGGATGACCTCGACCAGCTTCATGACCGGCGCCGGGTTGAAGAAGTGCAGGCCGATGACCTTGCTGGGCCGCCCGGTCGCAACCGAGATCTCGGTGACCGACAGGGACGAGGTGTTCGTGGCCAGGATGGTGTCCGGTGGACAGATCGCGTCCAGCTTCGAGAAGACTTCGGCCTTGAGGTCGAGGTGCTCGGGAACCGCCTCGACGACCAGTTCGGCTTCGGCCAGGTCCTCGAGCTCGGTGCTGAAGGTGATCCGGCCGAGCAGCTCATCGCGCCCTGCCTCGTCGAGCTTGCCGCGCTCGACCGCGCGCGACGTCGAACCCTCGACATGCGCCCGACCGCGCCGCAGGGCCGCCTCGTCGATCTCGACGCCGGTGACGTCCAACCCGGAGCGGGCGAATACCTCGACGATGCCGGCACCCATCGTCCCGAGTCCGACGACACCCACCTTGGCCAGTTCGCGTGCCACGTGAGACTCCTTGCTTCGTCGACGACTGCTGCCACTACTGCCGATCATCTGGAGTCAAGGACCCCTTGTGCCAAACCTATTGTCACAAGGACCCCTTGACTCCACGGGGTGCCCGCTGTCCGTACCGCAGTCGTACGGCCGCGAGCAGCGCCTTCGTCAGTACGGGGTTGCGCCGGAAGGACTGCAAGATCAGCGGGCCGGGTGCCTGCTGGGCCACGATCGCCTGCGGCCAGGAGAACTCCCGAAGCCCGTCAGCCCCATGAATTCGCCCGAAACCGGAGGCGCCGACGCCGCCGAAGGGCAGCGCCGGGATGACCGCGAAGGTGATCACCGAGTTGATGCTGGTCATTCCGGCGCGAAGGCGGCCGGCTATCTCCATTCCACGCGCCCGCGAGAAGACCGCGCCGGACAGGCCGAAGGCCGTGCCGTTGGCACGCTCGATGGCTTCGTCGACGTCCCGTACTCGGCCGACGGTCAGAGTGGGACCAAAGGTTTCCTCGGTCGCCGCCGGGCGGTCTTCGGGCGTGTCGACCAAGATCGTCGGATCGACAAACGGCGGCCGAACCGCGCCGCGACCGCCGACGATCGCGGTGGCGCCGTGATCGAGTGCATCCTCGATGTGGCCTCGGATAGTCCCCAACTGGGCGGGCATGGTGATCGGCCCGTAGTCGGCGGCCCGGTCGCTACCCGGGCGGGGCTTTCGCGCCTCGGCGTTGAGACGGGACACGAACTCGTCGTAGATCGCATCGACTGCGTAGACCCGCTCGACGCCGACGCAGGTCTGGCCGGCGTTGGACAGCCCTCCCCAGACCGCGGCCTGGGCGGCAGCATCCAGGTCCGCGTCCTCGGCCACGATCAGGGCGTCCTTGCCCCCGCACTCCAGCAGAACGGGGGTGAGAGTCTGCGCGCAGGCCGCCATCACCGACTTGGCGGTCGGCGTGGAGCCGGTGAAGGCAAGCTTGCCCACGCCGGCCGTGCACAGGGCCGCACCGGTTTCGCCGTACCCGGTCACCAGTGAAAGGACGGGCTGTTCGGGTACGGCTTGCCGGAAGGAGTCGACGAGCCAACTGCCGACCGCTGGGGTGTACTCACTGGGCTTGAAGACGACTGCGTTACCGGCTGCCAGCGCGTAGGCGATCGAACCCATCGGCGTGAAGGCCGGGTAGTTCCACGGTCCGATCACGCCGACCACGCCGTACGGGCGGTAGCCCACCGACGGCTTGTGGTTGGGGAACAGCCACGATCGGCCGACCGTGCGGCGCCCGAGGACGCCGGCGGCATGCCTGGCGGCCCAGTGCAGGTGCTCGATGACTCCGACCACCTCCAGCCGGGCGTCGATCAGTGGCTTGCCGTTCTCCCGGTGGATCAGGGCGGCCAGCTCGTCCATCCGTACAGTCAGGATTCGCGTCCAGTCACGTAGCCGATTCTCCCGACCGGCGAAGCCGAGGCCTTCCCACCACAGCGCCGCGGGCCGGGACGCGGCCACCACAGCCTGGACGTGGGCGTCGGTGTGCACAGCGAACGAGTCGACGACCTCGCCGCTGGCCGGATTCAGCGTCTCGAACCTCGCCCGATCGCTGCGATCAGCCTTCATCCACCGGATGCTACGTCCGACCGCCGTCGTCCCTTTTTCGCTGATGTCGCAGGTTTGCAGACAACACGCGCGGCCGGTCCCCTGCAAACCAGCGACATCTGGTCCGGAACCCGCCGCGATGGGTTTAGAAGAGCCGGAGTGAGGTGCCCTCGGCGCCGCGCAGGAGTTGGTAATCCACGACCTGCCAACCGATTCC
>JBPCOF010000076.1:0-7785 GCA_051000515.1 Geodermatophilaceae bacterium
CGTCGATGTTCAACAAGATCCTGATCGACTACTACGGGGCGCAGACCCCGATCCCGCAGATGGCCTCCATCAACATCCCCGAGGCGCGGATGGCGATCATCAAGCCCTACGACATCAGCCAGCTGGCAGCGATCGAGAAGGCGATCCGGGACAGTGATCTCGGGATCAACCCGGGAGGTGACGGCACCATGCTGAGAATCGTCTTTCCGCAACTGACCGAAGAACGCCGACGCGACCTCGGCAAGGTAGCCCGTACCAAAGGTGAGGACGGCAAGGTGGCCGTCCGCAACATCCGTCGACGGGCCAAGGACGAACTGGAGCGCCTGCAGAAGGACGGCGAAGTAGGTGAGGACGACGTACGTCGAGCCGAGAAGGAACTGGACGACATCACCTCGACCCACGTCGGCACGATCGACGAGGCGGTCAAGACCAAGGAAGCCGAGCTACTCGAGGTCTGATCGGTGCTCGAGGAGAAGCCAGGAACCGGCTTGGCACACCGATGATTCCGTCGGATTCGACGGGCGGAGCCCCTTCCGGTCCGGCGCGTCCGGCGCCGGTCCTCGATCCCGCCAACGGCAGGCCCGCCCACCCGCCGTCGATCCACAATCGGGGAGGCAGCGCGCAGCCGCCCGTCGACCAGCCGTCCCCAACCGTCGACCTACGGCCCCCGCCCGCCGACGAGCCGCTCCCGCCCGCCGAGGCATCGAATCTCGATCCGGAACCAGCTCCGGGCGCGAATCGGGCCGGCCGCAATCTCCCGGTCGCGATCGCGGTCGGCGTCGGCTTGGCGGCCGCGATCTTCGCCTCCTTGGTGGTCTACCGGCCGGCATTCCTCGCCATCCTGTTGGCCGCTGTGCTGATCAGCGTGTGGGAGCTCGCCCGGGCACTGCGATCAGCGAGGGTGCGGCCGCCGCTGGTGCCGCTGCTCCTCGGCTCGGTCGTGATGATTGCGCTCAGCTGGCTCAGCGGGCCGGGTGGTCTGGCCGTCAGCACCATGTTGACGGTGCTGGCCGGTCTGGTGTGGCGGCTGTCCGACGGCCCGGTCGGGTACTTCCGCGACGCCTCCACCGCCGTACTGATCACGGTCTACGTGCCGCTGCTGGCCTGCTTCGCGGTGCTGATGCTGCGCCCCGACGATGGCGCCACCCGGATTGTCGCCTTCATTCTCACCGTGGTCTGCAGCGATGTCGGGGGATATGCTGCCGGGGCGCTGTTCGGCAAGCACCCGTTGTCGCGAACCGTCAGCCCGAAGAAGTCCTGGGAGGGACTTGCCGGATCTGTCCTGGCCTGCATGATCGCCGGGGTCCTGATGGTCGGGATGGCTCTGGGCGGCGCCTGGTGGCAGGGGATCGTCTTCGGTACGGCCATCGCCGTGACTGCGACTCTCGGCGATCTCGGCGAATCGATCGTCAAGCGCGATCTCGGGATCAAGGACATGGGCAGCCTGCTGCCCGGCCACGGCGGCCTGATGGACCGGATGGACTCGCTGTTGCCATCGGCCGCGGTCGCCTACCTCCTGCTGACGCTGTTCGTACCTCCTGTCCTCGGCTGACATGTTTGAGGTGCAAGGGGCCGGGGCGGACGCATCGCGACGGGTAGGCTTTCCGCCACGGCTGGGCTGAGAAGGGGCGTCATGAGTCGCAACGCAGGAGTCAGCCTCATCCGAGTACCCAGCCGAGGACGTCTGCGTCTGCTGTGGGCCGCCGCAGTGGCTTTGGGCGTCCTGATCGGGTCCGGAGGCATCTCGTCGGCGTACGCCGGCGCATATCAGGTGACGAAGCTGACCGACGTCGACGGCGGCGGGAAATACGACCGGTTCGGCTACGAGGTGGCTGCCAACGGTGACACGGTGCTGATCGGGGCACCCTATGACGACGCCGACCTCAAGAACCAGGGATCCGCTTCGGTGTTCGTGCGTTCCGGGACCGGCTGGGCTCTGCAGGCGGAGCTGACCGCGTCGGACGCAGCCCAAGGGGACCAACTAGGAGCCTCGGTCGCTCTCGACGGGGACACCGCCCTGGTCGGTGCTACAGAGGCCAACGTCGCCGGCCGAAGCGACGCGGGGGCAGCCTACGTTTTCCGCCGCTCGCCGACTGGCTGGATAGAGCAGGCCAAGCTGACACCACCCAGGCCGGACAGCGACAGCGGGTTCGGCTACTCCGTGGCCCTCAAGGGTGACCTCGCGGTGGTGGGTGAACTCTATGCAGACGACTCGACCGGCGCTGCAACGGGCGCCGTACACGTCTTCATCCGTTCGGGGACGACCTGGACTCTGCGGGACACGTTGTTCCCCTCCGACGGGGAAGGCGCAGGTGCCGGCGGTGTCTTTATTGGTGGTGACCTCTTCGGCATCTCCGTTGCCCTGGACCAGGACACGCTGGTCGTGGGAGCGGCTGGGCACGGTGTCGGTGTCAGCGGCGCCACCGACGCGGGCGCGGCCTACGTGTTTGTTCGCTCAGGGACGGGCTGGACCGCGCAGGCTGAACTGAGCGCCGCCGACCCTACACCTGGGGCTGGCTTCGGAGGGTCGGTGGCCCTGAGCAACGGCACTGCTCTCGTCGGGGCTGAGCTCGACCGCGCCGGCAAGGCCAGCGGCTCGGCGTACGCGTTCGTGCGTACGGGGACGACATGGGCGCAGCAGGCCAACCTGACGCCCTCCGACGGCGCTCCCAATGACCAGTTCGGAAACGCGGTGGCGCTGATCGGGAACACCGCGGTGATCGGCTCCCTGTACGGCGGCCCGCCAGGCGCCAACGGATCGGCAACCGGCGCGGCCTACGTGTTCGTCCGCTCCGGGACGTCGTGGACTCAGCGGCTCGAGCTGGCCCCGCCGGACGGCGCCGGTGGGGAGCGCTTCGGGGGTTCGGTGTCCCTGGACTGGTCCACATTGGTCGTGGGGGCGTCCTTTGCGCCGGGTGGCGGGGCGGCTTACGTCTATGACCGCTGAGCGGCCTGTCAGTGGCTACGTGGCTGGGGTTGAATCGCGCATTCCGGAGTCGCATGGCGTCCTGCCGGTGTAAGGAAAGGCCCGCGCACCGTCGACCTCGCTCAGCTGTGGCCCGCTGTGAGTGACTTCGAACCTCCGCTGCCAGCGCGTCGATGACCCCGACAAAGCTTCGATGATGTTTGGGCCAGGTCACCCGGGGGTTTGCTCACTGATTTTGCGCGGCATGTTGGCGGATCCAGGCGTGCATAGCGATTCCTGAGGCGACTCCGGCATTGATCGAACGGGTGGACCCGTACTGCGTGATCGAGCACAACATCGAGGCCGATGACCGGGCCAGCTGGCTGAGCCCACCACCTTCCTGGCCGAAGAGCAGGACGCACTCTCGAGGCAAGGCAGCCGTCTCCAGTGGGACCGCCCCCGGCAGGTTGTCGATGGCCACCACGGGAAGGGCCGCTTCGCCAGCCCACCGGGCCAGCGCCGCAGCGTCGGGGTGATAGCGGATGTGCTGGTAGCGATCGGTCACCATCGCGCCGCGTCGGTTCCAGCGACGGCGCCCGATGATGTGTATCTCGGCAGCCAGAAACGCGTTCGCCGTACGGACGACGGTCCCGATGTTCAGATCGTGGGCGAAGTTCTCGATCGCCACGTGGAAGGGATGCCGGCGTCGGTCGAGATCGACCACGATGGCCTCGACCGACCAGTATCGGTAGCGGTCCACGACGTTGCGCCGATCGCCTTGAGCGAGCAACTCGGGGTCCAGCCGCGGATCGTCCGGGACCGTTCCTGGCCAGGGTCCGACACCGACCGGTTCGCTGTCCACCGCCTCAGTCTGCCGTGCCGGCAGCGTGGCGCTGTGACGGCGTTGTGCGTGGGACCATGGGTAGGCCATGACCGCAACCTCCTTGCCCATGCCGCTGGTGTGGACGCCGCCACGTGGAGCCAAGCCGCCGCGGCATCTCGCCGACCTCACGGTCGACCAGGTCCAAGCCGCCATGGTGGCGGCCGGTCATCCGGTCTACCGGGCCGAGCAGTTGTCCCGGCACTACTTCCAGGCTCCTGTTGGCCAGGACCTGACCGACATACCCATCAGGGACCGAGACGGGTTGCGTGCCGAGTTCTTGCCGGCCCTGTTGACGCCGGTCAGCGAACGGCTCGCGGATCGGGGCACCACCCGTAAGACGCTGTGGCGGGCTTTCGACGGCACCCTGATCGAGAGCGTCCTCATGCGCTACCCCGACCGGGCCACTCTGTGTGTGTCCAGCCAGGCCGGCTGTGGCATGGCGTGTCCGTTCTGTGCCACCGGCCAGGGCGGGTTGACCCGCAACCTGTCCGCCGGCGAGATCGTGGACCAGGTGGTCTGGGCGGCCAAGGCGATGCGTGCCGGGGAAATGCCCGGTGGACCAGGTCGACTGTCCAATCTCGTCTTCATGGGTATGGGGGAGCCGCTGGCCAATTACAACCGGGTCCTCACTGCGATCCGCCGGATGCTTGCCCCGACACCGCACGGGCTCGGCATGTCGGCTCGCGGGATCACCGTCTCGACGGTCGGACTTGTTCCAGCGATTGACCGGCTGGCCGACGAAGGGCTTCCGCTGAACCTCGCCGTGAGCCTGCACGCCCCTGACGATGAACTGCGAAACACGCTGGTGCCCGTCAATACCCGCTGGCCGGTACGAGAAGTTCTGGATGCGGCCTGGCGCTACGCCGACGTCACCGGGCGACGGGTCTCCATCGAGTACGCCCTGATCCGCGACGTCAACGATTCCGTCCAGCGCGGCGATCAACTCGGCCGCCTGCTGTCCGGACGATTGACGCACGTCAACGTCATCCCGCTGAATCCCACTCCGGGCAGCAAGTGGGATGCCAGCCCGCCGCTGGCCCAGGAGCGGTTCGTCAGCGCCGTACGTTCGCAGGGTGTGACGATCACGGTCCGGGACACCAGAGGTCGCGAGATCGATGGCGCCTGTGGGCAGCTCGCCGCCTCAGTAAGGGAAGATTCAACCCAAGAGACATGAGTGAAGCCGAAGCCCACGCGCACAGCCACACCGACGTCTCCGGCGGTTGGCTTCGGGCAGCGGTGTTCGGCGCTATGGACGGCCTGGTCACCAACACCGCCCTCGTGGCCGGCTTGGGCGCTGCGGCCTCCAGCGGCACCGTCGTGCTGGGCGGGGTAGCCGGACTGGTCGCTGGCGCGATATCGATGGCCCTCGGGGAGTACACCTCGGTCTCGACGCAGAACGAGCAGCTGGATCTCGAAGTCAGCAAGGAACGCAACGAGCTTCGGATTCATCCGGTGGAGGAGCGCGCCGAAATGGTCGAGCTGTGGCGCAGCCGGGGACTGGATCGCGCACTCGCTGAACAGGTTGCCGACCAATTGGCTCGCGACCCCGAGCAGGAATTACGCGAGCACGCCCGGGCCGAACTCGGGCTGGACCCCGATGAGAAGCCCTCACCGTGGACCGCGGCAGTGTCCTCCTTCGTCTGCTTCGCGGTCGGGGCGCTGATTCCGCTGCTGCCTTACCTGTTCGGCATGGACGAGGTGTGGGCCGCCGTCGGCCTCGGTGGGATCGGATTGTTCTTTGCCGGCGTGCTCTCGGCGGGCTTCACCGCGCGGCCATGGTGGTCGGGCGGGCTTCGTCAGCTCACGATGGGTTTGTTCGCGGCGGGTCTGACCTACCTGATCGGATCCTGGATCGGCGTCCAGACCAGCTAACCGGACACATCGCGCGCGGACATGCCCTCGGTGTGTCGATTGATCCCAAAGCCCAGGTTCCGGGTTGGACGGATCCGGATGACCTCGCGGCTGAAGTCGCGCATCGAGATTCGTGATCCTCGATCCTCTGCCGTGCCACGGATCTCCAGGCACCTGACCACCCACGGCCGGAACGAGACGATGTCGTCGACGACCAGGGACACCAAAGGTCTGGTCCGGACATTGCGGAACTTCTGCGTGGCGCCCATTCGGTGGCCACCGACCAGCACACTGCCCGTCTCGGCGTCTTAGGAGAAGCTGACCGGTTGTTCTGCGGCTGACCTTGTTGGCCGACTGTGGCCAACCGGCCGAGGGGTTGCTCCGACAGGTAGCCGATCTCGTCCTCTGTGAACGTCATGGCGGCATCGTCATCCCTCAAGTCCACATGACGTCAAGGGCGTAAGCGCGGGACTACCATTCGACCGGTAGACCGCCGCGGTGATGGTGAGGGGCGCCTTTGCAGGATGAAACCGACGATCAGGCGCTGTGCCCCGGTCGGGTGCGGAGATGAGAAGTGATCCGCCGGCGGACCTGTTCGTCCCACTGACCGAGCAGTTGGCCAATGTCCGCCGTTGGAATGACGATCGCAACTGGGGTCTGTCGACCGCCGAGTTGGATGCGATCGACCTTACTCCGGGCTCGCACGCAGACCCTCTGGTCGTAGATCTCATTGCCGTCTACCTGGATGACGTGCCCCTGGCCAAAGGCAAAGGGCAGCTCGACGGCGTACGCCGGACCTGCCACGAGCTCTGGGACATCGCATCGGAACAACAGCCGAAGAGTTGGTTCTGGGACTGGGTACGCGATCGGCATGACCCTCGGCCCAAGCCGGTGCGCCTGCTTCCCGGCATCATTCACTGGCCGGGGGTACGCCGGATGACCGTCGACCTCGGCGCCCACTGGGTTCCGGGGGAACACATCCGGCCGAGCAACATCCGTGGACCCGGCTCGGCCCATGCCGAAATTCTTGCCGCGGCGGCACACTTCCCACGGTGGGCGCGGGCCATGGATGGGGTGAGCGTTCCCTACATCTGGCTGTCCGGGTATCAGGTCACCCATCCCGAGGAGTCGACCCACCTGCGGTTGCCCGGCTTGGCCTGGGTCGAATACCGCCAGACGCTGAGCTTCACCGTCGACCGGATTGACCGAGCGCACAGCGGCTGGGCGTCTCCGATCGTGTAGGACGTCGGTTCAAGCGGCTCATTGGGGTCGGCGGCCGGCTGGCGTCGGTAGGTCGCGGTCAGTTACGCCAGGCGTTGCGCCGGCGTAGCGCGTCCCGGATAAGGAGCGCGACGATGACCGCGGCGGTACCGACCACCCAGAGGTTCTCGACCCGGCCGGTGTGGTTGCCGATCAGCATCATGAGCAGGGAGATGACGGCGAGCCACCCGAGAATTCGGGGGACCACCTTGAACTCCTGGTGCCATCCCCAGTCCTCGGGCCGTTCATGCGGCTCGAGGACGTACCCGTCCCAGGACGAAGCGGTGACAATCTGGTGACCTGGCTGGTTGGCGGTGCTCACCTGGATCCTCTCGACCGGGTAGCTATCCGCACATCATCGCAGACCGAATTCCGGCCGGTGGCCAGCATCGCGGTTGCTCCGACGCCAACCCTGGAAAGCGCGCGAAATCTCGGTCCGGACTCGGGTGCGTCAGACTGTGAGCGTGGGCGATCACCGCACCGTCATCCTGCTCGGCTCGACCGGTTCGATCGGCACCCAGGCTCTCGAGGTCATCGCCGAATGTCCCGACCGATTCACGGTGACGGGGATCGCCGCCGGGGGATCAGACCCGCAGCTGCTTGCCAAGCAAGCGTTGGACTGCGGCACAAAGACCGTCGCAGTCGCCCGGGCCACGTCGGCTCAGGACCTCCAACTGGCCTTTTACGCCGAGGCGTCGCGACGGGGCTACGCCCACGGCAAGTACGCGGTGCCGGAGATCCTGGCCGGGCCGCAGGCAGCCACCGAACTCGCCGGGCGAGGTGCTGACGTCGTCCTCAACGGCATCACCGGCTCGATCGGTCTCGAGCCGACTCTCGCCGCGCTTGCAGCCGGGTCGACGCTTGCGCTGGCCAACAAGGAGTCGCT
>JBPCOF010000348.1:0-15073 GCA_051000515.1 Geodermatophilaceae bacterium
CGGCAGTACCCGGCATGGCGGTCCTCGGTCACCTGCACGGTGACCTGCTCACCCGGTAGGGCGTGCCGCACGAACACGACCCGCCCCTCGTGTCGAGCCACGCAGTGCCCGCCGTGGGCCACCGGGCCGACCTCGACATCGAAGCGTCGGCCCAACCAACTCGCCACGGACCGTGACCCGTTCTCCGACCCGGTTTCCGGCTCTGCCTGATTGTCAGGCGAGGGTACGGAGGTTTCAGTGGCCGCTTGGTCCCGATTGCTCACGCACGTAGCGTCTCACTCCCCGCGGTAGGTCCCGAAGCTGAACAGGTTGCCTTCCGGATCGCGGACGGTGAAACCACGCGAGCCGTAGTCCGCCTCCTCCATTCCGCGGGTGATCTCGGCACCGCCGGCGACGGCTCGCACGTACACCGCATCGGGATCATCGGTGATCACGTACACCGAGCTCGTGCCGACCGCCTTGGATGAGAAGTCGCTGTCCTCCCGTCCGGCGGAGCCGAACATGACTCCACCGCCCTCGGGCCAGCGAGCCTCGGCATGAACTACCACGTCCTCGGAGTCGCCCGAGTACAGCGCCGTTTCCTCGAATCCGAGGACGTCGACGAGAAACCGCAGCCCGGCGCGAGCGTCGGCATAGTTCAGGCAGGGCCAGATGAATTTCTGTGCTTGTTCGTCAGCCATGCCCAGAGGATGCCGCGGGTTCGGAGACCGCGTCTTGTACGAACGGGAGTTCGGCGGCCATCCACGCGGACGGGGTCTGGCCCGCGAACTCGCGCCACTCCCGGGTCAGGTGCGCTTGATCTGCATAGCCACACTCGACAGCTATCTGGGCCAAGCCCGATCGTGTCGGACGGGTCAGCGCTGTGTGTGAACGATCGAAGCGGATCACCCGTCCCGCGGTCTTCGGACTCAGGCCCAGCTCTGTGCGGAAGCAATCGCCGAGATGCCGCCGGCTCCAACCGACGCGACGGGCAAGCTGACTGACCGGGATGCGGCCGCCGGTGCGTAGCAGGGTTGTCCAGGCCTGGGCCACCTCCGGCCGCGGCGCCCAGGCGCGTTCAGAGTGCGCACCCAGCACCCGGTCGAGAGCGGCGAACCTCGACGCCCAGTCCGGGGCCGCACGAACCCGATCGAGCAGCTCACTCCCCCGTGTCCCGAGCACGTCGGTGATGTCGTAGATTCCGCTGGCCAGGACCCCGGCCGGGTG
This sequence comes from Geodermatophilaceae bacterium, assembly GCA_051000515.1. GTDB lineage: Bacteria > Actinomycetota > Actinomycetes > Mycobacteriales > Geodermatophilaceae > JACCQS01. The sequence goes on from JBPCOF010000348.1 coordinate 1,207, forward strand.
CCCGAGGAGCGCTCCAGCCGCCCACGGCGTCAGCTCGACGTGGATGCCGTACTGCACCCGGTCCGCGGCGATCGTCACAGGTCCGGCGTGCAGGCCGCTGATCAGCCCCGGAAACGTCCGGGGCGTGGCTGTCGGATCCGGCATTGACAGCACTGTCACCGGGTCGGCGAGGCTGATGATAAGGGTCATCGAAGGCGACGGGAGGCCCTGGTGGGTCCCGCTCGTCAGCCGATCCTGCCGATAGCCGACGTAGCGTTCGACGTACGGCGAGAGCGCCGCCGAGGGTCTCCCGAGGACCATCTCGACGGCGCTGGCGCGCTCGCGTGAATCGGTGCGGCTCACGACCCCGAGCCTAGGACCAGCTATCGACCGAACACCGCTTCGATCTGCAGGTCGACCGATGCCCCGATCAGGAACCGGGGTGCCTTGACGCCGTAGTGACGGCGGTCCAACTGACCCGTCAAGCACACCCGCGCGGTGTCCTCGGAGGGCTGCTCGACGGTCACGGCCAGGGTGATCTCCCGGGTCGTGCCCTTGACCGACAGCAGACCGTTGACCATCCACCGGTCTTCCAGCGCGACGACCTCACTCGCGTCGAAGGTCATCTGTGGGTGGTTTGCCAGGTCCAACAGGCCTGGCTTGCGGAGGTCGGAATCGCGTTTGGCGAGCCCGGTGTCGATCGAGGGGATGTCGAGAACGGCGTGCACATCACGCACGCTGCCGTCCTCGCTGACCTCGAAGTGCGCCGACGCCACGGGAATCGTGCCGCTGACACGTTTGCCGAGGTTGCCAACGCTGAAGCCGGCCATGGTCGGGCCGGCCAGGTTCCACGTACCGACTGCTTGTTGCAGGACGGCAGCAGAAGAGCCAGAAAAAGGGGGCACCACAAACTCCTTCAGAGAGATTTGGGCAAGACGTCAGGCAGGGATTGGTGTCGTGCGGGAAGTGGCGGCCAGCACCCAGGCCAGCTGCATGCGGTCCGGGCCGCTCAGCTGGGCCGGATCCTCACCCGGGAGCAACGCGGTGGACATGATCGCCCGCTGCGAGTCCTCGACGGCTTGTAGCGACGTCGTCAACGCGATCACGACCGAGGAGCCGTCGGGGTTGCGGCCGGCGAAGGCGCCCAGGTTCCCAGGGATCCCCCGTACCGCCGGTGCGATCCGATCACGATTGGCCCGATCGATCGCGTCTGCCTCGGACTGCGAACGCGACCCGTCGAAATAGATGATCTGGCCGTACGCGGCGCCCTCGTCGACAGTGTCCGAGCCATGGAAACTGCCGCTGGCGAAGTCCTGACCGCCAGCTGTGACCGACGAGCGTTCCGCGTGGTCGGCGGCCTCCCAGACGGTCACCAGGATCGGCTGTTGCTGGTCCATCGGCCGCATGACGTACGCGGAGACCAGGCCGGGCTGTTGATCCAATTCGGACATCGCGTCCTCGGGACGAATGTCGAGCGGACTGATTCTGATGTACATGGTGACCTCCTGGTGTGGGTGTGGAGGTCACCCTTCGGCGTGCAGTCGCTCCCGACATCGGTGCCAGTACGGATTTCGTGAGCTGAGCCCGATACTGCCCATGTGACCGCAAGGGCCTTCGGCGCCGCCCGCTTCGTCGGGCGGTCACGGGAGCTGGCCGAACTGCGCGGCTGGTTGGCCGACGCGCGGGCCGGACGCGGCCGGATGAGTGTCCTGCGCGGCGAGCCCGGCATCGGCAAGACCCGACTGACGGAGGAACTGGCCGCCGAAGCCGACGCTGTTGGAATTCCTACCGCCTGGGGCCGGTGTTCGGCCGACTCCGGTGCACCAGCCCTGTGGCCGCTGCGACGCATCATCGGCCAGCTGCCCGGCGACCACGAACAGTTTCGCGCAATCGACGACGACCTCTTCGGTAGCTCGTCGGAAGGGCTGGCGGCCGCACGGTTCGCGCACTCCGTCTGGCTGGCTGACGCCATCGTGGCTGCCGCGGTGCCGGACGGCTTGCTGGTCATCGTCGAGGACCTGCACTGGGCAGACTCCGCGACGATCGGCGCGCTGAACCACCTGGCAGCTGAACTGAGCCACTCACGAGCACTCGTCGTGGTCACCGCCCGACTTGCAACCGCAGCCGAGCCCGACGCCGAAGCTGGCTTGCTCGAGCGTCCGGGCGTCGAACAACGCAAGTTGTCGGGCCTGGGGCGCGGCGACATCACCGAGTACCTGAGCGGCCTTGGCGGCGGCGGTCCGGTGGATGAGCGCTACGCCGACCTGGTGCTGAGGCTGACCGCCGGCAACAGTCTGTACGTCGCGGCGGTGGCCCGCTTGTTGACCGAGGGGGTCTCGCTGCGGACCTACGACGCCGCTGGGTCCTCTGCCGCCTTGAGCGGCCGGTCGGAGTTACTCGACCTGAGCCGAGGGCCGATGAGCCGGGTCTCCGCGGAGTGCCGGGAGATGGTCGAGTTCGCAAGCATCGCAGGTGAGGAATTCGACGTCCTGGAACTCTCCACGGCCATGCAGTTGCCGACGGACGCGGTGCTGGGGCTGGTGGACGAGGCCGAACTTGGCGGACTGCTGACCCGACCTGCCGACACCCTAGGTGCGGCCCGGTTCGTCCATGCCCTGATCCGCGACGGCGTCTATGACAGCGTCGACAACGCGGCACGATCGCGTGCCCACCGTGCCCTGGCGGCGGCGATCGAGGCCGACGCTCGCGGCCTCGAACGGATCGGCGCCGTCGCCGGCCACCTGACTCGGGGGGCCGCCTCACCGGCGGATCACCTCCGGGCAGCGGCTTACGCGCGCAAGGCGGGACGGAAATCGCTGACCGACCGCGCATATGCCGAGGCGGCCGGGCAGTTTGGTTCGGCCATCTACAGCTTGACGATGGCCGGTGGGGCGTCCGCGACGGAACGGGCGGAAAATATGCTCGATCTCGCCTTCGCCGAATACCGCTCAGGAACATTCGTCGGCGCGATGGAGCACTGCGCGCAGGCTGCGGATATGGCCGAGGCGCAGCAACGCTGGGATCTGCTCGCCCGTGCCGCCCTGCTGGTCGACGGCGTGGACCTCGGGGACAACTCCACTTTCCGCTTGTGCGAACGAGCCCTTGCCCTGCTACCCGAATCAGAGCTGTCGCTACGGGCCCAGCTGCAGGCCCGGATGGCCTACGCAGCGGCCGAGCGAGGCGACGTGGGTGAAGCCGGGACGATGTCGGCGCAGGCATTGACCTTGGCGGAGCAGACCGCGGAGCCGGCCGCACTCGTCGCTGCGTTGCGGGCCAGGCATCAGGCGCTGGCGGGACCCGGTCACGCCGCCGAACGACAACAGCTCGGCGCCCGGGCCATCGATCTGGCCGAGCGGGGGGAGCCGCTGGCCGAGATGTGGGGGCGACTGTGGCGGATCGATGCAGCCTTCGAGCAGGGCGATCTGATCGCCGTAGACCAGGAACTGTCGGCTCTGGCCCGGCTGGCTGCACAGCTGCGCTTTCCGATGGCCCGCTGGCATCTGCTCAGGCTTGGGGCCGCGCGCGAAGCGGTGGTCGGCCGATTCGCCGTAGCCGAAGAGCAAGCCGGTCAGGCCCGTTCATTGGCCGATGAACTCGATGACCCCAGCGTCATCCCCCTGTACTACGCCTTCCTGATGTTCCTCTGCTACACCCGCGGGCAGCCCCCCGACGACCTGCTCACGGATGCCGAGATGGCCAGTTTTCGAGCTATGGCCGAGCGGATCGCCCTTCCGATCGCCAGCGCGTCGGTAGCCAGCGTCATGGTCTCGGCAGGTGAGTTGGACGAGGCACTTCGGATCTCCCGTCGCCTCGTCGGCGAGGCCGACAGCTGGCCGATCGACGGCAGATGGATCGTCACCGTTTCGATGCTGGCTGACGTCGCCTGCGACGTGGGCGACACAAACTCTGCTGAGCTGCTCTACCCGATGCTGGCACCGTTCGCGGACCTGGCGATTGCCGGCGGCTCGGGCACCGTGGCATGTGAAGGTTCGGCCGCGCGACGTCTGGGCCGGCTGGCCGCCCTCTGCGGACGCCTCGGTGAGGCCGAGGATCATCTTCGAGATGCGATCTCCTTCGAGGAGCGGATGGGTGCCAGGCCGTTCACGGCTATCAGTCGGATGTACCTCGCCGATGTATTGCACGCCCGGGGCGGTACGTCCAACCTCGTCGCTGCCGGCTCCAACGCCAGGGAGGCGTTGAGGACGATGCTCATGCTCGACATGCCAGGGCGAGCCGAGCGATGCCGGCAGATCCTGGCCGCGATCGACGCTGACGCAGCCCAGTTGACTTCCTTGACGCCGCGAGAACGAGAGATCGTCGTGCTCGTCGCAGACGGCCGGTCCAACCGGCAGATCGCCGAGCAGTTGTTCGTATCGGAACGAACCGTGGAGACCCACGTCAGCCACGTGCTGGCCAAGCTCGGGGCCAGCAAGCGCATAGACATCGCTACCTGGGCCGTTGCCGGCGGCCTGTCAACCGTGAGCGGTCAGACATGATCGGGCGGCACACTGAGCGCATGGACAACCAGCGCATCGGCGAAGTCCTGCTGACCACCCCTCGACTGCTCCTTAGGAGCTGGCGAAGCGACGATCTGCCGGCCTTTGCCGAGCACAACGCCGATCCGGAGGTCATGCGTTACCTCGGGCACGTCCTCACCGGCGCGCAGTCCGAGGAACTGGCCAGTGACATTCAGGACCTGTTCTTGCGGCGGGGAATCGGGATGCTGCCCGTCGAGCGCCGTGCCGACGGCGCGTTCCTGGGAATCTGCGGGGTCAGCTACACGCCGTGGTACCCCGACGATGAGATCGGCTGGCGGTTCGCCCGCGAACACTGGGGCCGCGGGTACGCCACTGAGTCGGCGGCCGCCTGGATGGCGTGGGCCTTCGCCCGACTGGACGTGCCGCGGTCATCTCCGTCACCGACGTACCGAATGCTCGCAGCATCGCGGTGATGAAACGCCTGGGTACGACCTTCGATCACGAGGCCGAACTCGAGGACGAGGGCGTGCCCTTCCGCGCTGTCGTCCATTCGATCACCGCGGAGCAGTGGGCGCCGGGCGGTCCTAGTCCCGGTCGTCGGTCAGGCCACGGCGCAGATCGCCCACGGACGGGCCGGCATCGACGTCGTGCTCGAGCCGTGCGGAGGACTCCAGTTGCCAGGGCACGTTGGTGACCATCACACCGGGCTGGAAGAGCAGCCGGCCCTTGAGCCGCAATGCACTCTGGTTGTGCAGTAACTGTTCCCACCATCGGCCGACGACGTACTCGGGGATGAACACGACGACCAGGTCTCGTGGCCCGCTGCGTCGGATGTCCCGTACGTAATCCAGTACGGGATGGGTGATCTCGCGGTACGGCGACTCGATCACCGTCAACGGCACAGGGATCTTCAGTCGGGTCCAATCCGCTTGTAGCCCGCGGGTTTCCTCGTCATCGACATTCACTGTCAATGCCGTCAGTGAGTCCGGGCGGGTTGCCCGGGCGAAGTTGAGGGCACGCAGTGTGGGCTTGTGCAGTTTCGAGACCAGCACAACGGCGTTGACCCGGCTCGGCAGCGTGGTGACGTCCTCGTCCGGGGTCAACTGCTCGGACAGCCGGCTGTAGTGCCTGTGGATGCTGCGCATGATCAGGTAGATGATCGGCATCGCGATCAGGACGATGTAGGCCCCGCGGGAGAACTTCGTGACGACGACGATCAGCAGGACGACCGTCGTCAGCGAGCCGCCGATCGCATTGATCACCCGAGCGCGCTGCATCCGGCCCCGGGCCTGGGGATCGCGTTCGGACTTCAGCAGCCGGTTCCAATGCCGGACCATGCCCGTCTGACCGATGCTGAAGGATGTAAAGACGCCGATGATGTAGAGCTGGATGAGGCTGGTGACGTCCGCGTTGAACGCCCAGATAAGCAGTGCCGCGAACCCCGAGAGCAGCAGGATCCCGTTGCTGTAGACCAGCTTGTCGCCACGCGTATGCAACTGTCGCGGCAGGAAACTGTCCTGAGCGAGGATCGAGCCCAACAGCGGAAATCCGTTGAACGCGGTGTTTGCCGCCAGGATCAGGATCAGCGCGGTGGCTGCCTGCAGGTAGAAGAAGCCGATGGATTCGTCGCCGCCGAACACCGCCGCCGCTACCTGGGCGATCACTGTCCGCTGCGGGTAGGTTTCGCAGTCGCCCACGAATCCGACCAGGTCACACGTGAACTCGGTGTACTTGACCTGCGAGATCAGAGCCAGTGCGGTGATCCCGGCGAACATGGAGGCGGCCAGCCCACCCATCAGGAGCAGCGTGGTTGCGGCATTGCGGCTCTTCGGCGGCTTGAAGGCAGGAACTCCGTTGGCGATCGCCTCCACGCCGGTCAGAGCCGTGCAGCCGGAGGAAAAGGCACGCAGCGCGAAGAACAGCAGGGCGATGCCGGACAGCCCGACATACCCGCTCTCCGGCTCGATCCGGTAGCCCGCGCTCTCGGCCACTGGCGCGTCGCCGAACAGAGCTCGGCCCAGGCCCAGCGCGATCATCGCGAACACGCCGAGCACGAACAGGTAGGTGGGCACGGCGAAAGTGCGACCGGACTCGCGTACGCCGCGAAGGTTCATCGCCGCGAGCAGGGCCACCAGCCCGATGGCTATCGGCACCCGGTAGTCGTTGAGCCCGGTGAAGGCCGAGATGATGTTGTCCACACCCGCCGAGATCGACACGGCGACGGTGAGGACGTAGTCGACCAGCAACGCACTGGCCACCACCAGAGCAGCGAACCGACCGTGGTTCTTCATCGCTACCTCGTAGTCGCCGCCCCCGGACGGGTAGGCGTGTACGACCTGGCGATACGAGGCCACAACGGTGACGAGCAGGACGACCACGCCCAGCGCCAGCCAGGGCGCCAGGGTCAGCATCGCTGTTCCCGCGAGGGTCAACACGATGAGGATCTCCTGGGTGGCATAGGCCACCGAGGACAGCGGGTCACTGGCGAAGATCGGCAGGGCCACGCGTTTGGGGAGCAGGGTCTCCCCGACCTTGTCGCTGCGGACCGGACGGCCCAGAACCAACCGCTTGGGGAGATGCAACGCAGCCCGCAGTTTGCCCACGGCGGCGAAGCCTACGTCGGGCTGCGGTGTACGTTCGCGCCGTGATCGCAGAGCGTGGTCCGACGGGTTGGCTGGAGCACACGTGCACATCGTCGTGATGGGTTGCGGCCGAGTCGGGTCGAGCCTGGCCCGGCGACTGGAGCGCCAGGGTCACAGTGTCGCGGTGATAGATCAGGACGCGGAGGCCTTCCGTCGGCTGGGCCCGGAGTTCACCGGCAAGCAGGTCAAGGGCATCGGCTTCGACCGGAAAACCCTCGCCGCAGCGGGCATCGCCGAGGCGGGCGCCTTCGCCGCGGTCAGCAGCGGAGACAACTCCAACATCATCTCGGCTCGGGTGGCACGAGAGCAGTTCGGCATCGACCACGTGGTGGCTCGGATCTATGACCCCAAGCGTGCTGAGGTCTACGAGAGGCTCGGAATTCCCACCGTCGCGACGGTGCCGTGGACTGTGGACCGATTCATGCGGGTTCTTCTCGAAGACGAGCCGACCGAACTGTGGCGCAGCCCGACCGGCGATATCGTGCTGCTCCAGATTCCGATTCATGACGGCTGGATCGGGCTGCGGCTCAGCGAGCTCGAAGTTGCCGCTGGCGCCCGCGCGGCGTATCTGACCCGATTCGGGGCCTCGGTGCTGCCGACGATGAACACCGTTGTCCAAGAAGGTGATCAGGTAGTTGTCCTGGCCAGCGCGGCAGCGGCCAACGACGTCGCGACCCGGGCCGCAACCGGGCCGGAGCGAGGTCACTGATGCGGGTCGCGATTGCTGGCGCCGGTGCCGTCGGGCGGTCCATCGCTCAGGAACTCGTACACAACGGGCACGAGGTACTGCTGATCGAACGCAAGGCGTCGGCGATGCGAACCGCCGAGGTTCCGGATGCGGAATGGGTTCAGGCTGATGCTTGCGAGCTGGCCGAACTCGAGGACGCCGAGCTGTCCCGCTGCGACGTCGTCATCGCGGCAACCGGCGACGACAAGGTCAACCTCGTGGTCTCGCTGCTTGCCAGGACCGTGTTCGCCGTCCCAAGGGTCGTAGCCCGGGTCAACGACCCGCGCAACGAAGAACTCTTCGACGAGTCCTGGGGCGTGGACGTCTCGGTGTCATCACCACGTGTCCTGGCCGCCCTCGTAGAGGAAGCGGTCACAGTCGGGGACCTGGTGCGCCTCATGACCTTTCGGCACGGTCAGGCCAATCTGGTCGAGGTCACGCTGGCGAAGGGCACGCCGTACGTCGGTAAGACGGTGGGCGACCTCACGCTGCCACGGGATGCGGTGCTGGTCACGGTTCTGCGGGGCAAGCGGGTGATCGTGCCCAGTCCAGACGAACCGCTCGAGGCAGCCGACGAATTGATCTTCGTGGCATCCGAGGAGGTCGAGGACGAGCTACAGACGATCCTCACGCCGACTAGGCCGGAAGGGAAGAAGACTCCACCGAACTGATCCGCTGACGTACTCGCCGCACGACATACACAGTCGCCAGCGCCTCTAGCGCGGTCAACGGCCAGCCCATGACCAGCTTGGTCGTACCCAGTAGCGTCACCTCGTTGGCCAGATACAGAGATCCCTGTACGGCGATGCGCAGCAGGTAGACCCCGGCCCACAGCAGCGTCAACCACGTATAGGCGCGCATCAGGCAGCGATGAGACCTCCACGCCTTTGCATCCTTGAGACCTGGTGTCGGCCAGAACAATTCGGCCATGACGCCGACGAGCGGCCAGCGAACCATTGCCGATATGAGAAAGGCCAGGCCGAAGGCCGACGTCGACCACAGGGCCGGCAGGAAGAAGTCCCGCGCCTGGCCGGTCTGTCCGGCGATGAAGGCGGCGATGGCGACGCCCAGGAAGCCGGAGATCGACTGTTGCACATTCTCCCGGCGAGCCAGGCGTACGGCGAACAGCACGGCACCCGCCCCAAGGGCACTCCATACGGCCACGGACAAGGATGCGAAGGCGTTCACAGTGATGAACACGATGACCGGCAGGCCCGAGTCGATCAGGCCACGCAAGCCACCGATCTGGTTGATGATCTGCTGCCGATCGACCAATGGAGGTCGACCGGTGACGGCTTCGTCGGGTGCAGCGGCGTGAGCGCCTTGGGTGGGTGAGGTGGACGGCGTGGGGTCAGGGACTTCCTCCCTCACGCTGGGCTCAGTTCGTACCAAGGGTTGTAGATGACCCGGCGACCCTGGTTCTCGGCGATCCGGCCCCGGGCGGTCAGGGTGCGACCCGGCTCGATCCCGGTGATCTGACGGCGACCCAGCCAGACCAGCACGACCGAGCCCGAGCCGTCATAGAGTTCTGCCTCCAGCGTCGGAACACTGCCTTGTGGCAGGTAGACCACCGACTTCAGCCGACCGGTGACGGTCATGACCTTCCCCCGATGGCAACTGGCCATGGGTTCGCATCCGGCGGTCTTGCCGACGTCGGAGAGTAGCTCCTGAGCATCGAGCTCGCTGGGATCCGCGGTCAGGCGGCGGAGCCGACGCGAGAGCCAGTTCCCGCTCTCCTGGGTAGTTTCGCTCACGGATGCAAGCCTACGACGCCGGGACCGGCCACGCTGGTCGTCACACACGAGTCGAGTCACCGGTCCAGCCAATCGAGTACGAGTGCCCAGGACGGGTGCTCCGGGTCGATCACGACAAAATGGTCACCCTCGACGGTGGCTAGTTCGGCGTCGTCACCGACAGCTTGCGCGGCGGCGACGAAGTTCTCACTCTGACTGATCGGCACGTTGGCATCCTGCGAGGCATGCACGCATAGGGTCGGTACGCCCAGTGGTAGCCGCTCGATCGGACTTGCTTGTTCGTACCGGTCGGAAACGTCGTCTGGCCCGCCGGCCAAAAAGGCTTGGGCGGCACCGTCTCCCAGGCTCTCCAGCGCACAGGTCCGCAGATCAAGGACGCCGGCTTGGGAGACGACCGCCGACACTGCGACACGTGGCACGGCGCCGGGTGAGCCGGCGCCCTGCCCGGTCCTGGTCGCTGCCCAGGCCGCCAGGTGACCGCCGGCGGAGTGTCCGATGGTGACCACCCTCTCCAGGTCGAGTTCGAGGCCCCTGTCCCGAGCGGCTGCCTGACCGGCGTCGGCCAATAGGTCGATCGCCGCTGCGACATCGAGCAGGGTGGTCGGGTATCCGCCGCCGTTTCCGACCCGCCGGTACTCGATGTTCAGCGCCGCCCAGCCCCGGCCGGGCAGTGTGTCGGCCAGTGGCCGACCGAGCTCGAGGCCGTAGGCAGAGCGCCAGAAGCCACCGTGGATGACGACGGCGACCGGGACCGGTCCGGTCGCTGAGTCGGGCAGGGTCAGCTCGACGAGTTGGGAGGCGTCCGATCCGTACCGCAGGGTCTGCACGCGTCCATCATGAGCTTGCCCAGTCGGCTCCCGCTCGCACCCGGTCAATCCGTACCCCATGGCGAGCGCCGCCACACTCACGCCGCCGACGGTCAACAGCTCTCGCCGAGTCATCCCGGCCCCTGCCCGCCATGACATCACTAGAAGTGTGCCTCAGCTCAGCAGCGGTAGGAGTTCGGAGAGATCCGTACGCTCGCCGCTGGCTCGTAGCTGGCCCCGTTCCACCGCAGCGCTCCATGCCATCCGACCGGTGGCCAGCCGCAGGAACGTGGCTGGGTCCGTTTCCACCACACCCGGTGGCGTACCCCGAGTGTGCCGCGGACCGCCGATCAACTGAACGGCCGCGGCCGGCGGCACCCTGAGTTCGACACTGCGCCCCGGTGCCCGGCCGGCAAGCAGCCCAGCCAACGCTCGTACGACTATCCGTTCCGCTCCGCGATCCGCCGTGGGCGGGTCCGGCAGGTCCAGGGCATGGACGACCGCTTCGACGAGCCGGAACAGGGTCGCGTCACCCAGCCGGTGTGTCCCGGTCCACTGGGCGACCGGCCGGTCCGGATCGGCAGTATCGAGGACGCCCAGGGTGGCCGGCGCCATCTCGGCCAGGGAGGGAGCAGCTGTGCCGGCCACCACCTCCCGCGCAATCTGCTCACCCAGCCCGGGCAGGGCGGTCGCCCACCCGTCGATCCCGGTGACCGGACCGTCGGCGGTCGGTCCAGCAGCAAGTCGCCCAAGGCTTTCCCCGGTGTGCACGAGATGCTGCTCGAGGTCGGCCACGGACCAGCCGCCGACCCGGCTAGGCGCCGCCGGGTCGGCGTGAGCGAAAGCGGTGATCAGGATCGCCCATTGAGCCCGCAGGCCTCGACGGACGTCGCGAAAGGGCGCCGGAGCCACCCACTCAGGGTAGAGCGACCGGTCAGATCGTGATGCTGGGTGCCGGCGGCGGCTTGTCGACCGCGCCATCGACGTTCTGTCCGAACTGCTCAGCCAGTTCAGCGGGCAGCTTCAGTGTCAATGGTTCGCGTACCGGCCGTGGGTCGGACCCGCGCACCACGATCACCCCGCGCAAGGTCTCCAGCAGTGGTTGCGCGGCGTCCTCGTCGGTCGCCGCTGGACCGGTAAGCACAGCTCGTAGGAACCAGCGCGGGCCGTCCACCCCGACGAACCGGGCCGGTCGGCGGGTGGCCGCCCCGTCCTTGCCGACGACTCCAGCACCGGTGCGGGAGGGAGCGAGCTCGGCCGCCAGCTCGGGCCCGAACGGACCGTCGGTCTGGCTGGCTCGCCCACCTTGGCTTGTGATGGTCTGGACGAGTTCTGGCCACAGATCGGTCCAGATCGATCCGTCGCGGGGGGCCGCGTACGCGCCGATCTGCATGGCCGAGCCGTCGCGATGCACCGAGACCGATACCACCCGGCCGTTGGCGTCCAGACTGACCCGGAGGTCGTTTCCGGCGCTCTTCGGTATCTGCAGCGGTCCGAAGTCGATTCGCTCGAAACCGTCCTCGACGGCATCGCTGACGTCGTAGGGGCCGGTGGTCGCCTCGCGCTCGTCGTCGTGATGACGATCCTCGACCTCCGGCGCTACCCCACGTTCGCGGGCACTTCGATCGAGACGACGCTTGCGTCCGAACGGCATTGTCGGTTCAGCTCCTCTGCTTCGGTGCGCCGAGCGCTTCTGCGTCCAGGTCTTCGGGACCGATCGGCGCCTGACTGACCATCCCGGCGAACCCACCGGTGGAACCGTGTCCCCCGCCGCCGCGCTCGGAGATCGCCAGGTCCGCGCATTCCCGGAACGTCGCCGTGACGACGGGTTGGATGATCAACTGAGCGACTCGGTCACCGCGGCGCAGAGACACCGGCGTACGCGGGTCGAGGTTGATCAGATTGAGCTTGATCTCTCCCCGGTAGCCGGCGTCGATCGTGCCCGGCGCATTGAGCAACGTCACTCCGCAGCGGGCGGCCAGGCCGGAGCGCGGATGCAGGAAACCGGCGAATCCAACCGGGAGCGCGATTGCAATGCCAGTGCCGACCAGCACACGTTCGCCCGGGCCGAGCTCGACATCTTCGGTGAGCGACAGGTCGGCTCCGGCGTCATCGGGCAACGCATAGGAGGGCAGGGACCCGCCGAGAATCTGTACGTCGACCACCGGTTGCTCGACCTGGCCCAGGGGGTGAACTGCTCGCGGCACGCCCGCACGCTACCCGTGCCCGTCGTAGTCGTCTGCCTACGGGCCGGGCGTGGATCAGACCGGGCCGAGTCTCTGGCTGGGGATCCGCTGCGGGTTGATGGCGAGGTCCGCGCGCAGCCGATCGCTGAGCTTGCGGCTACCCGAGGAGTTGTTCCGGGCGCCGATCACGGCACCGGCCAGGAACGGCAGAAACGAACCGAGATTGCGGGCCAGCCTCCCGGTGATCCGCTTGCGCAGCGCCGACGTACCGGCCGAGGCGAAGCGAGCGGCCAGGCCGACCGTGTGACCGTCGCCGCGCAGCCCTCGCTGCGCGGTCCATGAGGCGAGGTAGGAGTTGGCCCGCTCGCCGAGATCTCCCGGCGGCCGCGCGTCGTATATCTCGTGCAACTCGGCGACCAACTTCAGCTCCACCGCCGCTACCAACAGCGTCTCGGCAACCAGCTCGACAGGCACCGCGATCAGGCTCGGAGTGGCGAACCACTGCGCCGCGGCAAGGCCACCGGCGGCCCCGCCGACCGTGCCGGTGACTCGCACGGCAGCCACCGTCAGGCTTTCGGCAAGCTCCTCGGGGTCCAGCCCAGGGTGCTGGACGAGCAGAGTCGCCTTGTCCCGGAGCGGAATTCGGGTGGCGGTGGTGGCCAGCAACTCGGCGAGGAAAGTGCCACCCACGCGGGCGCCCTTGCCACCGGTCTTCACCGCCGAGGCCAGACCGGAGACGACGCCACTCAATGCGGAGGCCGCGCCACCTCGGTCAGCTTCGAGCTCGTCGACTGCCGCATGTCCACCCGTCAGTCGAGCAACTGCCTCGCTGAGCGCCCCGGCTGCCTTGGACAGCGCAGAGCCCTCTTCAGATGACGCGGTCGACACCGAATCAGGTGATGAGGACACCTGTGGTCGCTGCATCTGCGACTAGGCGCAGTCTCGACAGATCGGGGCGCCCTTGCGGGTACCGGCCAACCGGCTGCGGTGATGCACCAGGAAGCACGACGAGCAGGTGAACTCGTCCTCTTGCTTGGGCAGGACTCGTACGGTCAGCTCTTCGTTGGACAGGTCGGCGCCCGGGAGTTCGAGGCTCTCGTTGAAATCCGTCTCGTCCACGTCGACCGATGCTGCCTGTGCCTCGGCCCGACGGGCCTTGAGCTCCTCCAGTGAATCCTCGCCGAGCTCGTCGGCCTCGTTGCGGCGGGGGGCGTCGTAGTCAGTAGCCATATGGGTATGCGTCCCTCCAGGGGATGTCTGCCGCCAGATTGCGGTCCGTACGGAGCTCGATCCGA
>JBPCOF010000024.1:0-5013 GCA_051000515.1 Geodermatophilaceae bacterium
GGAGCCACCCTTCTCGGGGAAGAATGCCTCCGGGTCGGTCTGGGAGCACAGCGCGCGCTCTTGCCAGTCCCGCTCGGTCTCCTGCCCCCAAGGATCGGTGGCATACACGTCGACCCCGAATGGATCCTGCGCCGCCCGATCACTGGGCAGCCAGTCCTTCCCGAACCCGTCGGCGGCTGTACCCGCACCGCCATCCAAGGTCTCGCGGCCGGCGAGCCACCCCTGCGGTGACCCTCTTCCGTCAGCTATCGCCATTGCTTGTGCTTGCGCCATTTCTGCCGCCTTACCTCGACCCGGCAGATAGCTGTCTGACTGACTGCTACTCACGCCAATGAAATTACACGCGTGTCGTTAGCCTCCCGTCAAGACCCCATCTGCTACTTGCCCGCGGCGGCAGGCAAGGATGAGCCGGTGCGCGTGGTGGTCCTGGCTGGCGGTGTCGGTGGTGCCCGATTCCTCCTCGGCGTCCGTGCCGTACTCAAAGATCAAGCCACCCAAGAGCATTCGATCCCAGAACACCGAATTCAGGTGATCGTCAACACCGGGGACGACCTCACCGTGCATGGTCTCCGGGTCTGCCCTGATCTGGACACGGTTATGTACACGTTGGGCGACGGGATCGACACCGAACGGGGCTGGGGTCGCCGGGCAGAGACTTGGCAGGCCAAGGAGGAGCTGACGGCGTACGGCGCCGAGCCGTTCTGGTTCGGGCTCGGTGACCGGGACATTGCCACGCACCTGATCCGTACCCGCATGCTGGACGCCGGCTTTCCGCTCTCCGAGGTGACCGCCGCCTTGTGCGAACGGTGGCAGCTCGGTGCCGGCGGCATCCAGGTTCAGCTGCTGCCGATGAGCGATCAGCGGGTGGAGACCCATGTGGTGTGCCAGATCGACGGGGTACGGCGGGTGGTGCACTTTCAGGAGTGGTGGATCGCCCACCATGCGCAGCCGCCGGTCGAGGAGTTCGTGTTCGTCGGGCTCGACCAGGCCAGCGCCGGGCCAGGCGTCCTGGCGGCGATCGCCGACGCCGACATCGTGCTGCTGGCTCCCAGCAATCCGGTGGTGAGCATCGGGCCGATCCTGGCCGTTCCCGGCGTACGGCAGGCACTTCGGGAAACCTCGGCCAGAGTCGTCGGCCTCTCGCCGATCGTCGATGGCGCGGTGGTGCGCGGAATGGCCGACAAGTGCCTTCCGGCCATCGGCGTGGCCGTCACCGCCGAGGGGGTGGCCCGCCACTACGGCCCCCGGAAAACCGATGGCATCCTCGACGGCTGGCTCGTGCACGAGACCGACGCCGCTGACGTGCCCGGGGTCGAGGTACGCCGGATCCCCCTGCTGATGCGCAGCCCGGAGGCCACGGCCGACATGGCCTTGGCAGCACTCGACTTCTGCCGTGAGCGCAGCGAGCGAGGCTCCAGAAGATGTAGCCGTGGCTGAGCCGGTTGCCGGCACGCTGGAGATCCTGCCGATCGCCGGCCTGCCCGAATTACGGCCTGGCGACGACCTGGCCGGGCTGGTCTGCCGCGCCGCGCCATGGCTGCGGGACGGGGACATCTTGGTCGTCACCTCCAAGGCGGTGTCCAAGGTGGAGGGCCGGCTGCTGTCGGTCCCCACCGACCTCGAAGGACGAGAACATGCCCGCCAGGAGGCGATCACCGCCGAGACTTCGCGAGTGGTGGCGCAGCGTGGTGCCACCAAGATCGTGGTGACCCACCACGGGTGGGTGATGGCCGCCGCGGGCGTGGACGCCTCGAACGTCGCCCGCGGTGAGCTCGCCCTGCTGCCGTTGGATGCCGATGCCTCGGCGCGTGCGTTGCGCGAGGCGATCGCTGATCGCGCCGGCGTCCGCGTCGCCGTGGTCATCACTGACACCAACGGGCGGACCTGGCGGCGCGGCCTGACCGACGTCGCGATCGGCGTGGCCGGGATGGCCGCGGTCATCGATCTACGTGGGCAGCTCGACACCAGTGGCGTGCCGCTGGAGATCACCGAGATCGCGGTGGCCGACGAGGTGGCGGCCGCCGCGGACCTGGTCAAGGGCAAGTTGGCCGGCGTACCCGCGGCGGTCCTGCGCGGCCTGCCCTTCCAGGACGACGACGGTCAAGGGTCAGCCTCGCTACGCCGACCGGTCGCCGAGGACATGTTCGCCTTGGGTACCCGCGATGTCGTAGGAACCCGGCGGGCTCCGACCGGTTTCGCACCGCGACCGGCCCCGGTTCCGGTGCTGCGCGGCGCGATCGAGACCGCTCTGCGCGCGACCGGTCTACTTGAGGGGTTGGAACTCCTCGCCGAACTCGTTCCGGAGCGGCCCACACCGGCCAGCGGCGAGGTTGCGCAGAGCCCAGCCGGGCGACTGCTCGACCAGGCGACGGCGGTGATCGCGCCGGTGCTGCCGTACCCCTCCGATGCCGTGACCCTGACCCGGTTGGGAATGGCCATCGCCGCGCTGCTCATCCAGTTGCATGCGGAGGGTCTGGCCGCCGCCTGGCTTTCTCCCATGGAGTTCGACGACGCCGATGTCGCCGGAGGGCTGGCCCGTCGGATCGCTGGCCGGCTACCCGAAGGCGTTCGTGCCCATGGTGTCGTTCTGGTCGGCCACCACCCGGACAAGCGGATCCATCAGATCGAGCGGTAGCTGCGGATCGGCGCGCGTGGCCCCCGCCGTGGCGGGCGCGGTGCTCCGCACTCGATCAGCCGTACGACGCGCTGGCGGTGCGGACGAAACGGTTCGAGCAGTTCGAGCATCCGTTCGTCGTCGATCCGCTCACCGATCAAGGCCCAGCCGACCAGCGACGGGACGTGATAGTCCCCGACCGAGACCGCGTCCGGATCACCGAACGCCCGCTGCATCGTTTCGGCAGCCGTCCAGATCCCGACTCCGGGTACGACCTGCAGCCGCTTTGACGCGTCCGGTGCGGACATCTGTACGCCGGCCTCCAGCCGTTGAGCCACCGTGGCGGCTGCTCGCAGGGTTCTGCGTCGCTGCCCGTCCATCCCACAGCGATGCCATTGCCAGTCCGTCAGGGCGAGCAGCGCCTCAGGAGTCGGCGGCACGCGCATCCGCTCCCCGACCGGACCCGGCGCGGGGGCACCGGCGGTCAGCAGGAGTGAGCGCCACGCCCCATGGGCTTCGACGCTGGTCACCTTCTGCTCGATGATGGCGGCGACCAGGGTGTCCCAGATCCGATTCGTACGGCCCAGCCGCAGACCCGGGAACCGATGGTCCAGGCGGAGCACGATCGGATCGGTGGGCCGGAAGTCCGACCGGTCGTCCTGCGCCCCCAGCCAGCCGGGCACGGTGTCCATGACCCAGTCCGTACCCGGACCCCAGGCGGCATGGTGCACGCCCTCGCGGTCGAGCCGGATCGCCACGGTGGCCGGACCTTCCGGGGTGGTCGTCGTACGCCACCAGACGCCGTCCGGATCCCGCCGAAAGGATGGATCACCGCCGCCGCGCCGCAACGGTCCAAGGGTCCGGGCGACGTCGACCGGCCAGTCCGGCCGCCAGGCCGCTTCGTGCACGCCGCCTCCTTCCTTGGTGGTTGTGACGGAAACCGCCGAGAACAGGCTGCCAGCCGATTACTTGGGCGGCATCCGCAGGGCGGCGTCCATCCGGACCGTCTCGCCGTTGAGGTAGGGGTGTTCGAGCAGGAAGACGGCCAGGCTCGCGTAGTCGGCCGGTGTGCCGAGCCGCTTCGGGAAGGGGACTCCGGCGGCCAACGCGGCCCGGGTGTCCTCGGGCAACCCGGCCAGCATCGGGGTGTCGATGATGCCGGGCGCGATGGTGTTGACCCGGACGCCGATGCTGGACAGGTCCCGCGCGGCCGGCAACGTCATGCCGGCGATCCCGGCCTTGGATGCGGCGTAGGCGATCTGACCGATCTGACCGTCGAAGGCGGCGATCGAAGCGGTGTTGACGATCGCCCCGCGCTCGCCCTGTTGGTCAGGCTGGTTACCGGCCATCGCTGCCGCCGCCAGGCGCAGCACGTTGAACGTACCGATCAGGTTGATGCCGATGACCTTCGTGAACAGTTCCAGATCGTGCGGCGTGCCGTCTCGACCGAGGACTCTTGCGGCCCATCCCACACCGGCACAATTGACCGCCACGCGCAGCTCGCGGCCCTTGCCGGCCGCTTCGGCGACGGCGGCCTGGACCTGCTCGCCGTCGGTGACGTCGGTCATGACGTAGGAGGTGTGGCCCCCGAGTTCGGCGACCAGTGCGGCGGCCCTGTCGGCTTGCACGTCAAGGATCGTCACTGCCACGCTCTTGGCGGTCAATGCGCGCGTGGTGGCCTCCCCGAGCCCGGAGGCTCCGCCGGTGACGACAGCCGCGACATCGGCCAACTGCATGTGTGCTCCTTCGAACGGTGGGCCTCGACAGACCCGGACTGTATCCAGGTCGGTTCATCTTCAGAGCAAGGCTTCGTGGCCTTCCTGGCGGGCCTGCTCGACCAGTGCCTTGACCTCCTGAGCGCGTTCTCGCGGGCAGATGAGCAGCACGTCCTCGGTGTCGACGATCGCCAGTGCGGTGACTCCGAGCAGGGCGACCGTACGGCCGGATCGGGTCACCACCACACAGTCGGCCGAGTCCTGGGAGACCAGTGCACCGGTGCCGAGCCGGGTGTGCCCGTCTGCATCGGTGCCGACGACCGTGCCCAGCGTGTGCCAGTCGCCGATGTCGGCCCAGCCGAACTCGGCCGGCACCGTCGCCACCATGCCCCGGGCGGCGGCCGGCTGCATCAAGCCGTGATCGATGCTGATCTTCTGCAGGGCCGACCACTCCCGAGCAACGTCAGCTCCAGGAGCGGAGGTCCAGCGCGGAGCCAGAGCTGTGACGCCGGCGTGTAGCTCGGGTAGTTCGACGGCCAACTGCTGCAGGAACACGTCGACCCGCCAGCAGAACATTCCGGCGTTCCACAAGTAGTCCCCCGAGACCAGATACCCCTCGGCCGTGGCTCGATCGGGCTTCTCCTTGAACTGCACCACCGCACGCGCCGCCCCGATGTCCAACGG
>JBPCOF010000029.1:0-8669 GCA_051000515.1 Geodermatophilaceae bacterium
AGTTGGTCATGTCCGTGAGCGGCGAGTAGGCGTACCAACCGAAGTCCGGGGCACCGCCCGGCGTCAGGAACGAGGACATGACGGTAAGCCCGCCGAACAGGAACAGCCAGAAGGAGAAGGCGTTCAGTCGTGGGAAGGCGACATCGGGGGCGCCGATCTGCAGCGGGAGTACCAGGTTGGCGAAGGCGAAGACCAGCGGGGTTGCGAACAGCAGCAGCATGATCGTGCCGTGCATGGTGAACAGCTGGTTGTACTGCTCGGGCGAGAGAAATTGAGTCCCTGAGCGGGCCAATTCCGCGCGCATCAGCATGGCCATGATCCCGCCGGCAATGAAGAAGCCGAACGAGGCGACCGTGTACATGATGCCGATGAGCTTGTGGTCGGTCGTGCTCAGGAGATTGAGGAAGACCGAGCCCTTCTTGGCCTCACGGGGCGGGCTCGGCCGAGAGACGATCGGCGCTGGGGCGATGGTCACGGTGGCAGCTTAGCCCTGACTCAGCCGGCCGGCATCGAGGGCGTACGTGATCCCGATTGCCCTATTTCCAGGCGGTCGAGGGGCGCTCGCTGACAGTCAGTAGACGACCTCGTCGGCGGCCTCTGGAGGGAGAAGCCGAGCCGGGCCGCGCCTCGTTGCTGATCGCCTCCTGCTCACCGATGGTGAAGCAGCGAAGCCGGTCCTACTCTCGGTGCCCATGACGCAGAGCCCGGAGAAATCGTTCGCCTTCCAAGTGCCTGATGATCTGACCGGAGGCGCGTACAGCAACGTCGTGGCTGTCTGGCACACGCCGTACGAGTTCACTCTCGATTTCGCGGTGATGCTCCCAGCTCAACAGGTTCCCGGCTCAGATGGGAACGGCCAGGTGACCCCATGCCGGGTGGTCTCCCGGGTGAAGATCCCGCCCGCTGTGGTGTTCGAGCTGATGCGGGCGTTGAGTGTCAACGAAAACCTGTACGAAAAGCGAATCGGCCCGATCCCCCGCCCCGGCCGCCAGGACAATCAGTCTCCGCCACCCGACCCGGCCTCAAACCACGGGCCCACGTCAGACTAGTCGAACGACTAGTCTGACGTGATGGGACGCGTCGGTGCGTACGAGGCCAAGACTCATCTACCTCGACTTCTCGAGCGAGTTGAAGCAGGCGAGACGATCATCATCACCAGACACGGTCGTGAAGTCGCCAAACTGGTCCCTGCTGACCGAGGAACCTCCAATCCGGACGAGACGATCGCTGAACTACGCGCCGCCCGTACCGGTGTACGCCGAGGCCGCAGCTCGGTACGACGGATGATTGACGAAGGTCGGCGCTGATGCCGATCGTCGTCGACGCGTCGGTCACGATGGCCTGGTGTTTCGACGACGAGGCCACTGACCAGACCGACGGCGTTCTTGACCGTCTCCGGCAAGAGGAAGCCGTCGTGCCCGGGATCTGGAAGCTCGAAGTTGCCAACGTCCTGCTCGTGGCCGAGCGGCGCCGGCGGATCACCGAGGCTCAAGCCGCACGGTTCCTTGACCTGCTGTCCCGCCTCCCAATCCGGGTAGACGCTTCGCCGACTGACAGCGTCGCAGTGCTGGCGGCCGGACGACGACACGACCTCAGTGCCTACGACGCCACTTACCTCGTGCTTGCGGGGAGGCTGGCCGCGCCACTGGCCACCCTCGACGACAGACTCAAGTCCGGTTGCCGAGCCGCCGGAGTGCTGCTCATCCCCGACTAGTGCCCACGCTTGGTCATCGTGGCTTCGGACGCCGAGGTCATGAGACTGCTCGGGCCAAGGATCGGCCACGTTGCTGCGGACCTGTCAGCCGCCACTCTCCTGACCAACGGCGCGCGACTGGTGGAACCCACGATCAGCGACTCGCACTGGCCGTTTCAGAGCTCGGAGTCGCGCCCTCCCAAGCGGTTCGGCCGGCTCATCGAGGACCAGCTCGTAGCCCCCCGGGCTGGCAGCCCTTCGTCCTCGCTCGCCGGGCTCTGTGCGTGATTGATTCCTCGCTCAAAGTTTGACCCTGCCTGCGGCAACCACCGGCAGCGTGATCTCGACGACAAGGCCCGGCCCGTTCCCGCGAGCGGGGCCGGGATCGGCGTCGCGGAGCACGACCGCGCCCCCCTGCGCGGCGATCAACTCGCCGACGATGGCCAAGCCCAGCCCGCTTCCGCCGGAGTCCCGGTCGCGCGCATCCGTCAGTCGGGTGAATCGGTCGAAGACGCGGTCCCGGTCCGCGGCTGCGATCCCGGGTCCATCGTCGGCGACGGTGAGCGCCACCGCGTCGGGACCGCTCGGCTCGACGCGGACGTCCACGCCGGTCCTGGCGTACCGCACTGCATTGTCGATCAGGTTCGCCAGCGCGCGATCCAAGGCCCGCGGATCTGCGGTCAGCTGGACCGCGGACGCGGCAAGGCGCACCGGAACTCGCGCGGCGCAGTAGCGCGCAACGACATCACCGGCAAGAGCGGCGAGGTCGATGGGCTCGCGGCGCGCCGGCACGGACTCGTCTATCCGGGCCAGCAGCAGCAGGTCGTCGACGAGTTGGCTCATCCGCTCGACCTCGGCCAGCAGGTCCGAGGTCTCGGTGCTGCCGGTCGATTGCTGCACCTCGATCTGCGTCCGGAGGCTGGCCAGCGGGGACCTCAACTCGTGTGCCGCGTCGGCGACGAAGGTTCGCTGGCGCTGGCTCGACCGGTTCAGGCGCGACAACATCCGATTCAGCGTCTTGGCCAGGGCGGCTATCTCGTCCTGGGACTCCGGGACCGGGAGGCTGCCGGCGACTCCAGTGCCGGTGATTTTCTCCGCGCCGAGTCGAAGTGCCTCGACCGGGCTCAAGGTGGCGCCGACGATCCGCCAGGCAAGGGCAGCCAGAATCACCAGAAGCAGGCCGAAGCCGATCAGCAGCCCTGTCTGCACCACCCGCACGGACTCGCCGATGTCACCGGCCGGCGTGGCGACGATGACGGTCTGGCGATCGTCGGCCGGTCCGGCATCGACGACCACCACCCGAACGACATCAGACACCCCGAACAGGGAGCCCGATAGGTAACCGGTGTCGCCGCCACGGACCGCGCTGAGGTCCCCCGCCGTCAACCCCGGAACAAGACGATCCGCGCCGGCCGAGGCGGCTCGCACCCGACCCAGCCGATCGACGACTTGGACCACCGTGGTTCCTCCGGCTGGGATCGGGTCGGGCAACCGGTGCGCGTCAATCAACGCGGCGACCTCGCATGCCGTCTGAGTTGCTGCTGTATCGACGGTGCGTTCCAGTGATGTCCGCAGGACGGTCACCAGCACGAAGCCGCCGAAGGCGAGGCCTACGACAAGGCCCGCGGTGCCGAGCAGGATCAGCCGCGACCGCAGGCTGAGCCGTCGCAGCAGCGCCCAGAGTCGGCTCAAGGCTCAGCCGCCATCGGCTTCGAGCCGATAGCCCGCGCCGCGGACCGTCGTGAGCGCAGCGCGCCCGAACGGCGCGTCGATCTTGCGCCGGAGATACCCGAGGTAGACCTCGACCACGTTGGCTTCAGCGGTCTCGAATGTCTCCCAGACATGCTCCAACAACTCGGCCTTGGCGACCACGTCCCCGGCATGGCGCATGAGGTACTCCAACAGCGCGAATTCGCGTGCGGTCAGCTCGATGTCGGCTTCCGCGCGGCTCACCCTGCGGGTAGCCGGATCCAAGCGGAGATCACCGGCGACCAGGACTGCCGGCCGCTCGGGGGCACCCCGGCGCAGCAACGCCCGCAGCCGGGCGAGCAGGACGACATAGCTGAACGGCTTGGTGAGATAGTCGTCCGCGCCGAGATCCAACCCGTCGGCCTGGTCGTACTCGCCATCCTTTGCCGAGAGCATCAGGATCGGGACCCAGTTCCGCTCGGCCCGCAGCGCTTGTACGACGTGATATCCCGACAGCCCGGGAAGCATGATGTCCAGGAGGATGGCGTCGTAGGCACCGCTGCGTGCTCGGGCCAGACCGTCCACACCGTCGTGGGCCAGGTCGACCGCGATTCCTTCTGAGTGCAGGCCTCGCTGCAGCGCGCGGGCCAACCGGGGCTCGTCCTCCACCACCAGAACGCGCACGACTAGCTGGTCCTCCTTCTGCTGGGAACTCACCTAACCTGAGATGCGCCTGAGAGCCGGGTTCGTCCACAGCGTGCTCACAGCATGACTGACCGACAATGCTGACAGTCGTCCAAGCACTGGAGCTGCTCGTGTCCGTCCTGACATCCCGCCCCGCCCTTCGTTGGGTCGTTCCCCTGGCCATCGTCGCTGTGGCGCTGACCGCCAATGTCGCCGGACGCGCGTTGAGCGCCGACGCCGATCCGGCGTTGCCACCACGAAGCGCGGCCCAATTACTCGTTGATCTGCAGACCTCGGCCGTCGCGGGACTGAGCGGAACGGTGGTCCAGCGGGCTGACCTCGGCCTACCGGAACTCCCGGTTGCACCCGGCGGCCAGGGCAGCTCGGACATCAGTGCGCTCGTCAGCGGAACCCACACCCTGCGCGTCTGGTACGCCGGCGAGGATCGGCAACGAGTCGCTGTCCTGGGCACCCTCGGAGAATCCGATGTGGTCCGCAACGGGAACGACGTCTGGACATGGTCGAGCCAGACAAACGAAGCCACCCATCTACAACTGTCGCCCTCGAGCGAGCCGGACCAGCCTGTGCCCACCGATCTCCCGACGACACCTCAGGAGGCCGCGGATGCGGCGCTGTCTGGCATCGAGCCGACGACCGAGGTCAGTACGGACGGCACGGCCATCGTCGCGGGCCGGTCGGCCTACGAGTTGGTCCTCGCCCCGAAGGACCACGCGTCGCTGATCGGCCAGGTCCGCATCGCCATTGACGCCGAGGAGAAGGTGCCGTTGCGGGTGCGGGTGTTCGCCACCGGCGCCACTAGCCCGGCCCTGGAGATCGGCTTCAGCCAGATCAGTTTCGAGATCCCCGCGGACGAACAGTTCGATTTCCAGCCTCCGCCGGGCGCGACTGTCACCGAAGCCGGCCCAGAGGAGGTGCCCGTAGACGCCACTGAGCTGGTCGAGCCCGTGCTGGTCGGCAACGGCTGGACCGCCGTTCTCGTCGCGACCGCGCCCTCGCCCCCTCCCGCCGATACCGGGTCCGAACTGCACGCGATCCTGGGCGCGCTACCCCCGGTCAGCGGTCCTTGGGGATCGGGACGGCTGTTGACCTCCGACCTGTTTTCAGTCCTCCTGACCGACGACGGACGGCTCCTCATCGGCGCGGTGAGCCCCGAGCAGTTGTACGAGGTGGCACAGGGGTGACAGCGGCGGCCATCCGGAGCCGGGCCACCGAGCTGACCTCCGATCCGCAGCTTGCGGTGTCCTCGAGTGGTCTGACCAAGCGGTTCCGAGGCGGGCAGGTCGCCGTCGACCACATCGACCTCGAGGTCGCGGCCGGGTCGGTCTACGGCTTTCTCGGTCCCAACGGCTCGGGCAAGACGACCACGATCAGGATGCTGCTCGGGCTGATCCGACCCACCTCGGGGACGCACACCCTGCTCGGGAAACCGATTCCCGAACGGGCGGGTGAGGTCCTGCCGCACATAGGTTCGCTGGTCGAGGGGCCGGCCTTCCACCCGTACCTCTCGGGCTGGGCCAATCTCGCCAGACTGGACGCCGCTGACCGGCACGCAGACGCCGGCACGGCCAAGGCCCGGATCGGTGCAGCGCTCGACCGGGTCGGGCTCACTGCGGCTGCCGGCAAGCGCTACCGCCACTACTCCCTCGGGATGCGCCAGCGGCTGGGCATCTGCGCCGCGCTGCTCGAGCCACGCCAGCTACTGATCCTCGACGAGCCCACCAACGGACTCGACCCACAAGGCACCCGCGAGGTGCGCTCTCTGATCACCGAGTTGGCCGCCTCCGGTGTCACGGTGCTGCTGTCCACGCATCTACTGGCTGAGGTGGAGCAGATCTGCTCGCACGTCGGGGTGATGCACCGCGGTCGCTTGGTCGCCCAGTCGTCACTGGCCGAGCTTCGGGCCGGCACGGCGCCGCGGGTACACGTAGAGACCGCAGATTCGGGGCTGGCCCAGCGCTGTGTCGTCCGGCTGGGCCTACCCGACGCCGTCGTGGACGGGACCGGCATCAGTGCCGAGCTCGGCTCGGCCGACCCGGCGGCCATCGTGTCAGCGCTCGTGCACGACGGCGTACGGGTACGAGCCTTCGGCGTCCAGGCTCCAGACCTGGAGGACGTGTTCGTCGGACTCACCGGGGAGGGCTTCGATGTCAGTGGCTGAGCGGCCGCGGACGATCTCCACCCGTCTGTTGCGCTCCGAGCTTCGGCTGATCTTCGGAAGGCGACGCAACATAGCCGGATTCGGAGTCCTGGCCTCGGTACCGGTGATCATCGCGGTGGCCATCGCCATCACCGGTCCGTCGGGAGCCGAAGACGGTCCGCTCTTCAGCCAGGTGACCAGCAACGGTCTGTTCGTGGGGCTGGTGGCCCTCGGATTGGAACTCCCGCTGTTCTTACCGCTGGCGGTCGCTGCCATCTCCGGCGACGCCGTGGCCGGAGAGGCGAATCTCGGCACCCTGCGCTACCTGCTTGCTGTCCCGGTGCACCGGACCCGCATGCTCGCCGTGAAGTATCTGGCGATCGTGATCTTCTCCGTGGCTGCCGTGCTGTTCGTCGCGGCTGTGGGCGTGATCCTGGGCCTGCTGTTGTTCGGCACGGGTCCGGTGACCCTGCTCTCGGGCACGCAGATCGGAACCGCCGCGGGACTAGGTCGGCTGCTGCTGATCTGCGGCTACGTGTCGGTGTGCCTGGCCTCCTTCGGGGCGATCGGGCTGTTCGTCTCCACCCTGACCGAGCAGCCGATCGGTGCGACGATCGCCGTCCTCGGGTTGGCAGTCGTCAGCCAGATCCTCGATTCCATCACGGCGGTTTCGACAATCCACCCATACCTGCCCACGCACTACTGGTTGGCCTTCGGCGATCTGCTGCGCGACCCGATCAGCACGGACCTGATCGCGACGGGGCTTCTGAGTGCGGCCGTCTACGCGGCCAT
This sequence comes from Geodermatophilaceae bacterium, assembly GCA_051000515.1. Lineage (GTDB taxonomy): Bacteria > Actinomycetota > Actinomycetes > Mycobacteriales > Geodermatophilaceae > JACCQS01. Next base: position 7,017 of record JBPCOF010000029.1, read on the forward strand.
CTTCTGGACCGCAGCATGGGCGCGCTTCTCCGGCAAGGACGTCACCAGCTGAGCCGCGATGCTGCATTGCGATGCCGATCAGCTACTTCGCCGAACTCCCTTTCCATGGTGGAGCTTGGTTCACAAGACTTTTCGGGTTTCGGTTTGAATCGGCGGGATGACGAAGTGGCCGTCAGTCCGCACAGAGCCAGCAGGAAGTCCGCGGGAGGTCTGGGCTGTGCTGCTTTCGCGACCACCGTGAACCGACAGAAAGTTTGACGCGCGCTGGCCGCCAGCCCCGATCTGAGGCGATCGTCCCGCCTGGCTCGGTCCACTGTGTGCGCCCTCTGACAGCGAGGTGCGGCCGGACGCGGTAAAGTGATAGCACGGGATATCACGGAGGGTGTTCATGAGTGATGTGTTGGTTCGAGACGTCCCCGAAGACGTGCTGAAGGCGCTGGACGCCCGCGCGGCGCGGCTGGGCATCTCGCGCAACGAATACGTGCGGCGAAGACTGGCTCAGGACGCCGTCGGCGCCAAGTTGCCGGTCGGTGTCGATGACCTGACGAGCTTTGCTGCTGCCTTCGCCGACCTCACTGACTCGGTGGTCATGACCAAGGCCTGGGAGTGACCGACTGGCTCATCGACAAGTCCGCGTTGGTGCGGCTCGGTGAGAGCGCCGACGCACAGGTGTGGGCTGCACGCGTCGAGCGGGGGCTTATGCGGATCACGACTCTCACTCGCCTGGAAGTCGGCTTCTCAGCGCGGTCGGGCCGGGAAGCCCGACTCGCGTTTGCCGGAGCGCCGCTGGCCGCGATGCCGGTCGAGTACCTCACTCCCTCGGTCGAGGACCGCGCCGTTGAGGTGCAACTGCTCCTGGCCGATCAGGGCCAGCACCGAGCGCCCTCGATCCCTGATCTGATGATTGCCGCCGTCGCGGAGCTCGCCGGTCTCATTGTGCTGCACCTCGACAAGGATTTCGAGCTGATCGCGGATGTCACGGGCCAAGCGGTCGAGCGTCTGCGTCAGGGCCCCCTGGTGCGCCAGTAGCTCTCTACTCCACCTGATCTCAGTCAGGCGGTCGACCCGGACGGCTTGTTGTCGACTCGGGCATCGATGACGATGATGGAGGACTCGGCAGCAAGGCCGAGCTCGGCCAGGATCTTCTGCGCGGCACCGCCGGGCCCCTTATCCAAAGGGGTCTAGAGCGGTCTCGGCTGGCGGCGCTCCTGCCAAACCGTATGACAGGAGAGCTGACGCTACGAGGCGCTTCGCTCCGCGTCGAGGCGGTCGAGGAGCCAGGCACGAGCCATGGTCGACATCGGGAGGTGCTTGGCGTTCGGCACCGCTTGCAGCGCCTCAAACTGTTCGTCGCTGAGGCGAAGGTTGAACGTTCGGGATTGCGTGTTCGGACGGCTGATCACGGTGCCATCGGGATTCGGCTCGTTGGAGTCAGCGTGCTGCTCAAGAATCGCGACGCGCTCGCGGCGGTATCGGGGAGCGCTGGACATCGACGTCGAGTGGACTCGCGAGGTGCTCGCAGACTCACGGCTGGTCGCAGTCGTTCCTTATCCGAGGTCTCGGATGGGTGCGGCAGCGTTCGTCGGATGGTCACCCAGCGCGCGGCGCGTCCTGCTTGTGCTCGGGTATCAAGATCTCGACGCCGAACTGCAC
>JBPCOF010000072.1:0-8484 GCA_051000515.1 Geodermatophilaceae bacterium
CCGTCGTGGCGTGACCGATTCCCTCGGCCAGCAGCAACCAGCCGATCGGGTTTCGCGGGCGCTGCAAGGCGATGAGCACACCGGAGATCGGAAAGGCCAGACCCATCACGGAGTTCGTGACGACGAAAGTTTCCACTGCGTCGCCGATGTCGAAGCCCACTATGACGGACCCGACAACTGCGACCGCTACCTCGAGGATCGCGAGCGCGAACAGCCCGAAGGCCAGGGTGCGGCGGCGCGTGCTCCGGCCGTACAGGTCCCCGTTCACGGCCGTCGGCTCGCCCACCGAAGCTCGGTGTGCGGACATATGCACAGAGTCCCGCGCCCGCACACCGCTTTCGCCGGTGACGCGTTCGGACTCACGGGCACATCCTGCTCGGCAGTGACCGGTTTGTCCTGGGTCGATTCTCCCGGGTCGATCGGGAAAACGCCCGGTTCTGAGGGGTCTGCTGCCTCTGCCGGACGGGTGCCGGGAGGGCTGACGCTGACCGGGTAGTGCCGACGCGCTCCGCTTCGGCCCCGCTTCTCCAGGGAGACCAGCATGACAACGACAGCTGAGACCAAACCTGCGCCAAGCAAGGACAGCGGACGGCGCCTTCGCCTGACGGCCCTCGCGGTAATTGCCCCGATCGGTCCACTGGCGATCGCCGGCATCCGCGCGGTGCTGCCGTATTCGACCGCCGAGGACAACGCCGGCATCGCTGCCGGCATCGCTGCCCACCAGTCCGCCGAGAGCACGGTGCTCTGGCTCAGCCTGATCGCCTCGCTCACCCTGCTGGTCGGCGTCTTCGTGGTCAGCTCGGTGGCGGTACGCGGCGCACCGGTGCTCGGGACGATCGGTGCGGTGCTCGCCGTTGCCGGGTACAGCTCCCTGTTCATCGGCGTCCTGCCGCCCGATATCGCCGGCCTCGCCGCCGCGCAAGCCGGCGTGGACAACGCCACGACCGCCCAGATCCTCGACCAGATGGCTGCTCATCCCTCCGCGGCCATCGCGCTCATGCTGTTCGTGCTCGGCCACATCCTGGGCACGGTGTTGCTCGGCGTCGCGCTGTGGAAGGGGCGGCTGGTGCCGGCCTGGGCGGCGTTGGTGCTGATCGTGTCGCAGCCATTGCACCTGGTCTTCGCCGTTGTCGTGTCGAACCGGCTGCTCGATGCGGCCGCCTGGTCACTCACTGCGGTTGGCTTCGCCGCCGCCGGCGCGGCCCTGGTACGGGCGTCCTCCCGGGTGGCTGCGACCGCATGAGCCGCGGGACCGGTCACAAACGACACGGGTTTCGCGTCCGCGCCGTCGTTTGTGACCGGTTACCGAGTCGGATCGTCGAACACGGCGTCAGGGCGAGCTGCCGACCGATCCGATCGGGCGAGTGCCCAGCAGTGGCGTGACGGTGTGGGTGACCGGTCGGTCGTAGTCCGCGTGCGGCAGCAAGTCGACGAGTTCGTCGTCGTACACGACCGCCAGCACCGGTCGGTCGGCCGGCAGCCGCGACAGCGCCCGGTCGTAGTAGCCGCGGCCGTACCCGATCCGAGTACCGTTGCGGTCCACCGCAAGTGCCGGTGCAAGAACTGCGTCAGCCTCGGTCAACCCGTCCAGGCCGAGATCCTCACCAGTTGGCTCGGATATTCCCAGCCGTCCAGGTCGCAAGTTCCCGTCGTAGACGGCCCAGGTCAGATCCTCCCGACCGGTGCGCGGCAGCAGGATCCGTACGCCGGCGTCTTGGAGCAGTACGAGCGTCTCGGCCGATCCGGGCTCGTCGCCGAAGGGCACGTAGGCCGAGATCGTGGACCAGCCGGCTGCTGCCACGGCGGCGAGCAGATGAGCCTGCAAAGCCCTGGTGGCCACGACCCGGTCCTCCTCCGACCGTTCGGCTCGGGCCGCCAGGAGCCGAGTCCGCCAGCCCTCCTTCTCCACCGCGAGGGGCGTCAGCCGCACGTCGGTCGGGGAGGGATCACTGGAGCCGGAGGTGTCTGCTGCCGGGGTCATGCGCTCACCCTAGATAGGGTGCGATAGATGACTCAGGCCTCCAGAACGCAGCCGCGTACGCGCAAGGTCGTGATTCCCGTCGCGGGCCTGGGTACTCGCTTCCTCCCGGCCACCAAGGCCGTGCCCAAGGAACTCCTTCCGGTCGTGGACAAGCCGGCACTGCAGTACATCGTTGAGGAGGCCGTACGCGCCGGGCTCACCGAGGTCTTGATGGTCACCGGTCGGAACAAGAGCGCGATCGAGGACCACTTCGACCGGATGCCCGAGATCGAGGCGACGCTGGAGCGCAAGGGCGACGCTGCCCGGCTGGCCGCCGTACGCCGGACCACCGAGATGGCCGACGTGCATTTCATCCGCCAGGGTCAGGCCCGTGGACTGGGACATGCCGTGCTCTGCGCCGCGCCCTACGTCGGCGACGACGTGTTCGCCGTAATGCTGGGCGACGACCTGATCGACACCCGAGACCTGCTGCTCGAGCGGATGCTCGACGTCCAAGCCCAGCACGGCGGATCGGTGGTTGCCCTGCTCGAGGTCGGCCTCGAGGACATCGACAAGTACGGCGCAGTCGCGGTGCAGGCCACCGACGCCGACGACGTCGTACGGATCACCGACCTGGTCGAGAAACCGCCCAGGGACCAGGCCCCCAGCTCGCTGGCCATCATCGGTCGGTACGTGCTTGCTCCGGAGATCTTCGCCGCCCTGCGGGAGACCGCACCCGGGGCCGGTGGCGAGATCCAGCTGACCGATGGGATCAAGGCACTGGCCACGGCCGGCCTACCGGTGCACGGCGTGGTGTTCACCGGGCGCCGATACGACACCGGTGACCGGCTGGACTACCTCAAGGCAGTCGTCCGGCTCGCTGTCGAGCGGGAGGACCTGGGCCCCGCCTTCAGGGACTTCCTCCTCGAGTTCACCGAAGAGCTGACCCGCGCGGACCGGGGTCTCGCCCAGTCGAGCACGGTCGATGGCTGAGCAAGTGGATGGCTGTGCGACTAGATGACTGAGCGACCAGATGACTGAGCGACCAGATGGCCGAGCGACCAGATGGCCGAGCGACCAGATGACTGAGCGACCAGATGACTGAGCGACCAGATGACTGAGCCCGCGGCGACCTCGGCCCACACGGTCGAGGGCTATCTCGACGCGATCCTGGCGCTGATGCCGCACCCGGACCCGATCGAGGTCGCCCTGCTCGATGCCCAGGGTCTGCTCTGCGCCGAAGAGGTCATCAGCGACATCTTCCTGCCGCCCAACGATCACGCCGCCGCTGACGGGTACGCCGTACGCGGCTCGGATCTGCGCGGTGCCAGCGCGGAGGAACCCGCGGTCCTCCCGGTCGTCGGCGAGGCCGGTCCCGGAGATCACGAGCCGGGCTCGATCGGTGCCCAGATGGCGCTCAAGGTCACGGCCGGCACCGTGATGCCGGCCGGTGCCGACCTGGTCGTACCGGTGTCCTGGACCGATCGTGGTGTGGCCCGAGTGGCGGTACGGCGGGAGTTGCCGACCGGCACGTACGTCCGCAACAAGGGTGAGGACGTCGAGCCGGGCGATGTCGCGGTCAAGGTGGGTACCCCGATCGGGCCGGCGCAGGTGGGTCTGCTCGCGGCGGTCGGGCGGGAACGGGTGCTGGTCCGACCGCGACCCCGGGTCGTGATCATCTCGGCGGGTAGCAATCTGGTCGACGTCGGCACGGTTCCCGGCCTTGGCCAGGCCGTCGATGTGAACAGCTATGCGTTGGCAGCCGCGGCCCGCGACGCCGATGCGGAGGTCTACCGCGCTGGGATCGGCCGCGACGACAAGCGCCGGCTGGTGGAACTCCTGGAGAGTCAGGTCATCCGAAGCGATCTGATCGTCATCTCCGGCCGGTTCTCCAGCGACGCCTTCGACGTGATGCAGGAAGCCCTTGCCGAAGTGGGCGAGGTCCGCTTCGAGGCCGTTGCCATTCATCCCGGCGCGTTGCAGGGGTCCGGAACACTTGGTGCGGCCCAGACTCCGGTGCTCTGCATCCCGGGCGATCCGGTGAGCGCACTGGTGAGTTTCGAGGTGTTCATCCGCCCGGCGATTCGGTTGATGGCTGGCAAGCGACAACTGTTCCGCCGTACGGTCCAGGCGCTGTGCCAGGTCGAGATGGATTCACCTGCTGGCCGTCGGCAGTACCGCCGCGGTCAGGTCATGCGGCACCCGGACGGCGGGTACGTCGTCAGCCCGGTCGGCGGGCCGGGCGCGCATCTGCTGGCCAACATGGCGCAGTCCAACAGCCTGATCGTCATCGACCAGGATGTGAGCAGGGTACCGGTGGGGGATTTGGTCACCGTCATCCCGATGCTGCTCGGGTCGTGAACGACTGGGCTGCCGCGGCCCATCCCGGCTGGCCGGTGACCCTGACTGCGAGCCGGGTGAGCCTGCGTCCGCTGCGCCGCCGGGACGCGGCCGACTGGGAACGGCTGCAACTGGCCAACCAGGCCTGGCTGTCCCCGTGGGAACCCAGCGCCCCGTCCACCTGGGCGATCCGGCACAGCCGGGGCAACTTCCGGCGGATGGTCCGGGCGCTGCGCCGACGAGCCAACGTGGGGCTGTGCCTGCCCTTTGCGGTGCTCGTCGACGGGCGTTTCGCCGGGCAGTTGACCGTGGACAACGTCGTACGCGGGGTCATGCGCAGCGCCCATCTCGGGTACTGGATCGACCAGTCGGTGGCCGGTCAGGGACACATGTCGATGGCCGTGGCCGTCGTCGTCGAGCACTGTTTCGGTCCGGTCGGACTGCATCGACTGCAGGCCGACGTGCGCCCGGAGAACGCGCCGAGTCGGGCTCTGGTGGCTGGCCTCGGTTTCCGCGAGGAGGCCCACTTCGTCCGGTATCTCGACATCGACGGCGAGTGGCGTGACCACATCGGATACGCACTGACCGTCGAGGACGCCCGGGACAAGGTGCTGGCTGTGCTGCAAGCCCGCCGCCGTTCGGACGGCACTTACTGAGTCGGACGGCGCTTACTGAGCGGGAATAAGGCTCAACCAGACATTCAGCCTCACGACACACCGCTGACAATGCCCGGAGCGCAGCCCTGCACTGCCTACCGTGAGCACGCAACGTACGTGACGGGTGTGACAGGAGGTGCTGGATGGGTTCCGGCGTGCTGCTGGCCATCCTGGTGGGCCTCTGGTTCGTGGTCCTCGTCCCGATGGTTGTCACCCGCGGAGACCTGGCCGACACATCCGCCGAACCCACCCGGGTGCTACGCCGGCGCAGCGATCGGAGTGCCATGCCCAGCAATTCCACGTCGAGCCACACCTCGGCCGGCAGCACCACGTCGAGCCGTACCTCGGCCGGCAGCACCGCGTCGAGCGGCCGGTTCACGCAAGGCGGCCGAGCCGCCCGTACGGAGCCGGCGCACGACTTGCCCACCGAACCGATTCCGCGGCTACCCAAGCGGGTTCCCGGCGCGACACTGACCGCGGCTGCCGCGCTCGGTTCGGAGCGTCCTGCTGCGCGCGCTGCCGCAGAGCCGCGCGCCGTCGCAGAGCCGCGCGCCGCAGAGCAGGCGGTAGCCGATTCGCCAGCGCGGGATCGGACTCACCGTAGCGAGGTCGACATCCGCGCCCGGCGGCGTCGGATGCTCACCGGCCTGATCGCCCTGGCTCTGTTGTGGGCGGGCTTCGCGGCCTTCTGGCAGCCGGTGCTCTGGTGGCCGCAGATCATTCTCGACCTGGTCATTTTCAGCTACGTGGTCTTCCTGCGCATGGAGGCCCAGCGCGAGCAGGACCGTCAGGAGCGCCGCCGGGCCCGCGCGGCTGCCAGGATCACGATGCCGGAGGACCGTACGGAGCGATCGATTCGTCGGCACACCCAGTACCAGGCGCACGTCACCGCCGCGACCGAGCACCAGGCGATCGCCCTGGACGACGACGACCCGAGTTTCGCCCAGATGCCCACCTGGCAACCTGCTGCCTCGCCCGAGCCCGTCGTCGACGATGCGGCGTACTGGGCAGCGCGCAAAGCCGTCTGACCGGGGCCCAACTATCTGGTCAGTTGCCGCACTCAGCGCCTGCGGCAACTGACCAGTCACTCCGGCAGGTCCGAGGCAAAGGCGACCAACCGGAGTGCGTTACCCTCGGCATCGCCTTCTTCGGGGGCTGTGGCGCAGCTGGTAGCGCACCTCGTTCGCATCGAGGGGGTCAGGGGTTCGAGTCCCCTCAGCTCCACCAATCGGCCGCGCTGTTCGAATTCCACTTCAAAGGCCTTCGTCCGCAGGCCGTAGCGGGCGATGATCGTCTGGACATAGTCATCCTGGATCTCGTTCGTCTGCGGCCTGCCCGAACGAGTACCAACGACCTCAGGTGTGCGACGGGGCATGAGATCAAGCGGCGGGCATGACCGTCATGCGGCGGGCGGCCCGGCGGACCGCGGTGGCAACGGTCCGCTGACGGACACCGGACAGGCCGGCCAACCGGGGGTGCAGGGCGGCTTCCTCGGAGAGCTGACGGGCGGCGACGAGCAGGGCGGACTCGGGCCGCTGGTCGCCAGCGTTTTGGCTGGTCGAATCCTGCGATGCAGTCATGTCGTGCCGCCCTTCCTGCGCTGACTTAATCAGCCCCCCCGCACGCCGCTCCTGCTAGGAAGGACGCTTGAAAGCACTGAAACGTTGCGGTGCAAATCAAGTTAGCTGCGGGGTACGACAGCGTCGTCCACCCTGCGGATGATCTAGGGATACGTGTGCGGACGTACGAGCGCGCCTAGTTCCAGATCGTCACGTGCACCGGTGGTCGGAACTTTGACGCCGGCACGCCTCCGTCGGTGCGGTACATCGCCTGCAGCGCATCAGGAGTGGCCAGGAAGCGGCGCAGCCGGATGGCCGTGGCCGGCGTCCGCTCGCCGCCGAGCATCGAGGCGTACCAGAACATCGGGAACGGTGAGCCCTGCACCGGGACGAACGCAAGGCCCGGGTGAATCGAGGCGATGAAGATGTGCTCGACTGCCGGAGCTATACCGTTACCGGCGGCGGCGGCTGCCCAGGCCGCAGACTGCGACGGGAAAACCCGGATCCGGGACTCCGGCACGCGGGCATGCCCCAACAGGTAGCCGACTTCACTGAGCGGATCGGTTCCACTCGGATCCACCAGCCAGTCGACGTCACGCAACCGGGCCAGCGTCACCGGACCGTTCGCAGCGAGCGGGTCAGCCCGTGCTGCCACGAACGCCAGCCGGTAGCGCTGCAGGGGTTCGCTGAGAATGCCCTCGGCACCCGGCCCGGTCAACCGCGGACCGATGGCCACGTCGGCCAGTCGTTCGGTGAGCAGGGCGGTCAGTTCTTCGACGGTCCCGATGCCCAGGGTCGCCTCGACGTTGGTGGCGCGGTTGGTGTAGGCCTGCAGGAGAGCCGGTACGACCGCCTCGCCCACCGTGGCGGTTGCGGCCACCCGGATGAGTTCGGGTGAACCGTGCGCATGCCGTACGGCGGCTTCGGCTTCTACCGCGAGGTTCACCATCTGGGAGGCCAGCCCGACCACCCGCCGACCGGCCGGGGTGAGCACCATGGCCGATCCCTCGCGAACCAGCAGCGGATCGCCGAGGCTCTGGCGCAGCGCCGTCAGCGCCTGGGAGACGGCCGGCTCACTCACTCCAAGTGCCTGCGCGGCGGCGCGCATCGAGCCCAGTCGTACGGCGAGGACGAAGACCTTCAGCTGATTCAGAGTCACCGTCGTCCACTTCAGGGCTGCGACCAGAGCCAGCTTCCGATCGCCTTAAGGGTTAGCTTAGACCGCTCTTGCAGCCTGTGGAACCGCGCGGAAATCTGGCTGTGACGCGACGCGATGAACGTCGCCCGCTACCTGGAGATGACCGCACATGCAGACACCTGCCACATTCGGTTACGAGCGGGCGACCAGTGTCGCTCATGCGCTCGGCTTGCTCGAGAGCCTTGGTGAGGAGGCTCGCCTGGTCGCCGGTGGTCACTCGCTGTTACCAATGATGAAGTTGCGGATCGCCCGCCCGGAGCACCTGATCGACATCAACGACTTGGCCGACGAGTTGGGCTACGTCCGCCTCGAAGGTGACGAACTCCGGATCGGAGCGATGACCCGGCACGCCGACCTGCTCGCCTCGGCCTTGGCGGGGGAGCACTACCGGATCCTGCACGACGCCGAACGGGTGATCGCCGACCCGGTCGTACGCAACCGTGGCACGGTCGGGGGATCCATCGGCCAGGCCGATCCGTCCGAGGATCTGTCCGCGGTCTTCTCGGCCACCAAGGCCCAGATCGTCATCACCTCCTCATCGGGGGAGCGAGTCGTCCCGGCCAGGGAGATGCACCTCGGCCCGTACGAGACCGCCTGTGGACCCGCCGAGATGATCACCGAGATCAGGATCCCGATCCGGCCCGGCGGCGGAAGCAGCTATCAGAAAGTCGAGCGCCGCGCGGGGGACTGGTCGGTGGCCGCCGCCGGTGCCTGCGTCTGGCTGGACGGCGACACGATCAGCGATGTGGGCATCGGGCTGACCTCGGTCGG
>JBPCOF010000091.1:0-6071 GCA_051000515.1 Geodermatophilaceae bacterium
CGTTGGTGGTGAACATTTCGCCTTCACCTTCGATGGTGATCTCCGCGCCGTTCAGCGTCGGGAAGGTGCCGGCCAGATCCTCAGGAGCAAGGCGCTCGCCGATGACGTGGAAGGTCAGGATCGACGAGAGCTGATCGACGTTCTCGGGGAGCAGCAGCATCTCCAGGGCAGCCGGGTCAACGGCCGCGAAAGCGTCGTTGGACGGCGCGAACACGGTCAGGTTGTCGGTGGTGTTCAGGGTGTCGCCCAGGTTCGCGGCGGTGACGGCGGCAACCAGGGTCGACAGGAGCGGGTTGTTGCTGGCCGCAGTCGCGACTGGGTCGTCGGCCATGCCTTCGACGCTGCCCTCACCCTCGGTGGGTACTCCGGCGCAGGCTGCCCCGAACGGACCGTCGGCAGGAGCCTCTTCTTCGGTGGTGGCCTCTTCCTCGGTGGTGGCCTCTTCCTCGGTGGTGGCAGGATCGCTACTGGCCGAGTCGGTGGGCTCGTCGGAGCCACAGGCGCTCAGCGCCAGTGTCAGGCCCATGACCGATGCCAGCATTATGCTGCGAGTCGTTCGCATCTTCACTTTGGTGCTCCCTTCGCCAGTTCATGTCCGGCGGGTCGGTGGGTGTTCCTTCACAGAGCGTTCGGGCCGGTCGCCCAGTCGGTTCATCACGATGCGGTCACGGTCGGATGCCCCCATGCATACGACGCGAAACATCAAGCAGCGCAACGGAGGCGGCAGGATCTTAGACGTCGTCGCTGACGGTTGCGACGATGCTGTGCCAACCGGTGGCACCGTTCGGGAACGGCGGCACGCGTTCTTCGGGCTGCACCTCGCCATCGCCATCGGTAGCCCGTACGACGATGGTGTGCGAACCCGCAGCGAAGTCCACCGGATAGGTCCACTGCCGCCAGATGTTCTTGTTGATCTCGGGTGAGAGGTCAGCCTCAGTCCAGTCAGCGCCGTCCACCTTGACCTCGACCTTGGCGATGCCACGGGTCTGCGCCCAGGCGATTCCGGCCACCATCCGTGGACCGGATTTGACCGGGCGAAGCCCGCGCGGGGTGTCGATGCGGGAGAACACCTTGATCGGTCCCTCCCGATCCCAGTCCCGCTCGACCCAGTAGGCGTCGAAGGCGTCGAAGGTCGTGGCCTCGATCTCGAGGATCCACTTACAGGCACTCACGTAGCCGTACTGGCCAGGGATGAGCATCCGGGCCGGGAACCCGTTAGCGACCACGAGCGGTTCGCCGTTCATCCCGATCGCGATCATCGCGTCCTCGGTGTTCAGCGCGGCATCAGTGGCCGTACCGATCGTCATCCCGTCCACCGAGCGGGACACCAGTTGGTCGGCGCCGCTGTTGATCCCTGCCTCGTCGAGCAGGTTTTTCAGGGGTACGCCGATCCAGCGAGCGGTGCTGGCCAGCTTGTCGCCGACCTGGTTGGACACGCAGGACAGGGTGATGTCGCGCTCGATCAGGTCGTCGCGGTTCATCAGGTCCTCGAAGGTGAACTCCACGTCCTGCTCGACCATCCCGAAGATCCGCAGCGACCAATCCGAGGGCGACACCTGGGGGACCGTGATCGCGGTGTCCACCCGATAGAAGTCGCCGTTGTCGGTGAACAACGGGGTCAATCCCTCGACAGATTCCGACAGATCCGCGCCGGCTGGCAGGGCGGGCGCCGGACTGGAGGGGTCCGGCAGCGTGATGTCGGCGCGTGCTCCGGAGACGGCAAAACGGCGCTGCAGCAGGTTGCCCGCCCCCCCGGCCACAACCGCCGCGCCGGCGGCTAGACCACCGGCGACGAAGAATCCGCGGCGGTTGAGCGAGTTCGTGCTTCGATCCACGCCGGCAAGCCGCTCGCGCAGCTTGGCCACCAGGGTCTCGTCCGCGTGCTGGCGCGCAGCATCGGAGGCAGCGGCATCACCGCTGTCGCCGGCTCGATCCATCGCCGCCTGCCGCGCCCGGTCCGAAGCGACCGGCTTGTCGGATGCCGCCCCGGCGCAAGCAGTTGCCCTCGCCCTGGATTCGTCGGACGAAGCACCGGTCGTACGGCGTCCCAGAGCGGTGATCAGGTAGACCAGCGCAACGGCTCCGCCGAGCGCGCCCAGGATGGAGGGCAGGGTGTCCAACACCGACCCGGTCGGGCGGGTGATCGCGGCGGCTGAGCCCAGGACGCCGAAGAGCAGCACGCCCGCGGCAGCCAACCGCAGCCGGGTCCAGGCCAGCAGTCCGAGCACCATGGCAAAGACGGCGAGCAGGACGAGGGTGCCCACGACCAGGGCGATCTTGTCGTTCTCGCCGAAGGTGGTGATGGCGAAGTCCTTGAGCGGCCGCGGGGTGGCGTCGATGACGGCGCCGCCGATGGCGATCACCGGTGAACTGTTCGGCCCGACGAGCCCGGCGAGCAGTTCACCGATCCCCAGCGCGACGGCTGCCGCGAGCAGACCCGCCAGCGCGCTCAGCCCGCGCCGTACCCATGGCTTGGCATCGGTCGGAGCGCTGCGCTGCGTCTGGTCAGGCTGGCGCTGCGTCTGGTCAGGCTGATCAGTCTGGGTGCTCACCTACAGCGTTCGCACGGCGCGACCTGCCGGTTCACAGGAGCCGCAGCCCGGTTCACAGGAGCCGCAGCGCTACGTACCAGCCGTCACCCGAGCGCTCACCCAGCGCAGGACCCGGCGCGGGACCAGCCGGGAGCCGATCACCGACGCTTTGTACTGCAAACCTGGAACGCTGATGACCGCGCCGCGCCGATGATCCCGCAGGGCGGCCGCCACCACGTCGTCGGCGTCCAGCCACAGGAGTTCGGGTACGCCACCACGGGAGACCCCGACCCGGTCGTGGAACTGCGTACGGGTGAAGCCCGGGCACAGCGCGGTCAGCGCGACGCCCTTGCCCGCCACCAGCATGGACAGCGATTCGGTGAACGCGGTCACCCACGCCTTGCTCGCCGCGTAGGTCGCTCCGGTGGCCGTGGGCACCGAGCCGGCCATCGAGGAGACGTTGATGATGCCGCCGGAGCCGCGCTCGATCATCCCCGGCAGCGCGGCGTGCGTGAGCCGCAGCACGGCACGGACGTTGACCGCCAACATCCCTTCCTCCGCGGCGATGTCGGAGTCCAGGAAGTCCTCCGGCAGTCCGAATCCCGCGTTGTTGACCAGTAGGTGGATCGGTGCGCTGCGGTCAGCCACTCGGGCCTCGACTCTGCTGAGACCATGGTCGGTGGACAGATCCGCGGCGATCGTCTCCACAGAGATGCCGTATCGCTCACTGAGCTCCGTCGCCTGTTCGGTGAGCCGGGCCTCGGTCCGCGCGACGAGGACGAGATCGCTACCCTCGCGGGCGAGTTGAGCGGCGAAGGCCGCACCGATGCCGGCCGTGCCGCCGGTGACCAGAGCGACAGTCAAGCGGCCAGGCGAAGCCGGGGACGCGCCTTGGCTGGGGTCAAACATCGAGCGGCCGGGCGAAGCCGGGACGCCACCTTGGCCGGGGTCAGACGACGAGCCGTGCCCGTTGCCGCTCATGAGACGGGCTCGGTGCGCAGCCAGTCGACGGTCTGCTTGCGGAAGAGCATCACCAGGATCGCCAGGGTGAGCACGATAAGGAGCAGCGTGTAGTTCAGCAGTCCGCCGACCCCAATCGCATTGAATACGGCGAGGGACAGCTGAATCCCCGCGCAGGCAATTCCCAGCAATCGGCCGGCCTTGTGTCGCCTGGCCAGCAGCACACATGCCACCGCGGACATCAGCCCGAGGACAGCGCCGGCCGCGAACAGCGTCGTCAGCTGGCTGCTTGCCGCAGCACGGTCGAAATTGACATCGCGGTCGCGGGCGGCCATGGCGAATTCGTCGAGGATCGACCCGAGTCCGGTGAAGCCCAGAACTGCATTGACCAGGAGAAGGAGACCCAGGAAGCCGAGCAGGATGGCGGCGACCTTTGCCGTCGTGGGCATCCGATCTGTGGGCGCGGGAGTCGGACCCTTCGTGGTGTCAGGCATGTCGGCAGCTTGCCAGGAACAGCAATCGGGCGCGTCGGGCTGCGGCCGGCGCGTTGCTACCTGTCAGGTGTCGGCCAGTGGCCGGTCTCACTACGGTGGACAAATGTCCACGCCTGCGCCGCCCTCACCGCCTTCGGACCAGAACCCCTACCCGTACGGGTACCCGCCGCCCGGCGATCCCGGCCAGGGACAGCCCTACGGTCGCCCCGCGGCCCGCAACGGGCTGGCCATCGCTTCGCTGATTCTCGGGATCCTGGCCTTGGCCACGAGCTGGTTGACCTTTCCGGGAATCATCCTGGGCATCCTGGCGGTCATCTTCGGCGGGATCGCTCTGGCCAGGGCGCGGACCGACCGGGTCAGCAACAAGGGAATGGCCATCGCTGGGTTGATCACCGGCATCCTGGCCGCCGTCATCGGCACCGGGCTGGTGATCGTCGCCGTCCGGATCGCCTCGGACTGCCAGGCGCAGTTCGGCGCGGACTTCACCGAACAGCAACTGCAGAGCTGCGTGCAGGACAACGTCGGCGGCTAGCCGCCGGAGCGTCAGGCAGCGGTGCCCACCGTCAGGCGGTCCTCGCCCGGCACGACGTCGACGGCCACCGTGTCCCCGTCCCGGATCTCGCCGGCCAACAGCGCGCGAGCCAGCGAGTCACCGATAGCGGACTGGACGAGCCGCCGCAGCGGACGCGCGCCGTAGACCGGGTCAAAGCCGCCGAGTGCCAGCCATTCCCGGGCTGCCGGGCTGACCTCGAGGGTCAGTCGTCGAGCCGATAGCCGCCTGGCCAGCTGGTCGACCTGGATGTTGACGATGTGCGTGAGCTCTTCGGCGCCAAGGGAGTTGAACATGACGACATCGTCGAGGCGGTTCAGGAACTCCGGCTTGAAGTGCCGGCGTACGACCTCCATCACGGCTTCTCGCCGATTCGCCTCAGGCAACCCCTGATCGGCGATCAGCGCGGATCCGAGGTTCGAGGTCAGGATCACCAGCGCATTGCGGAAGTCCACGGTGCGACCCTGACCATCAGTGAGCCGGCCGTCGTCGAGGACCTGCAACAAGACGTCGAAGACATCCTGATGAGCCTTCTCGACCTCGTCGAGCAGCACGACGGTGTACGGGCGCCGGCGTACCGCCTCGGTCAGTTGGCCGCCGGATTCATACCCGACGTAACCGGGCGGTGCGCCGACCAGCCGGGCCACCGAGTGCTTCTCGCCGTACTCGCTCATGTCCACGCGGACCATCGCCCGTTCGTCGTCGAACAGGAACTCCGCCAAGGCTTTCGCCAGCTCGGTCTTGCCTACGCCGGTCGGGCCGAGAAAGAGGAACGAGCCCGTCGGGCGGTTGGGGTCAGATACACCGGCGCGGGCCCGGCGTACGGCATCGGCCACCACCTGTACGGCCGCCTCCTGTCCGACCACCCGGGTGGCCAGTACCTGTTCCATCCGGAGCAGTTTCGCCGTCTCGCCCTCCATCAGGCGACCGGCCGGGATGCCCGTCCAGGCCGCGACGACATCGGCGATGTCCTGTTCGGAGACTTCCTCGGTGAGCATCGAGACTCCACTGTGGACCGACATTTCGGCGTCAGCCAATTGGCGCTCCAGAGCGGGGATTCGGCCGTACCGAAGCTCGGCGACACGCGCCAGGTCACCATCGCGCTCGGCCCGGTCGGACTCCGAGCGGACCGATTCCAGCTCCTCCTTGGCGACCCTGATCCGGTCGATGGCCCCCTTGTCCTGCTGCCAGCGCGCCGTCAACTCGGCGAGGGTCTCTCGCCGGTCGGCGAGGTCGACCCGCAGGGCCGACAGTCGCTCCTGCGAGGCCGGATCGTCCTCTTTGGACAGCGCCATCTCCTCGATCTCGAGCCGGCGTACGACGCGCTCGACTTCGTCGACCTCGACCGGACGGGAGTCGATCTCCATCCGAAGCCGGCTGGCGGCTTCGTCAACGAGGTCGATCGCCTTGTCGGGAAGGAATCGTGCGGTGACGTAGCGGTCGGACAGCGTTGCGGCGGCGACGATCGCAGCGTCGGTGATCCGTACGCCGTGATGGACCTCGTAGCGCTCCTTCAGCCCGCGCAGCATGCCGATG
>JBPCOF010000105.1:0-5835 GCA_051000515.1 Geodermatophilaceae bacterium
GCGTCGAGGGTCCGCTCATGCCAGTCCGCGTGCGCAGTCTTGTCGCCCATGAGCGCGCCGCACTCGGGGCACGTTTCCGGCACTTTCACAATCTCATCCATGCCGTGATGGTAACCGCGCAGTGAGAGGGGCTGCGCATATGTCTCTCCGGATTGGAGGCGGGCGGAGGGTTTCGCGACACTTCCCGGATGGATCGGGGCGTGGTGATGGCATGGCAGGACGGGTACGAGCGCGCATGTCGCGACGGCGATCTGCAGGGGCCATCGAGCGCCTATTCACTAGCGACGCGCGCTACCGGGCATCACCGTACGAGGAATCCGAGATCGGCCATCAGGCGATCATGGCTTTCTAGCTGGAGGACGAGGGCGAGACATTCGCCGGGCTTGAGGTCGAGATGCAGAAGATGGCTGGGTACCTCCGATCGGCTCAGTAGCTGACCGCCGGGCTCCGCGACATCCCTGGCCTCGAGGTCCTGCCGGATCCCCCGCAGACGCCGATCTTCAATCTGGTTCTCGACCGGCCGGTGGGCGCACTTCTCCGCGCCCGGCAGCAAATCGCCGAGCGGTCCGACGTGTGGCCGTTCGATCGGACCTGGACAACCGACTCGCCGCGCCGCACCCGGATAGAGTTCGCCGTCGGCAGTCAGCTCTCGCACTTCGCCGACGGCGAGGTGGTGCATCTCATCCACCAGTTGATGAAGCTGGCCGACGACCGATCCGCACGGCAGTGACATCGTGGATTTCGGGGATGTGCGGTCTACGACTGCTTCGGCACAGACCCGCTTACCGCCGTCGGTGCGGCGGCCGATGCACTGGTCGTGATCATCGGCTTGGTCGCTACATTCCGCGCATGGAGCAACGGCTGAGTCTCGTCACCCTCGGGGTCAGCGATCTGGAGTGCGCCCGTACTTTCTACGAGCAGTTGGGCTGGCGCGGACAGGAGACCGAGGAGACCGTCTTCTTCCAAGCGGGTGGAATGGCCCTCGTCCTTTGGGGTCGGGAGAAGCTGGCCTCGGACTGCGGCACACCGGATCCCGGCCCGGCCGCGTGCTTCGAGGGAATGGTCCTCGCGCACAACGTCCGATCGCGGCGGGAGGTCGATGACGTCCTGACCGATGCGCAGCGAGCGGGCGCTGTGATGACCCGCCCGGCTGCGGAGACCTTCTACGGTGGCTATGCGGGCGTCTTCACCGATCCGGACGGCCATGCCTGGGAGGTCGCCCACAATCCACGCTTCGCGATTGCTGCGGACGGCTCGATCACCATCCCGGACTTCAGCGCTTCGACGTGACCGCGCGACCGTCGAGCCAGACGGTCCACCGCTGGATTTGTCCGATCTGGAGGATCCCCATCGCGAACCACGGATCCGGTTGGAGTCGGGCTGTCACCTCGGCGTCGCCGGTGGCCTCGACGATCAGCAGGATCTCTTGCCCGTCACCGATGGGGCCGCCCATGACCACGAACCCCTGCTGGAGCAGCTCATCCATGAAGGCGGCGTGGTCATCCCAGCCCGCCTGTTCGCGCCGTTGTCGGGAGGTGTCCCACGCCGGACCGGCGACGAGGAACAAGGCGAAGACGGCCAGAACGTGAGATTGGCTGGGAGTGGTCAGCCGGACCGGTCGCCCAGCTTGCACGCTCTGTCGGCGAGCTCTTGGGCCTGTTCGGTCACTTGCTCGGAGACCTTGCGAAGGCGGCCGTCCAGCGCCCGCTCGTGCCAGTTCGAGTGCGCGGTCTTGTCGCCCATCAGCGAACCGCACTCGAGTCATGTTTCCAGGGGTGTTCGCACCTCGTCCATGCGATCGATGGTAGTCGCGCGGCCGCAGACGGGCCGTTTGTGCAGAGGCAGGGGCGGGAATCTGGGAAGATCCGACCCTCGATGACTGACAAAGGAGCGATGACGATGCCTCCGGTTCTGCTGGGCCATGGCCCGGTGCGGGTGATCGCGCTACACGGTTGGTTCGGTTCGGCTACCGGCTGGGGCATGCTGCCGGACCTGATCGATGAAGAGAAGTACAGCTACGCCTGCCTCGACTACCGGGGCTACGGCTCGAGGCGGGACGAGACCGGCGAGTACACGATCCCCGAGATCGCCGCAGACACGCTGGCCGCTGCCGATGAGCTCGGCTGGGACACCTTTGCTCTGGTCGGCCACTCGATGGGCGGTGTGGCGATCCAGCGGGTGTTCGCCGACGCGCCCGAGCGGGTGACCGCGATGATCGGGATCAGTCCCGTTCCTGCCTCCGGCCTACCGTGGGACGACGACAGCTGGGGCTTGTTCTCCGGCGCGGCGCAGACCGACGGCAACCGCTACGCAATCATCGATTTCACGACCGGCAATCGGCGGTCGGCCACCTGGGTCAACAAGATGGTGGCGTTCTCCGTTGCTCAGTCGACGCGCGAGGCGTTCGGCGGGTACCTCCCTTCCTGGGGTAAGGGCGACTTCTCGGCCGAGGTGCCGACCGCGTCGATCTCGGTCAAGGCGATCGTCGGCGAACATGACCCGGCGCTCGGTGCAGACACCATGGCTGCCACCTGGATGAAGCAGTATCCGGACTCCGAGCTCGACATCCAGTCCAACGCGGGCATTACACGATGTACGAGACGCCGGTCGCCCTGGTCACGAGCATCGAGAAAACGCTCTCGTCACTGGGGTGAGCGAAGCCGCAGGCGAGCCCGGACTCTCGTCGGATCCGGCGGCCCCGTACGGCCCGGACCCGCAACGCTGGCCGGGGGAGGACACGGATCCATGCACTGCCGCGCTGCATGATCCGCGCAGCTATGTCAGCGGGGTGCCGTTCGACGCGATCGTGGAACTCCGTACGGACGGGCCGGTTGCTTGGGTGGAGGAGCCGAAGTTGGCGGGGCTGCCCGCCGGCCCGGGTTACCACCTCGTACTGAGTCATGCGCTGGTGACTCGCGTCCTCAAGGACCCGGCCGTTCTCGTCGTCGGTCGGGGGGCCCCGGATCCGGGATCCCGCGACGGGGGAGGACCTGCGATACGTGCAACGAATGATGCTGAACACGGATGCTCATTCGGTCCTTCACGGGCGAGTGCGACTTCGCCAAAAGACGTGGCCGCCGACCTGCCGCTGCTCGCGCTGGCTGACGTGCTGGGTGTCCCGCCGGAGGACCGCTGGCTGCTGTTCGACTGGTCGAACCGGGTGATCGGCTTCCTCGATACGGACTACTCGATCTCCTCGGACTTCGACGCGAGCACCGGTACGGCGCTGGCGCGGGAGGCGGTGTCCGTACGGCCCGAACCGGACGACTCCGGACGGATGCCGGATCCACGCAGCCGCGCCGGGTGCCGGACCTGTATCCGGTACGCGCATCTGCTCGGCGCAGCGGAACGGATGGACCCCGGCGCTGACGTGATGTCGATCCTGCTGGCGCAGATGGACGAGGGGGCGAGGGGGCGGTCAGATCTCGGTCGAGGACTTCGAGAACATGTTCTGGCTGTTCGCCGTTGCCGGGAACGAGACGCTGCGAAACGGCTTGCCCGGCGGCATGATCGCGCTGCTCGAGCACCCGCAGGCGCAGCGCGCGTTGCGAGCGGATCCGTCGCGCTTCGGTACCGCGGTGGACGAGATGTTGCGCTGGTGGACCCCGGTGATGGTGTTCCGCCGTACCGCGACGTCCGACGTAGTGGTCGGCGACACCGCGGTGGCGGCGGGGGACAAGGTGGTCGTCTCGTTCACCGCGGCCAACCGCGACCCTGAGGTGTTTCCCCTCCCCGACGCCTTCGAGATAGACCGGACGCCGAAGAATCATCTGACCTTCGGCCACGGGCTGCACTTCTGTCTCGGCGCGCATCTCGCCCGCACTCAGATGCGCGCTCTGTTCGGTGAACTCTTGGGACGTACGAGCTGGATCGAGGCAACGGGGGAGCCGAGTTACCTGCCATCGAACTTCCAGCGCGGAGTCAAGCGACTACCGATCCGTTGGACCTAGGTCGAAGTCGCGCCCGTACTGGCGTCCGGCTAACCCAGCCCCATGGGGGTTTTCTGCTTAGGGTGAAGTCGTGCCGCTAAATAGGAACCGGCCAACGACGATCGAGGACGTGCACGAGCTGGCGTTGGGCATGCCCCACGTCACGGTCGAGCACGCGCACGGAGGGAACCCCGTGTACCAAGTCGGCGGAAAGTCGTTCATCTTCTTCCGCAATCCGCGCCCCGACGCGATCGACCCCGAGACCGGCGAACGCTATAACGACGTCATCGTCTTTTGGGTACCTTCCGGATCGGACAAGCAGGCGCTGCTCCAGGACGAAGCGTCGCCCTTCTTCACGACCACGCATTTCGACGGCCATCCCTCGGTCCTGCTGCAGGCGAGCCGCATTCACGAGCTCACCCGGCAGGAGTTAACCGAGCTGGTCCAGGATGCTTGGCTGTCGCGGGCATCAGGGCGCAGGGCAGCGACCTGGCTCAGCGCTCATCCGCCGGCGTGAGGACGCGGGTGGCCGCGGCGTCTGCTCGAATTGATCTGGGCCTGCCTGCCGTCGATGCGGGGACGCGGCTCGATGTCTACCTGCCGCTGTGGTTGGATCAACTCCTCGTCCAGCCAAACACAACCGCCAAGATCGCTGAACGTCTCCGCGAATCACTCGGCGAGCGCTGTGAGGTCCTTGTCTTCCATTTCCCACGCGTGGTCCAACGCATGGAATGCGCTGTGGCGAATGAGAAACGGCAGGTTCCACGATCGCATCCGTTTGCCCTCGCCGGCGTTGTACGCCCGCATGGTGGCGACATACGTCTCTCGGTAGTCACGCAGGCCCTTCGGCGTGAGCGCACTGCCCTCTGTTATCCGCAAACCCAATCGCTTCGCGAAATCCTCGCTCTCGGTGCGGATGGTGTGGCGGATGATCTGGTCGCGGTCGCGCCCACCGCCACGAGGACCCTTGCGCATCTCAGCAGACACCCGCGCCGCCACCGCGTCGAAGAACCCCCAGCACGCGCGTAGGAGCCCGATCTTGCGGTCGATCTCGGTGTCATCCATCGGTTCGTGCTCGAAGCCCGACGGAGAGAAGGAGATGCCCCAGAAGTCGGTCGAGCCCGTGCCGACCCGGTCCTCGACGACGGCGACGGATCCCGCGGCGTCGAACTCGTGGGCCATCCGGGCCGCGACTGCGACCGGTCGGTACCGCTCGCGATACGACTCGAGCAGCTCGAGCGCCAGATCGGGGGACTTCGCCCCCCGGCTCCAGCCCGGCCAGTCGACAGCGAACGCCACCGCCCTCTTCCCCTTGGGCCCGCGTTCCAGGACGGTGCGCACCGGCATGCGCCGGATGGTACGTGGCAGGCCGCGCCCGCGCACTGGACCTCACCGCAGGTCAGACCTGAGCCGACGCCCGGATCTGAACCGGGAACCGCCCGATCACAAGGCTGGCAGAATGCCCATTCTGAGGTTCGCGGAGAGCCATTATGAGCGTGAAAGACGAACAGACGATTCACGGGCGGCCGCGGAGATCAATCCGCGTTGCCGTCAAGCGACCACCCGATTACTGGCTCTACGCAGCCAAGCGTGGTAACCGGGCTCGGAGTGGTGTCGTCTGGTGAGTCTGCAGTCCACTCCGCAGTGCAGCAGGAGCCGCAGCCGGTAGTTGTCGAAGTTCCGGAATCTGTGGCGGCCGACTCGTTTGATCCTTTTGGTCAGCAGGTTCATCGCTTCGGTTGGTCCGTTGGTGATGCCGCCGGTAGTGAAGTAGGCCAGGAACTCCGTTGTCCAGGAGTCGATGGTGGTGGCCAGGCGCCGTAGTTCGGGGACGCCGGAGTCTGCGCAGTGGACCATCCATTCGTAGAGCCGGGCCTGGGCTTGGGCGGGGCTGGCCGAGGCGTAG
>JBPCOF010000113.1:0-5550 GCA_051000515.1 Geodermatophilaceae bacterium
CGCCACATCAGCTCGCTCCGCTTCGACGACACCGGCCACGACGACCTGGCCGCGATCCGGGCCGCCATCGCGAGCTCCCCTCGTCACGTCCAGCTCCGACTCACCGCCGTCGGGCAGCCGCTCCCGCTCGACTCCGGCCTCAATTGGGCCGGGTTGCTTTCCATTCTGAGCCTCCTGATGACCGTGGTGCTGTGGGCCAGGCAGCCGCCCGGGCTCTGCTGCCGGCGATCCAGGGCCTCTCCACCTGGCACTCCGCAAACTGACCCGCCACCTTCAGGTCAGGGCCCCGGACCGTCCAGCCACTAGTGGCTAAGCTTAACCGGCGGTTTTGTGTGCCCTCGGCAGGATTCGAACCTGCGACGCACGGTTTAGGAGCAGGTGTGTCTGAAGCCGCTGACCAGCACTGATGGTGATCCAGAACCGTTCCGTGCCATGAACGTGCCATAGTGAGCGGTCAATAGGGGGTGTCAGCGGCTCCCCAGGGCGAGGTGAGGCGTGGCCGTTCGTGCGCGCAGTCGACGGAGCTGGGGCTCGGTTCGAGCGCTGGGATCGGGACGGTTCCAGGCCCGCTACCCCGACGCGGACACCGGCTGGCTCCTGCCGGCACCGGGCACCTTCGCGACCCGCGGCGATGCGGACCGGTGGCTCGCGGCTCGGCGCAACGATCTCGCGCGCCGGGTCGACCTGGACGACCGGGCGGCGACCCGGCCACTGTGCGACTGGTGGCCCGGCTACCTGCGCACGGCGCAGACCACGCTCAAGTCCTCCACCCTGTCCAACTACGAGCAGGCCTGGCGGCTGCGGGTGGAGCCAGGACTGGGTTCGGTGCCGGTCGGTCGCCTGCGTGCGTCTCACATCGAGGACTGGATCGCCGACATGGTCGCCGCCGGCGTCTCGTCCTCGAAGATCATCGAGTCCTACGGAGTGCTCAATCGCGTCCTCGACCGCGCCGTTCGCGACCGGGCCATCTCGACGAACCCGTGCTCGTTGCGCGCAGGCCCCCTGCCGCGCCGCCCACGCAAGGACCGTCCCGTGTTGAGCCCGGCGGAAGTCGAGGAGTTGGCGACGGCGATGCGGCGAGACGACGATCGGGTGCTCGTGCGGCTGCTCGCCTACGGAGGGCTGCGGATCGGCGAAGCCCTGGCCCTGCGCCGCCGTGACGTGGACGTGGCCGGCGGCCGTCTGACCGTGCGCGATAGCGTCAGCGAGATCGGCGGACGGCTGGAGGTCGGCGCTACCAAGACCTATGCCGTACGCACGATCACGCTGCCCGTGTCCCTCGCTCAGGAGCTGCAGCTTCGCCTACGCGACTGTCCGGCCCAGCCGACGGCGCTGTTGTTCGGCAACCGCGTGCGCGGCCATCGGCGCTACCGGGTCTTTCGGCGCGACTCCTGGGACCCCACGGTCCGAGCCGTCGACGCTCGGCGCGAGCAGAGCGGGCGCGCTGCGCTGCCAGTTACTCCGCACGACCTACGGGCGACGTGCGCATCCCTGCTGGTCGATGCGGGGGCCTCGGTCAAGGACGTCCAGGCGCACCTCGGCCACAAGGACATCACTACGACGCTGAACCTCTACGCCCGCGTGCGTTCCGGTCGCTCGGCGGACCTTGCCGCCCGGATGGATCAACTGATCAGCCGAAGGCAGCGCACGGCCGGAGCGACCCTGACCGTTCCTTCGGTGTTGACGAGTCGGATAGCGGAGGGAAGTCCTGGACGGACAGTAAGGTCCTGGCTGTGTCTGGGCGTCGGCTCACCGCCCGGGATCGCCCTCGCCACCATGGCACCCGAGTTCTGGTATCGGCGAGCTTGAGTTGAGTGATGGCGGTGGCTACCGGGCCGTCTCTCGGCCGTATGCCAAGCGGTTCGGCTACAAGTACCGGCGGCACGTCTTCGACAAGTTGCGCGCCCTGGATCTGGTCCTCGCAGAGTTTCAGCAGCTCCTCGGCCACGGTCAGGTCATCGCCGAGGCCGCGGACGGCTCGTTCGAGCGGCGCGAGGTCGTGCTGCTTGTCGAGTGGCTGCGGCCGCTGCATGTGGTGATCGTCGTTGACTCCGCGCGGGAAGAGGAGAGACTGGTAACCGTGTACGAACCCGACCCGTCAATCTGGACGGCCGACTTCCGGCGGAGACGCTGATGCGCTGCGGTGTCTGCGACAACGGCGAGCGTGTTCGGGCGCGGCGTCCGTACGTCGAAGAGCGAGATCACCGGGTCGCCGTCGTCACCGCTGTCCCGGTCGAGGAGTGTCCTGCCTGTGGTGAGATCTGGATCGACGAGGCGGTCGCCTTGCGGCTCGACTTGCTGCTGACCGAGATGCTCTCGACCGAGACGGTCGCCGTGCGCCCGTTCCCCGAAACGGAAGCGACGGCTGCCTGAGCAGGCCAGGACCGGACCCCGTCTCCGGGTTCGAGTGATCGTCTTTCGGGTGTTTGCCGAGCCCGGCATATTGGCATTGTCGTTCGGTTCGTCGCCGGAAATCCAGAGATCTCTTGAGACGAAAGCGCCGCGCCTGCGGCACTCCGCCGAGAAATTGATGTCACGTTCTTATCGCCATCAGCAATTCCCTGCGGCCGGTCCGAAGTTGTGCCAAATCCGTCGGCTGAAGGCATCACAGAATGGCCCCGACGGGCCATTGAGCGGGATCACGGTGCCGGTCAGCCCCGAGCGTCTGCGTCGGGTGAACCACGAGGTGTGCGGCCCCACCGGACACCGTTGGCCGGTGGTGAGCTGCGCGCGGGTCGCCTCGCGACTGACCAAGGGGTCAAAGCGGTCGGGGCAAGCCGAAACCCGGCGGCGGGGAACCCCACGCGCAACCACACCACTCGGCGACACGCCACAACTTTCCAAGATTCTTTCCAGTCTCTCCAATCCCGTTGCCCAGTGTCATGTCATTACCGCAACTGCCCTTCATTCCCCCTCGTTATCCGTCACTGACCGCGATACTCTCACCCCCTGAACTGTCCCTCCTTCGCCCCTTTGATCACGGCCCCAGATAGCGCAGACATGTGCATTCCTGGAATGCTACGGTCCGCTCGTGTTGAGTTCGGCGCAAATCGGGACCGCGTCGTGGCGCTACTACCAGCGCGAGGTCGCCACCGACCCGTCGGAGTACTTCCTGGCCCGCTGGGAGGCACCTGGTCGGTGGTTCGGCCGGGGCCTGCCGGACCTGGGTCTGGTGCCCGAGGCGATGGTGGCGGAGCGGCAGTTGGAGTCGCTGCTTGCCCGCGGGCTGCACCCCGACACCGGTCGGCAGCTGGGCCGGGCCTGGCGAACCGATGGGGTCACCGGGTACGACCTGAC
The DNA here is from genome assembly GCA_051000515.1 of Geodermatophilaceae bacterium. Taxonomy (GTDB): domain Bacteria; phylum Actinomycetota; class Actinomycetes; order Mycobacteriales; family Geodermatophilaceae; genus JACCQS01. Next base: position 3,298 of record JBPCOF010000113.1, read on the forward strand.
GTTCTCCGCCCCGAAATCAGTGTCCGCGCTGTGGGCGGTCAGCGGCCCACAGATCGCTTCTGAAATTGCCGAGGCGCACAAGGCCGCGGTCCGAGCCGCGCTGACATTTCTGGACGACCACGCCGGTGCGCCACGAGGCGCCACTGCATCGGTGGGAGGTGAGAGACCTTCCTCGTTGGGCTGTCGCAGCAGCCTGATGAAGCTGGGGGCAGTCCGAGCCTGGAGGTGCGGGTGAGGGTGGGAGCAGCCCCGACAACGGCAGGACGGGTCGGCACCGTCAGACGGCCCGGGCCGGTCAAGTGAGACGGAGAGGTGCACGAGTGCAGGAACCAGTGGTGGAACCCCCGAAAGTGGAACGTCGGCTCGAACCTGACGGATCTGGGCCGGTCAGCGGTGCACACGGCAACGGCGAGACCGTTGCCGTGACTTCGGTGAGGTCCAGGATTGGCCGAGCCGGAGGCCACGATGAAGTGCTGCGGGATAGTCGTGGCGAGGCCGCCGGGGAAGAGCTGGGCACCCATCCCGTCGAACGGTGCGTGGTGAACGTGGGAACCGCCATCCGATCGCCCGTCGTTCCGGCCAGCCGGGACGGAGACGGGCAGGCTCATCGTCAGCCGATGCTCGGGTGGTGGGGCGGAGCCGCCGTAGTAGTCCGAGGCCGGGAAAGCCGGTCACATGGCCAAGGGCGGCAGCGAGTTCGCAGTGCAGGGGCTGGAACGTCAGGAGGTCGCTGGTGAATACCGGCGCACCGGACCGCACGATGGCCGGCGACATGATCGCCGCCCGGGTCCGGGTACTGAAGATCCAGACCAAGCTGCACCGATGGGCTGGCGAGGACGCTGCTCGCCGGTTTGACGACCTGTTCAATCTGGTCGTTGATCCCGCTGTTCTGGCTGTCGCCTGGACGCGGGTGCGGGGCAATCGAGGTGCACGCACGGCCGGGGTGGACGGTCAGACCGCCCACTACATCGAGGACGTGCGCGGCGTGGAGCAGTTCCTCGCCGACCTGCGGGCTGATCTGAAGTCTGGCAGGTTCACCCCGCTGCCAGTGCGCGAACGGATGATCCCGAAATCCGGCGGCAGGCTGCGTCGGCTGGGCATCCCAACCATCCGGGACCGGGTCGCGCAAGCGGCCCTGAAACTGGTCCTGGAACCGATCTTCGAGGCGGGCTTCCAGCCGTGCTCGCACGGCTTCCGCCCGAGGCATCGGGCGCAAGACGCGATCGCCGAGATCCATCAGCTGACCGGCCCGCCGCGCAACTACGAGTGGGTGGTCGATGCTGACATCGAGGCGTGTTTCGACGCGATCGATCACGCGGCCCTGCTGGACCGCGTGCGGGCACGTATCGCCGACAAACGCGTCGTGGCGCTGGTCAAGGCGTTCTGCAAGGCCGGGATCCTCACCGAGGCTCAAGCCCTGCAGGACACCGACACCGGCACCCCGCAAGGCGGAATCCTGTCCCCGCTGTTGGCCAACATCGCGTTGAGCGTGCTGGACGATCACTTCACCGCCGCCTGGGCGGCGATGGGTGACTCCAGCGCTCGGCATCGGCGCCGCCGCCGAGGTGAGGCGACCTACCGGCTCATCCGCTACGCGGATGACTTCGTGATCGTCGTGCACGGCACCAAAGCGCACGCCGAAGCACTACGTGATGAGGCCGCGGCGGTCCTCTCGCCGATGGGCCCCCTGTCGGCGGCGAAGACCAGGATCTGCCACATCAACGAGGGCTTCGACTTCCTGGGCTTCCGCATCCAGCGGCAACCCAAGCGAGGCAGTGGGAAGCCGACCGTCTACACCTATCCGACCAAGGCCGCGCTCTGCACGGTCAAGGCCAAGGTGCGCGCGGTGACCCGGCAGGGACTCAACCAGCCGCTGGCAGTCCTGCTCGCTCGGCTCGCGCCGATCCTGCGGGGCTGGACCAACTACTTCCGACACGGCGTGTCCAAGGCGACCTTCGACTACCTGCGCCGCTTCACCTGGCGACGGGTACTCCTCTGGATCCGCCGCAAGCATCGCCGCGCGAACTGGAAGTGGATCCGACGCCACTACCTGCCCGGGTGGTGGCCGACGGACGGAGACGTCGCCCTGTTCGACCCGGGCAAGGTCGCGGTTACCCGCTACCGACACCGGGCCAACATCGCGTCCCCGTGGTCAGCAGCCAACACGGCCTGACCCCATCGGCATGAGCTCGTGGAGAGCCGGATGCTCGGGAACGGGCACGTCCGGTTCGGCGGGCGGCCTGGGGAAACGGA
>JBPCOF010000131.1:0-5626 GCA_051000515.1 Geodermatophilaceae bacterium
CTTCTCGGCAGGCCAATCCCGATGCCGAGAAGAGAACGTGGGTGGAGGTGACAGCCATGACGAACAGCGACGGGACACCGGCCTCGCGAGCACGCCGCGAACGCGACGTGGCCAGCCTGGTCAGCCAGGTCTCCTTCCTGGAGGAAGAGGTGAACGCGCTGCGCCGCAGGGTCACCGACGCACCACGGCAGACCCGCGCACTGGAGGAGCGGCTCGCCGAAGCCGAAGGCCGTGCGAGCTTCCTCTCCGAGCGCAACGACCGGCTCGCCGAGACGCTGCGCGAGGCACGGGAGCAGCTGCTCACCCTGCGCGAGGAGGTCGACCGACTGGCCCAGCCGCCGAGCGGGTACGGCATCTTCCTAAACCGGCACGACGACGAAACCGTCGACATCTTCACCGGCGGGCGCAAGCTGCGAGTGTCGGTGTCGCCCACGGTGGACATGGACGCGCTCCTGCACGGACAGGAGGTCATGCTCAACGAGGCGATGAACATCGTCGCCGCCACCGGCTTCGAGCGAGCCGGCGACGTGGTGATGCTCAAGGAGATCCTGCAGCCGGTCGAGGGCATCCCGGCCCGCGCACTGGTCATCGGACACACCGATGAGGAGCGCGTCGTCTACCTCGCCGAGACCCTGCGCGAAGCGCCGCTGCGGATCGGGGACTCGTTGCTGCTGGAGTCCCGCTCGGGGTACGCCTACGAACGGATACCCAAGAGCGAGGTGGAGGAGCTCATCCTCGAAGAGGTGCCGGACATCGACTACGGCGACATCGGCGGACTGGCCCGCCAGATCGAGCAGATCCGCGACGCCGTCGAACTGCCGTTCCTGCACTCCGAACTCTTTCGCGAGTACGAGCTGCGCCCGCCGAAGGGCATCCTGCTGTACGGCCCGCCAGGCTGCGGAAAGACGCTGATCGCCAAGGCCGTGGCCAATTCGCTGGCCAAGCAGATCGCCGCCGAACGCGGCGAGGGTGAGGGCCGGTCGTTCTTCCTGAACATCAAGGGTCCGGAACTGCTCAACAAGTACGTCGGCGAAACCGAGCGGCACATCAGGTTGGTCTTCCAGCGGGCCCGGGAAAAGGCCAGTGAGGGTACGCCGGTCATCGTGTTCTTCGACGAGATGGACTCCATCTTCCGTACCCGGGGCTCCGGAGTCTCCTCGGACGTGGAGAACACGATCGTGCCGCAGTTGCTGTCCGAGATCGACGGCGTCGAGGGCTTGGAGAACGTCATCGTGATCGGGGCCTCCAACCGGGAGGACATGATCGACCCGGCCATCCTGCGCCCCGGCCGGCTGGACGTGAAGATCAAGATCGAGCGTCCCGATGCCGAGGCGGCCCGGGACATCTTCACCAAGTACCTTACGACGACCGTGCCGATCCACGACGACGACCTGGGCGAGCACGGCGGCAATCCGGACGCCACGGTCGCGGCGATGATCCAGGGAGCGGTCGAACGGATGTATTCCGAGCTCGAGGAGAACCGCTTCCTCGAGGTCACCTACGCCAACGGGGATAAGGAGGTCCTGTACTTCAAGGACTTCAACTCCGGGGCCATGATTCAGAACATCGTCGACCGGGCCAAGAAGATGGCGATCAAGGATCACCTCGACTCCGGCGCCCGTGGCGTACGGATCGGGCACCTGATGGCTGCCTGCATCGATGAGTTCAAGGAGAACGAGGACCTGCCCAACACCACGAACCCCGACGACTGGGCGCGGATCTCGGGCAAGAAGGGTGAGCGGATCGTCTATATCCGTACGCTCATTTCCGGCAAGGGCAGCGACTCGGGGCGGGCCATCGACACGGCGACCAACACCGGGCAGTACCTGTAGCAACGCGTAGCGGTCGTGCACCAGTGAACCGAGATCGCACCTCCGGATTGTGCTGCCGTGGGCCCAGTCGGGGACGATCCCGCCTCAGGGTGCCTCTCGTCCTTGTCATCATTGCCACACTGAGCACTGGGTGCGTGTCGACCGTCAGTGGCCAGTCATCGCCCCGAACGGCACTCGGCAGGGCGTCTGCTGAGGTATTCGAGCAGGTGCAGGCACCGCAACCCGGCCGTTGTCTGGACACCGTTCGCGGCGGAATCGGGCCGCTGTCACCACCGGCGACTGTGGCCTGCGCGGAGCCGCACGGGGGCGAGATCGCCCGGGTGGTCGAGATTCCGGCCGCCTTCGATGGCGATTATCCGACCGACGACGACCTGATTTCGGATGCTTGGGGCTCCCTGCTCTATTCAGACGAGAGTTGTGGCGACTACCTGCTGCCCAACAATTATCTGGGTGCCCGTGAGCAGGACAACCTTCTTGTGGACGCGAGTGCCTACCTACCGAAGCGGGTGGCTTGGGAGGCCGGCGCTCGATGGCTGGTCTGTGCGGTGGAGTACCGAACTGGCGTCTCCGAGGACGTGAACGCTCCAGGCCGGATGGCTCAGGCCATGCGTGGTCCTGACGCCGCCGAATACCGACCGTGCTGGTTCGGACCGGCGATCCTGTTCGACGTGGTGCCGTGCAGCCAGCCGCACGAGGCCGAGCCCACCGGCGACTATGTCGCGGCCGAGTTGGGAACGCCCTACCCGGCCAACCCGCTGTCGCGACAACCGTTGGTCGACGAGTGCGCAAACGAGGTCGTCGACTATCTGGAGCGGAACATTCCGGACGGCTACGCGGCCGGCATCTACCTGCCCGCTGAACAGGACTGGGCCGCTTACCCCGAGGTTCAGTGCGTCATTCTGGACATCGGCGGCCGCCGTACGAGCGGAAGCGCCGTCGACGCCTGAGCCACCGCCGATGCCGGGAGCGGCGCACGGAAGGCAACTAGGCTGAAGATATGAGCGTTCATCGGGTGATCGGGACCGAGGTGGAGTACGGCATCTCGGTCCCTGGTGAACCTGGTGCGAACCCGACCCTGCTGTCCGGCCAGATCGTCAATGCGTGGGCGGTTGTCGAAGCGCCCACGCTGCGCCGACCTCGCTGGGACTTCGAGGAGGAGTCCCCGCTACGCGACGCGCGGGGGTTCGACCTGTCGCCTGCTTCGGCTCTCGATCACAACGACTTGGACGAGGACCCGGGCCTGGCCAACGTCATCCTGACGAACGGCGCCCGGCTCTACGTCGATCACGCGCATCCGGAGTACTCCACCCCCGAGGTGACCAATCCCCGGGACGGCGTGCTGTGGGACAAGGCCGGAGAACTCATCATGGCCGAGGCCGCGAAGCGTGCCTCGCGCATCCCAGGCCAGCCACGGATCGGCCTGTACAAGAACAACACCGACGGCAAGGGCGCCTCGTACGGCTCGCACGAGAACTATCTGATGCGTCGGCAGACCCCGTTCGCCGAGATCGTCACCCATCTCATCCCGTTCTTCGTCAGCCGCCAGGTGATCTGCGGGCAGGGCCGGGTCGGGCTTGGCCAGGACGGGCGCAGGAGCGGATTCCAGATCTCGCAACGTGCGGACTTCTTCGAGGTCGAGGTGGGGCTGGAAACCACCCTCAAACGACCGATCATCAACACCCGCGACGAGCCACACGCCGACGCGGAGAAGTACCGGCGTCTACACGTGATCATCGGCGATGCGAATTTGGCTGAGCTCGCCACCTATCTCAAGCTCGGAACCACCTCACTCGTGCTGGCCATGATCGAGGACGGCGAGATCGGAGCCGACCTGCGGGTCGAGGAGCCGGTGACGACCCTGCACGCGGTCAGTCACGATCCATCGTTGAAAAACCAGATCCGGCTGTGTGATGGCCGCCGGATGACTGCCCTGCAGTTGCAATGGATCTATCACGAACTGGCCACCACGTACGTGCACCACATGGGAGTTGATGACCCGGAGACCAAGGACGTCTTGGAGCGTTGGGCCGAAGTCCTGACCGACCTGGAACGAGATCCGATGTCGTGTGCCGATCGGCTGGACTGGGTGGCGAAGCTTCGCCTGCTGAAGGGCTATCGGGACCGCGACGGTCTGAGCTGGGACGACTCACGGTTGGCGCTGGTCGACCTGCAGTACAGCGACGTACGCCCTGAGCGCGGGCTGTACCACCGTCTCGTGGCCCGCGGCGCCATGCAGCGACTTGTCTCCGAGACCGACGTTGCCATGGCCGCACACCGGCCACCGACCGATACCCGGGCCTACTTCCGGGGCGAGTGCCTACGCCGGTATCCGAAGAACGTCGCCGCCGCCTCCTGGGACTCGGTCATCTTCGACCTCGGCGCGGAGAACCTGGTCCGGATCCCGACCCTTGAACCGCGACGCGGTACCCGGGAACATGTCGGCGAGCTGCTCGACCAGTGCACCGACGCTCGCCAACTCGTCGAACGTCTTACCGGGGGCCGTTGAGGCGTGGTTGAGGGGCTGCTGCCTGACGAGGTCGTCGCGGCATCGGAGGAGCGAGTGATGCTCGAAGCGTTCCTGGATCTCTACCGTGACGAGGTCGTCCACAAGGTGGCAGGGGTCTCCGAGGAGGGCCTCCGGAAGCGGCTGGTTCCCTCGCCCACCACGCTGGGCGGGATCATCAAGCATCTCCGCTGGGTGGAGGTCGGCTGGTTCCACCAGGTGCTCGGTGCAGGCACCGGCGACAATAGGCGACCCCATGAACGGAGCTCGGAATTCCTGCTCGAGGCACACGACACCGTGAGCTCGTTGGTCGAGCAGTACAGCACCGCCTGTGCTACGTCACGACGGCTGGCTGCCGAGTACCCGCTAGAAGCCACCGCGCCGCATTACCGAATGGGTGACGTGTCAACGCGCTGGATCTACGTGCACATGATCGAGGAGACCGCCCGACATGCCGGTCACCTCGACATCCTGCGAGAACAGGTGGACGGCGCCACCGACTGACCGGCCGACGCTGAGACCGGCCGGGTCCGGTCGATGGGCTGTGCAGACTCGCGTTGTCAGGCCGTCTGGGCGGGGAAGACGGCGTGCCCTGAACGTGGTCACCCGCCGGCGCCGGCGCCGTGTTAGGGAGTCCTCACCGGCGCCTACGGTCGGGCCGTGGACCGGACCTGGGATCAGGCGCTGCCCGGCGTCCTTGCGCTGCCGTCGGGCCGGCTGGTACGGGGCCGGGGTTTGGGTCGCGGAGTACCCGACGGTCCGCCGCCCGACTTCGCCGTCTACCTGCTCGGCAAGCCACCACCGGCCGTCGACTGGGAGGCACGGTGGCTCCGGTGGCCCGACTTCGGATTGCCGCGGGATCGCCCACGGGCACGGGCGGCCTTTCAGGAGGCGTGGCGTCGAGCCGAGTCCCAACGGGTTGAGATCGCCTGCCGGGGCGGTCACGGGCGAACCGGCACCGCGCTGGCCTGCCTGGCTGTCCTGGACGGCGTACCCGCGCAGGAGGCAGTGGCCTATGTGCGCGACGGCTACGACGCCCATGCCGTCGAGACCTGGTGGCAGCGGCGCTACGTACAGAATTTTCCGGACGGTAGCTGACCCGCCGATCCTGCCGGGAACGAGCCGATCCTGTCGCAGGCCGCGGGTAGTGTCAGGTCTCCGGAGAGTTCGACCACCGCGCCGGATGACGCGAGAGCAGGGGAGGAGAACCGATGGCGACACGGGACACCGGCGGTCAACAGCAGCGCAGCCGGGGCAGGGAAGAAGACGTCGAAGTCGAGGCCAGCGTCGA
>JBPCOF010000174.1:0-20410 GCA_051000515.1 Geodermatophilaceae bacterium
CGACCCCGCGCTTCGATCTCTTCGAGGTCTTCCTCACCGGCATCGTCACCAACGATGTCGTGGATGTGGACGGCGATCCGAACACGCCGAACCCGCTGGAGATCGACCTGAACTCGCAGGCGTTGAACCAGGGCGCGAACCCGAACAACTTCCGGCCGTCGGAGATGACCCGCTTGAACATGTCCACCCCGGTCACGCCGGTGGACGAGCGGAGCCGTCTGGGTGTCGTGGGCGGTGACCTGCAGGGCTACCCGAACGGTCGGCGCCTGTCCGATGATGCTCTCGACATCGATCTCCTTGTGCTCGAGGGTGTCACCGACATCAACAACGTCCCGCAGGAACGGATCGACGCGGGTGTTCTGGCACTGGCTGGAGGGGACGCGGTGGACACCAACAACAAGGCGTTCTCCGAGACCTTCCCGTACCTGGCACTGCCGAACACCCAGGCAGTCAACACCGGTGAACGGAACTGCAACCGGGGCGAGGACGGCAGTGCACCGATCGCGCCGGAGCCACCGGCCAACGGTGGGGGCGGTGGCGTTGCAAAGCCTCCGGCCGGCTACCCAGTTGGTGGCGTGGAGACCGGAATCGGTGGTGTTGACGAAGGGGTCATGCCAGCCCTGACCGGGTCTGCCGCACTGCTCCTGGTCGGCGCCGGTGCTGGTTCGCTCCTGCACCGTCGTAACCTCGGCAGGAAGTTCGCTCTGGCTTCGCCAGGAGGCGTTAGCTGAGCAACGCACTGAGTTAGGCGATGTGGGGTGCGGCGAAGTCGGCCGCACCCCACATCGCTTTTCTGTTCTGCACCTCCCGTACCCGATCGACTCTCGGGTGGTATCAACGAAGACGTTCTGCACATATTTGACTGAGGAGTTCTGTGAGCACGCGCCATCCCGAGGATCACGACGGCGACCGCAGTGAATTCATCGACGCCACGATGACCGAGGACGCTGCCTCGGTGCCCGGTACGGAGATCGCTCCGGTGACAACGTCTGGCCGTCGAGCGCATGCTGGGACCTTGCTGCGTCGCCCGCCGACCTGGGCCATTGCAACCGTGGCAGCCCTGGTCATCGGCTTGGTCGTCGGCTTGCTGGTCGGCCGTGGGGACAGCCCGCAGCAGACGACGGCGCCTGGCTCCGGCAGCGCGGCAATGCCGACAATGCCGACCGAGATACCACAGGTCGTGACGTCGCTGGGACACATCGCTCCGGTTCAGGTGATGATCCCGGCGATCAACGTCGATTCACCTCTGGTCAATCTGGGGCTCAACGCCGACGGAACGCTCGAGGTCCCCAGCGACTTCGCGAAAGCCGGCTGGTTCACCGGCGGCAACTATCCCGCCGATCCGAGTGGCCCTCCTGGCCTGATCGCCGGTCACGTGGATGACTACACCGGACCGGCCGTCTTCTACGAGCTGAGCAGCCTGGTGGCCGGTGACGAGGTCCAGGTCGTCCGAGCCGACAACACGGTGGCGGTCTTCGTCGTGACGGCGACGGCGCAGTTCCCCAAGGACGCGTTTCCGGCCGATCAGGTGTACGCACCTGTGCCGGGCTCGGAGCTCGTGTTGATCACCTGCACCGGTGAGTTCAACGAGAATGCCCGCTCATACTTGGACAACTTCGTCGTACGAGCCGGGTTGGACATGGAGCGCAGCCTCGAGGAGAGCAACCTGCGGGCGGCGCAGAAATTGACGCCCCCCGCGGTCAATCAGGAGAACGACTAGTTTTGATGATGAGCTAGTTCGATGATGACCAAGCGCACTGCCATCGGTGCGGTGGTTGCAGGTGTAGTCCTCCTGCTGCTGACCGCCGTGGGTGTCTACAACCTTTTCGCCGAGGATGGGACCACTCAGGCCGCCACGTCTGACCAACTGATGGCCCCGGCAGATCCACTCGGTCAAGCCATAGCGAAAGCCCAGCAGCGACTGGAGCAGGTGCCCGGTGACTACCGCACCTGGGCCGAACTCGGGTTGGCCTACGTGGAGAAGGCCAGAGGGACTGCGGACCCGCTCTATTATCCGAAGGCCGAAGGTGCACTACAGCAGTCTCTGACACTGCGGCCAGACGGCAACGACCTGGCTCTGACCGGCTTCGGGGCGCTGGCCAATGCAAGGCACGACTTCAAGGGCGCTGCGGACGTCGCACGTCAGGCACTGGCCATCAATTCCTATAGCGCCACGGCTTACGGGGTGCTCACCGACGCGCTGATCCAACTTGGCGACTACCCCGGAGCGACCGCCGCCGTCCAGCAGATGCTGGGGTTGAAGCCCGGTATCGCGTCATTCACCCGCGCCTCGTACGACTTCGAATTGCACGGTGATATCGCCAACGCCCGGGCCGCACTAGAACAGGCACTCGACCGAGCTCAAGATCCGGGCACCGAGTCCTTCATTCTGTATTACCTCGGTCAGCTCGCTTTCACGATCGGTGATCTTGACGGTGCCGCGGGCCAGTTCGCAGCTGGGCTCCAGCGCGCTCCTAGCGACCCGCTTCTGGTGCTGGGTCAGGCCCGAGTCGATGCTGCGCGAGGCAATGTCGACGAGGCGATCAGAGGCTTCCAGAACGCGGTGAACGGGCGCCCGCTGCCGGAGAACTTCATCGAGTTCGGCCAGTACCTCGAGGCGATCGACCGTATGGACGAGGCTCAGGACCAGTTCGACCTGGCGGCAACCGTACGTACCCTGTTCACCGCCAACGGGGTGGCCGACGACCTGAGCACCGCGTTGTTCGCCGCCGATCACGGCGACCCGACCACGGCACTCAGCGCGGCGCAGATGGAGTATGAGCGTCGCCAGAACATCGACTCATCCGACGCGATGGGCTGGGCGCTCTACAGCGCGGGCCGCCACGCCGACGCGCTGCCTTACGCTGTGGCGGCGACCTCGATCGGCGGCAGAAATGCGCTCTTCCTCTTCCACCGCGGAATGATCGAGTCGGCGTTGGGAATGGGGGATCAGGCTCGCGCCACGCTCACCTTGGCGCTGGAGACCAACCCGTACTTCTCGCCGCTGCACGAGGACGACGCCGACCAGGCTCTGGCCGCACTCGGCGGGCCCAACTGAGCAGGTCCACCCGAGCCGGACTACTGCTGGGCGCGATTCTGGCGTTCGTGCTGATCCCGATCGGGACGGCCCAGGCCCACCCGCTCGGCAACTTCACGGTCAACCACTACAACGGCCTCGAGCTTCGTCCGGACCGGATCGATGTGCTGTCCATTGTGGATATTGCGGAGATCCCCACCGCCCAAGAGCTTCCGACGCTGGCCCCCGAGGGGTCACCGACTGAGCAGTCACTGCAGGAGGCCGCGCAGACCCAGTGCGCGGATCTCAGTACCGCTGTCTCGGCCGACGTCGACGGGCAACCGCTGGACTGGACGATCCAGGACGCCAAACTGGAATCCATCCCTGGTGCAGCCGGCCTGCCCACGCTACGTCTGACTTGCCAGCTGCGGGCCGACGCGGACTTCAGTCGACCGCGAACGGTCAGCTTTGCTGACACCTACCGTGATGACCGGGTCGGCTGGCACGAGATCACCGCCAACGGGTACGACGTACGGCTGCTGGATCCCCCGGTCGGGACGAGAAGCACCAGCGATGAACTCCGAACCTATCCCACCGACCTGCTGTCCTCACCGCTGAACGAGCGCAGCGTGGAGCTACGCACCGAACCCGGGCAGAACATCGATGCCGGGACCCCGCTGTCCCAGTCCTCGGGCGATCCGTTCAGCTCGTTCATCGCGTCGATGGATCGGGCCCTTGAGGACCTCATCGGCGGTGAGCTGACCCTGCTCGTGGGCGCCGCAGCCGTCTTGCTCGCCGTACTGCTCGGCTGCGGGCATGCGCTGCTGCCCGGGCACGGCAAGACGATGATCGCTGCCTACCTCGCGACCCGGCGAGGACGCGGGCGGGATGCTTTCATCGTCGGCGCCACAGTCACCGCCACGCACACCGCAGGTGTCCTGTTGCTCGGCGTGGCTATCTCGGTCTCCAGCACTCTCGCCGGCGAGGAAGTGCTGCGCTGGCTCGGAGTCATCAGCGGTCTGCTGGTGGCAGGCATCGGTGTGTACATGCTGTACACCGCGCTCCGGACCCGGCGGGGGAGCCGGCGGCAAGCCGCTGATCGGCTCCCGGCCGAAGCTGCGCTGGTGGGGGCGCCGCAGGGCGCCGACCACGGCCACGGCCGCACCCTTCAGCCGGAGCACTACGGCGGCGATCATGACCACGGTCACGGCAAGGACCACGAGCACGGCCATGACCACGAACATGACCACGAACACGGCCAGGACCACGGCGGCGAACACGGCCATGACCACGAACACGGCCACGCCCACGGCGGTGAGCACAGCCACGACCACGACGCCGAGCACAGCCACGATCACGTCCACGGAGAGCATGGACACACTCACGGTGGTGGGTGGTGGGCCGGTAATCACTCCCATGGACCGACGCTTGGCCGAGGCGGGCTGATCGGCATGGGCGTCGCCGGTGGCCTGGTTCCGAGCCCGTCGGCCCTCATCGTTCTGGTCGCCTCGATCGCTCTGGGTCGCACCGTCTTCGGCGTGTTTCTGGTGATTGCGTACGGACTCGGTATGGCGGTCACCCTCACCGTGGCCGGACTTCTCCTCGTCCGCCTGCGAGGTCGTCTGGACCGACGGGCCGCGCGATCGCAACGCTCCAGAGGTCGAAGTTGGCTGGCTGTGATCGCTGGCGCGCTCCCGGCCCTGACCGCGACTTTGGTTCTCCTGGTCGGGTTGGGCCTTGCGCTGCGCGGCCTGCTGCTCACCGGCTGACCGGCGTCGGTCGTCGCGAGGCACCGGATGTACCTAACCCATCCCGCGGACACGTGCAGTCGGAAGACCGCGGCGCTGGCCCACGCCACGTCTGGGCGGGGCCGCCTGTCCGTGCCGTAGGCTTACCGCGCCGGCCCACCGGCACGGCGTCATCGCCGCCTTAGCTCAGTCGGCAGAGCGGCTCACTCGTAATGAGCAGGTCATCGGTTCGATTCCGATAGGCGGCTCCACCAGAAGCAGGCTCTGGTCCACGAGGCGGTCGCCCAGCGGTGTCCCTCGCCGGAGACAGAACACAAGTGCCTGTTAGGGCGCGTACCTCTTGCGAGCAAGGATCTCCCAGGTGGTTACCATCGACTTGTGGGTATCGGTGAACTCTTGGTGCGGCGTCTCTACGTCGACCTGGTGCGGATCAGCGGGGCGACATGTCAGCCCTCGCCACGCTGACGTCGTTCATCCATCCGCTCACCCTGTAGGAGATCACGTGTCCGTCACGGACGAATTGCTCGAGAACAACACTGCCTATGCCTCAACCTTCAACGGTCCGCTTCCCATGCCGCCGTCCAAGAATGTGGCCGTCATCGCCTGCATGGACGCGCGGCTGGACGTCTACGGACTGCTGGGCCTCAAAGACGGGGAAGCACACGTCATCCGCAATGCCGGTGGCGTAGTCACGGCCGACGAGATCCGGTCACTCGCGATCAGCCAGCGGCTGCTTGGTACCAAAGAGGTCATCCTGATCCATCACACCGATTGCGGAATGCTCACGTTCACTGACGAGGGTTTCAAGGCAGAGATCAAGGCTGACACGGGCGCGGAGCCTGATTGGGACTCGGAAGCCTTCGACGACCTGCCCGGGGACGTACGGAAGTCGGTCGACCGCATCAAGCACAGCACGTTCGTACCGCACCGCGACGCGGTACGCGGGTTCGTGTTCGACGTGGCCACCGGCCGTCTCGAGGAAGTCGAACACGCTGCCTGAGCACCACGTCGTTACGTTCGCCCGCTGCCGCCTTCCGAACGGCGGCAGCGGGCGATCGGAGCGCTGACCTCCCACCACCGCCGAAACGCGCCACGGCCGCACGGTGCTCCCACGGCAACAACTGCGAGCCGTGGCCTCCCTAGACCTGCCCTGGGTAGTCCACACTGACGTTGTAAGCCCCGCGCTGGACAGAGCAGACGTCGTGCGGGGGGCGGCAAGTCACCGCCTACGGTTGGCCGGTGCGCGTGGGGAGGAGCCAATGAGCGCCGAACCGCACTTGGTCGCCGGCCGCTATCGCCTCGATGAGCGGATCGGCTCTGGAGGGATGGGCGTGGTCTGGCGCGCCCACGACACGGTGCTGAACCGGACGGTAGCGGTCAAGCAACTGCTGTTGGGACCGGGCCTGTCCCCCAGCGACGCGGACGAGAGCCGGGCCCGCGCCATGCGGGAGGGGCGCATCGCCGCCCGCTTGCAGCATCCGCACGCGATCAACGTCTTCGACGTCGCCCTGGGCCCCGACCTCGAAGGCAGCGCGGACAGTCAGCCGTGGCTCGTGATGGAGTACCTGCCCTCGCGCAGCCTGGCCGACGTACTGAACGAAGAGGGGCCGCTGCCTCCGTTGGAGGTGGCCCGGATCGGGCGGCACATCGCAGACGCGCTGGCCGCGGCACACCGAGCGGGCATCGTGCACCGCGACGTGAAGCCGGGAAACGTGCTGATCGGCGAGAACGGCACGGTCAAGATCACCGACTTCGGTATCGCGCGGGCGAGTTGGGACCCCACCGTCACCCGCACCGGCGTACTCACCGGCACGCCCGCATACTTTTCACCGGAGGTCGCCCGAGGCGAGGCGCCCGACCCGGCCTCAGATGTCTTCTCGCTGGGCTCGACCCTCTACAACGCCGTGGAGGGCGTACCTCCGTTCGGCCACGACGACAACACCCTCGCGCTGCTCCGCTCCGTCGCGGACGGCAAGGTAGGTCCCCCACACAACGCCGGGCTGCTCAGCCCGCTGCTGATGCAACTGCTGCGCGAGGACCCCGCCCAACGCCCGGTGATGACGGTGGCGCGGGACATGTTGGGCCGGATCGTGCTGGCGGGGCGCGATCCCGCGACTGCGTCGCTGCCGACTGCTACCGACGCCGAGCCGAGCGGGGCCGCCGCCGCTCCCGTACCACCACCGGTTGCCCCGGCAATGGCGGCAGTCGACAGCGCCGGGGCAGCGGACGGCGGCGAGGCGGCCGGCACGCAGCAGGAAGCAGGCTCAGCCGAGCCATTGCTGGCCGGTCCGGTGGCGGCCATCCAGCAGGGTGCCCCGTCGGTGCAGCCATCGACGGCCGGTCCCGAGCCGGCCACCGCCACGCCCGAGGACGCCCCGCCGGCCCGATCCGATCTGCCCGCCCGGCCCGCTCCACCGGTGCGGGCCGCACCAGCTTCCCTGCGCGAGCCGGATGCGCCGGCCACCCCGTCCGCGCGGCCGGCTCCCTCCGCCCGCCCAGCCCGCAAGGCCCGTACCCGAACGGGTCCCGCTCCGTGGTGGCAGCGCGGCAGGGTACTGGCCGGCGCTTCGCTGCTGCTGCTCATCACGATCGTCGCGGTGGTCCTCGCCCTCACCCTGGGCGGGCCGGACGACTCCTCGACCGCTGCGCCTGCACCGACATCAGCGACCACGCCCGTCGTCACCACCAGCCTGGCGCCGACCACCACGCCAGCGGCGCCGACCACCCCGGAACCGACCACGCCCGCACCACCCCCACCGGCCGCGCCCGTCCCGCCGGACTTCGTCACCGCGGTACAGACCTACTACGGGCTGCTGCCCGACCAACTCGACGAGGCATACGACTACCTCGGTCCCGATGTGCAGGAGCAGGCCCGTGGCCGCGATGGGTTCGAGAACTACTGGAGCCAGTACAGCGAGGTCGAGGCCGAGAACGTCCAGGCAGACGGCACGACGGTCACCCTGACGATCGTCTACACCAACCTCGACGGGACCATTTTCCGCGAGCCCTACATATTGGAGATGGGCACCGCCGACGACCGTGTCCTGATCCTCAGCTCCGAGTACGGCGGGCCTGGCTAGACAGTGCTACTGAAGGTACGGGCGTAAGGGTGAGGTAGTACTGGAGTACGGCTAGCGCGTACGGTCACGGGTGTGAAGACCACTATTGAGTTACCTGACGGTCTGGCCCGTCGAGCCAGAGAGGTGGCCAGGGCGCAGGGCGTCACCCTTCGTGAGGTCATCGAGGCGGGCCTGCGAGCCGAACTTGACCGGCGCTGCGCACCCACACCTCCGGTGGACTTCCGGTTCCGCACGGTGGGCGGGTCCGGGCTGCGGGAGGGCATCGAGATCTCGGATCTGCGCGAGCATGCCTACGATCAGGCGCGATGATCGCGGTCGATACCAACGTGCTGGTCTGCGCCCATCGTGAAGACGTACCGCAGCACCAAGCAGCCAGGTCTGCCCTCGCTGAGCTGGCTACCCAAGGCGGTCCCTGGGCGGTGCCGTGGCCGTGCGTGCACGAGTTCCTCGCCGTCGTGACCAATCGCCGAGTCTTCGAGCCCCCCTCCTCGCTGCGCGACGCCGTCGGTGCAATATCGGACCTGCTCGCGCTGCCTGCGATGCGGCCACTGGCCGAGACGGTCGATCATGCCGACGTGCTCTTCCGGCTGCTGACAGCCGGCACTGTGACCGGCCCGAAGGTCCACGACGCACGGATCGCGGCCATCTGCCTCGCCCACGGTGTCTGGACCCTGTGGACGGCCGACCGGGACTTCTCTTACTTCCCCGAGCTGAGGACTCACAACCCGCTGCTGGGCTAGTCCCCGATGTAGCCACCAGGCAGGTCAGTGATCGGGATCAGCGCTGGCGGGCCCGGTGACCCCTGAATCCACGTCGCTGGCCGTACCGTGATGTCCGGCCTGCTTCGCCCGTTCGTAGGAGGCGTGGATCTCCGCCTCGGCCTCGTCCCGTCCCACCCAGATGCCGGTCGCGACGGACTTGCCCGGCTCGAGGGCCTTGTAGACCTGGAAGAAGTGTTCGATCTCGCGCTTGTCGAACTCCGGTACGTGATAGACGTCGCGCATGTGTTCCATCCGCGGATCGGTCGCCGCCACCGCGAGCACCTTGTCGTCGCCGCCGGCTTCGTCCGACATCCGGAACATGCCGATCGCCCGGCAGGTGATCAGGCAGCCGGGAAAGGTCGGTTCGTCGAGGATCACCAGGGCATCGAGCGGGTCGCCGTCCTGCCCCAGCGTGTCCTCGATGAAGCCGTAGTCGGAGGGATAGTGCGTCGCGGTGAACAGCCGCCGGTCCAGCTTGATCCGGCCGGTCCGGTGGTCGTACTCATACTTGTTCCGCACGCCTTTGGGGATCTCGATCGTCACGTCGAAGTTCACGCCTCCTAGTGTGTCCCAAAACGGACCCGCGATCATGGAGCGGTGACCCGCATCCGGGCCGGATTCGGGTCGCAGCCCCATGATCGCGAGGAGGGGGAGCCGGTTGCCCGCCAGGCGCACTGAGATCGCCCCTCCGAGTCGCTTGCGCCGGCTCCTGCTTGTCCTCCTGGCGTTGGTGCTCGTGGCGGCGGCGGGAGTGACCACCGTCGTTCTGTTGACCTCCGGGTCGGACTCGCCCCCGCCGGCCCTGTCCGCGTCCGCGGTGCCCGAACCCGTCCTTCCAGATCTCGCTGTCCCGCAGCCAGTCCTGGCCGAGGACGCCGGAGACGAGCCGATCCCCGACCCAGCCGCGCTGGCTGCGATTCTGGCGCCCACCCTCGCCGATTCACGATTGGGCGGGCGGCTGTTGGCGTCGGTCGTGGATGTCGTCGACGGCCAGGTGATCTTCGATGCCGCTGGTGATCAGCCTGGAACTCCGGCATCAAACGCCAAGCTGCTGACCGGCTTTGCCGCCCTGAGCACCCTCGACCCGGGGGAGCGGCTCCCGACCAGGGTCGTGGCCGGATCGACACCGGGTGAGATCGTGCTCGTCGGCGGCGGTGACACCACGCTGTCCCGTACGGCACCGTCGCTGAGCTATCCCGAGGCGCCGACGGTGGCCGATCTCGCCCAACAGGTGCTGGGAAATGCGGGTACGACAATCACCGGCATCGTGGTGGACAGCTCGCTCTACACCGGGCCGACGATCTCACCGCTCTGGCGGATCGGCGATGCGCCCTCGACCTACGCCGCCCCGATCACCGCGGTGATGGTCGACGGTGGCCGGATCAGCCCCGGCTCCCGGTCGCGCAGCGGCACGCCGGCCCTGGACGCCGGTCTCGCCCTGGCCGCAGCCCTCGGGCTGCCCGGCCTGCCTGTGGTCGCCGGGCTCGCCCCGCCCGAGGCCGCGCAGCTCGCCAGGGTCGAATCCGCCCCGGTCTCCCGGTTGGTCGAGACCATGCTGGCGCTGTCTGACAATGTCCTGGCCGAATCGCTGGCTCGGCACGTCGCCCTCGCCCGCGGACAGAACCCGGACTTCGCCGGCGGTGCGATCGCGGTCACCGACGCCGTAGCCGCAGCCGGCCTGGACACCACCGGCCTGACCGTCGTGGACGGCAGTGGCCTGTCGGTCGGCAACGCCGTACCCCCGCGGCTATTCACTGATCTGCTTCGCGCGGTCGCCGTCCAGGACGGCAATCCCGATCTCGCCTCGATCAGCAGTGGACTGCCCGTGGCCGGCTATGACGGAACCCTGGTCGACCGGTACGAAGGCGGCCGCACGGTGGGCGCCGGTTCGGTGCGCGCGAAGTCGGGGACCCTCGACGGGGTGAACGCGCTGGCCGGGTATGTGGTGACCGCCGAGGGCCGGGTCCTGGCCTTCGCCCTGATCGCCGACCAGCTTCCGCCGGGTGGCCCGTTGATCGGCGGCGAACCTGTCCTGGATGCCTTCGCCGGAGTACTGGCCTCCTGCGGCTGCCGCTGACCCCCGCCCGCCCCGCCGCCGATCCGAGTGAAGGACCCCTTCTACCAATAGGTTCGATACAGGGCGTCCTTCACTCGGGTGGGTCGGGCCGGAAGGCCGGATACTGCGAGGCTGGATTGCGCCCGCGTACGGTTGAGGCATGGTGATCTCCTGGTGAGCGGCACTACGTCCCTGGTCGACTGGGGCCTGGCCTCGCGTACGGCGCGCCGCCTGGTACGCACCGGTCCCGAGGTCTCTGCCCAGGACGCGGCTCAAGCCGTCGAGGAACTGCTCGAGTTGTCCGACGAGGCGGAGAGCCATGTCCGGGCGCTGACCAGGCTGAGCCCGCTGACCAGCACGGTCCCTGCCGTGCGTGTGGTCGACCGCGGGGCGTGGATCGACATCAACGTCGCCGGGATGGCCAGCCTGATCACCCCGCTGGCCCAACGGCTGGTCGAGAACCAGGAGAACCCCTCCAGCGCGCTGACCGTCGCGATCGGGTCGAGGGTCACCGGCGCGCAGGCCGGAGCGGTGCTGGCCTTCGTCGCTTCCCGGGTCCTCGGTCAGTACGAGATCTTCGGCAGCGGCGGCGAACTGCTGCTGGTCGCGCCCAATATCGTCGAGGTCGAACGCAAACTGGGTGTCGACCCCCGCGACTTCCGGCTCTGGGTCTGTCTGCACGAGGCGACTCACCGCCTTCAGTTCACCGCTGTCCCATGGCTCGAGGGCTATCTGAGCGAGCAGATCAGCGCCTTTGTCGACGCTACCGACACATCGGCCGAGGCCGTACGGGAGCAGCTCGGCGAACTCGTCCGCAACATCGCCTACGCCGTACGGGGCAGCGGGTCAGGTGGTGACGACGCGGCCGGGGAAGGGCTGCTCGCCCTGATCAAGAGCCCCGAACAGCGCGCGATCCTGGATCGGATGACCGCACTGATGAGCCTGGTCGAGGGCCATGCGGAATACGTCATGGACGAGGTCGGACCCGACGTCGTGCCGTCGGTGGCCTCGATCCGGAAGCGGTTCAACCAACGCCGCAAGGGCCGCGGCCGAGTTGACCGAATCCTGCGCCGGCTGCTCGGTCTCGAGGCGAAGATGTTGCAGTACGCGCAGGGCCGGCATTTCGTCAGCGGTGTGGTTCGGGAGGTCGGGATCGACGGTTTCAATGCCGTCTGGGCCAATCCGCAGGCCCTGCCGTCGATGGAGGAACTGCTCGATCCCGCCGCTTGGGTCGCCCGAGTGCACGGCTCGCGGACCGCGCTCAGCTCCTGACCGCGCTGCCCGTCGACCGCACCTACCTGCCGCCCGCCGAGCGCCCACCATGGCCGGACCTCCCGCCGCCGTCGCGGCAATCCGCCGTGCCGTACGAGCCAGTATCAAGGACGTTCGGCATCCTGTTCGGGTCGCCGCCAGCGGGGGCGCCGACTCCCTGGCGTTGGCCGCCGCGGTGTCGTTCGTGTCCAAGCGCGACGGGTACGGACCTGTCTGTGGGTTGACCGTCGACCATGGGCTGCAACCGGATTCGGCACAGCGCGCGGAGACCACCGCGTCCATCCTGACCGAAATCGGGCTGGAGCCGGTCCACGTCCTGACCGTGCAGGTCGGTACCGAGGGTGGCCCGGAGGCGGCCGCCCGTACGGCGAGGTACGAGGCGCTGAAGCGAGGCGTATGGCTCCAAGGGGGTTCTGTGGCCTTGGGTCACACCCGCGATGACCAAGCCGAGACGGTCCTGCTCGGCCTGGGCCGGGGGTCTGGCCCGCGCTCGATCGCGGGCATGCAGACCTACCAGGGCGGGTGGTGGCGACCGTTCCTGGACATACCGAGAGCCACCACTGTAAAGGCCTGCGAGGCACTAGGACTGCCGGTTTGGGATGACCCGCACAACCTTGATCCGACCTACCGCCGGGTGCGCGTGCGGCATGAGGTGCTGCCCCTGCTCGACGACGTACTGGGCGGCGGAACGACGGCGGCACTGGCCCGTACGGCCGCGCTCCTGCGTGCGGACCTCGACGCGTTGGACACCGTCGCCGAGCAATGGCAGACCGAGCACCATGCGACCGGCGAGATCCTGCCGGCGGCCGGGTTGGCCGAGCTGCCGCCGGCTCTGCGCCAGCGGGTGATTCGGTTGTGGCTGTTGCGCCGCGACGTACCCGATCTGGGCTCGGTCCACCTCGGGGAGGTGGGCCGGCTGATCGCTGACTGGCACGGGCAGGGCCCGATCGACCTGCCGGGCGGATTCAGCCTCAGCCGGACGTCTGGCACCCTGACACTGAAGGGCCCGACACTGAAAACTCAAACCCAGCACGGTCGTCGTCCCACAGATCACAATCCACGGGAGCCTTGAGTGGCCACAGTCGTCATCAGCGGGCAGACCGCCGACGAGATCAGTCCACGCGCCACCGGCGTGTACGGCGATGACATCGAGACCGTGCTGGTCAGCGAGCAGCAGATCGCCACCCGCGTCGCCGAACTTGCCGAAGAGGTGGGCGCGGACTATGCCGACCGGGATGTGCTGCTGGTCGGAGTGCTCAAAGGCGCGGTGTTGTTCATGTCCGATTTCGCGCGTGCCCTATCTCGGCCGTCGCAGATGGAGTTCATGGCGGTCTCCTCGTACGGGTCGGCGACCAGCTCCTCCGGCGTCGTACGGATCCTCAAGGACCTGGACCGGGACATCTCCGGCCGGGACGTGCTGATCATCGAGGACATCGTCGACTCGGGCTTGACGCTGTCCTGGCTGATCAAGAACCTGGAGTCCCGCCGGCCGGCCTCACTCGAGGTCTGCGCCCTGCTGCGCAAGCCCGATGCGGTCAAGGTCGACGTACGAGTGCGCTACATCGGCTTCGACATCCCCAACGAGTTCGTCGTCGGGTACGGCCTGGACTACGCCGAGCGCTACCGGGAGCTCTCCTTCATCGGCACCCTGCGGCCCGCGGTCTACGCATCGCACTGATACCGCATCTCACTGATACCGCAACTCACTGACACCGCAACTCACTGACACTGCAACTCACTGACACTGCCGCTCACTGCGCGCCCCCTGCGTCAGCTGAGCGAGGGTGGAACCGGTGAAGCGGCCGAAGCGTTGGGCAGAACACGAGCAGCAGGGCTCCCAGCGCTGCGGGGTAGAGTCGTCCCCGCGGTAGGAGCCGGGGAATCACTGCGCTGACAGCGTCGGGTCGCGGCGCGAGAGACAGCCTTCGGGCCTACAAGAGCAGGAGGGACGCCGACCCCGATCCACCCTTGGGTTCGGCATCGCGATGGAACGTAAACGACTGATCAGGTCACCCTGGCTGTGGGTGGGGCTGGCCGTCCTGCTGTTCTTCGTCATCCAGCCGCTGTTCAGCGGCGGCGCGGACTTCACCGAGGTCAAGACGTCGGTGGCACTGGAGCAGTTGTCGTCCGGCAACGTCTCCGAGGCGACCATCAAGGACAAGGAACAGACCCTCGACCTGACCTGGAACAGCGCCGTCGACGGCGCGACCAAGATCACCGCCGCCTACCCCCTGGAAGCCTCTGACGAGGTCTTCGGATTGGTCCGCGACGCTCAGGGCTCTGACGCTCAGTTCGACACCTCGGTCAGCCAGGACAACATCTTCCTCTCGATCCTGCTCAGCCTGCTGCCCTTCGTCCTGCTCATCTTCTTGTTGTTCTGGTTCATGAACTCCCAGAGCGGCGGTGGCCGTGGGGTGATGAACTTCGGCAAGTCAAAGGCCAAGATGGTCAGCAAGGAAACGCCGAAGACGACGTTCGCCGACGTTGCGGGGGCGGACGAAGCGATCGAGGAACTGGAAGAGATCAAGGACTTCCTCGAGGCGCCGGCGAAGTTCCAGGCAGTCGGCGCCAAGATCCCCAAGGGCGTCCTGCTCTTCGGACCACCCGGGACCGGCAAGACCTTGCTCGCCCGCGCGGTGGCCGGTGAAGCCGGTGTCCCGTTCTACTCGATCTCCGGCTCTGACTTCGTCGAGATGTTCGTGGGTGTCGGCGCTTCCCGCGTCCGTGACCTCTTCGAGCAGGCCAAGGCCAATGCCCCGGCGATCATCTTCATCGACGAGATCGACGCGGTCGGGCGGCATCGCGGCGCGGGCATGGGTGGCGGGCACGACGAGCGCGAGCAGACCCTCAACCAGATGCTGGTCGAGATGGACGGCTTCGACGTACGCGGTGGCGTCATCATGATCGCGGCGACCAACCGGCCGGACATCCTCGACCCGGCCCTGTTGCGCCCCGGTCGTTTCGACCGGCAGATCGCCGTCGACCGTCCAGACCTGGAGGGCCGCAAGGCGATCCTGCGCGTCCACGCCAAGGGCAAGCCGTTCGAGCCTGGGTTGGACCTGGACACCGTCGCGCGGCGTACCCCGGGCTTCACCGGCGCGGACCTGGCCAACGTGATCAACGAGGCCGCGTTGTTGACGGCCCGGCACAACCAGACGGTGATCAGCGACTACTTCCTCGAAGAGGCGATCGACCGGGTCATCGCCGGACCCGAGCGCAAGACCCGGGCGATGAGCGAGAAGGAAAAGAAGGTCACCGCCTATCACGAGGCCGGGCACGCCCTGGTCGCGCACGCGCTACCCAACCTCGCCCCGGTGCACAAGGTGACGATCCTGCCCCGCGGCCGCTCGCTCGGGCACACCCTGGTGTTGCCGACCGAGGACAAGTACACCCAGACCCGCTCGGAGATGATCGACACGTTGGCCTACGCCCTGGGTGGCCGGGCCGCGGAGGAACTGGTCTTCCACGAGCCGACCACCGGAGCCGGCGACGACATCGACAAGGCCACCAAGATGGCCCGCGCGATGGTCGTCGAGTATGGGATGAGCGCCAAACTCGGTGCGGTGAAGTACGGGTCCGGCGATGCCGAGCCGTTCATGGGCCGTGACATGGGCCATGCCCGCGAGTACTCCGACGCCGTCGCTGCCGACATCGACGCCGAGATCCGGGCGCTGATCGAAGCTGCGCACGACGAGGCCTGGGACATCCTGGTCGAGTACCGCCCGGTGCTGGACAACATGGTGCTCGAACTCATGGACAAGGAGACGCTGACCCGCGAGGACATGGGCCGGATCGCCGAAGGGGTGTCCAAGCGGCCCTCCATGGCGCCGTACGAAGGGTTCGGCAAGCGGGCCCCCTCGGACCTGCCTCCGGTACTCACCCCAGCCGAGCGCGCCAGCCTCAACGGCTCGGCACATCTGAGCAACGGTGCGCCGACCTTCGACGGCCTCGGCACCGATCAGCGCGACGAAGCGACATCCGCGGCCGGATCACGGGAGTGAGTCCGGAGTGACCCCCTCCCGGCCGGGCGGGCACTTCGATCAGGCCCGCGCCGAGGCGGCCATCGCCGAACTCCTCATCGCGATCGGGGAGGACCCCACCCGGCCGGGTTTGTTGGAGACACCGGCGCGAGTGGCGCGGGCCTACCGGGAGATGTTCGCCGGACTCCACCAGAGCCCCGAGGACATCGTCAGCACGACCTTCGACGAGCATCACGACGAGATGGTGATCGTCAAGGACATCGAGTTGTACAGCGTCTGCGAGCACCATCTCGCGCCCTTCCACGGGGTGGCCCACGTCGGGTATGTGCCCAACACCTCCGGCGAGATCACCGGGTTGTCGAAGCTGGCGCGGCTGGTCGATCTCTACGCCCGCCGACCGCAGGTGCAGGAGCGCTTGACCTCGCAGGTGGCCGACGCGCTGGTGGAGCGGCTCAAGCCGCGCGGCGCGATCGTGGTCATGGAATGCGAACACCTGTGCATGTCGATGCGTGGCGTCCGCAAGCCCGGCTCCCGGACGGTGACCTCCGCCGTACGCGGGATCCTCAAGACCAACCAGCCCACCCGCGCGGAGGCGATGAGCCTCATCCTCGGGCGCTGATGCCGTCCTCAGCACGGCCGGTCGGGTTGCCCGCCGTCGACCGCTGCCTGGTGATGGGCATCCTCAACGTCACACCCGACTCCTTCTCCGACGGCGGCCGCTTCGCCGGCATCGCCGCCGCGGTGGCGCACGGTCTCGCGATGGCCGCAGCGGGCGCAGATGTGGTGGACGTCGGCGGTGAGTCCACTCGCCCTGGGGCGCAACGGATACCGGCAGAGGAGGAAATCGGCCGGGTTCTGCCGGTCATCACCGAGCTCTACAACGCGGGGCTGTCCACGACAGTCGACACCACCCGGGCCGTCGTCGCCGCCCGGGCCCTGGATGCTGGGGCCGCCGGAGTCAATGACGTCAGTGGCGGACTGGCCGACCCGGACATGGCCAGGGTGGTCGCCGATGCCGGCTGCCCGTGGGTGCTCATGCACTGGCGCGGGCACAGCCGGGACATGGCCTCGCTGGCGGCCTACGACGATGTCGTTCTCGACGTACGCGATGAGCTCCGCTGCCGCGTGGATGCTGCTTTGGGGGCCGGGGTACGACTCGAGCAATTGATTCTCGATCCCGGCCTCGGGTTTGCCAAGACCGCCGAGGACAACTGGGCACTGCTGGACCGCCTCGACGTGCTGATGGAGATGTCCTTGCCGGTGCTGATCGGCGCCTCCCGCAAGGCCTTTCTGGGGCAATTGCTGGCCGACGGGGCCGGGAAGGCTCGACCCCCGGATCAGCGCGACGACGCTACTGCGGCGATCACGGCTCTGGTTGCCGAGGTCGGGGTCTGGGGGGTACGGGTGCACGGACCCGCGGCGAACGTCGACGCGGCACGCGTGGTCGCGGCCGCCCCTCGGACCCGAGGCGACTCGTCCCCGGCAGTCGATGACTGATCGAATTATGCTGCGCGGCCTACGGGTTCGCGGCTATCACGGCGTTTTCGACGACGAGCGCCGTGACGGCCAAGACTTCGTCATCGACGTCGTGTTGTCGGTCGACACCAGCGCAGCCGGTCGATCCGACGACCTGAGCGACACGATCCACTAT
Source organism: Geodermatophilaceae bacterium (assembly GCA_051000515.1). Taxonomy (GTDB): domain Bacteria; phylum Actinomycetota; class Actinomycetes; order Mycobacteriales; family Geodermatophilaceae; genus JACCQS01. Next base: position 17,565 of record JBPCOF010000174.1, read on the forward strand.
GGCGTGCTGGCCGAGGAACTCGCCGAGGATGTGGCCCGCGATCCGCTGAATCTGATCGAGGCGTTGGCCCAGCGACTGGCCGAGCGTTGTCTCCTCCACCCTCGGGTGGAGGAGGTCGAGGTGACCGTGCACAAGCCGCAGGCCCCAGTCACCGTCCCGATCGTCGACGTCGCCCTCACCATCACCCGCCGCCGACCATGAACCGGACCACTGCTGGCCGTTATGCGCACCGTTCGGATCCGGTTGCAGCGCCAGTTCGGGGTTGTCGGGGTCATGCTGGCTCGGATGACCCCGACAACCCCGAACTCGGCGAGCCCGGGCCGGCTTTCGCGCCGGATGTTGGGATGTCGTCCGCGGTGTTGTCGATCGGGTCGAATCTGGGTGACCGGCTCGGCTATCTGCAGTCGGCAGTGCACGGGCTCCAAGACTATGTCGACGGCCCGGAAGCGGTGTCTCCGGTCTATGAGACGGCTCCCTGGGGTGGCGTGGAGCAGCCCCCGTACCTGAACGCTGCCGTTCTGGTGACCGGCCAGCGCTCACCGGGGCAGTGGTTGGAGTTGGCGCACACCTTGGAGCAAGCGGCCGGCCGTTTTCGTGAGACGCATTGGGGAGCAAGGACACTTGATGTCGATCTCATAGCGGTGGACGACGTCCGATCCGACGACCCGGCGCTCACCCTGCCCCATCCGCACGCCCACGAGCGCGCTTTCGTGCTCGTACCGTGGATGGACGTGGACTCAGATGCCTGGCTGCCCGGGCACGGACGGATCTCGGAGTTGGTGTCCATCATGGACACGAGAGGCGTCGTACGGTGCGGAGAGCTGGAGCTCTCACCGTGACGCCGACCAGAGTCCGCGATCTCGCGGGTATCGCCTTGGTGGTCGCCCTGATCTCCTGGCTCTTGGTGCGCCAGTTCTATGGAAGCCTTCCGCCCCTGCGCTGGTATCTGCCGGTCTCACTCGGCGCTCTGGGCGTCGTCGAGCTTGCCGGGGCCGCCGCCTTGCGGGCGCGGATCCGTGGAGATGCCGGACTCCCGGCGATGGACGTCCTGATGGCCGCCCGAGCGCTCGCTCTGGCCAAGGCCAGTGCGGTCGCCGGAGCTGGCTTCGCGGGATTGTGGTTCGGGCTGCTCGGCTACACCGTGCCCAATGTGGGGTTCCTCGCGGTGGCCGGGAGCGACACGGTGACCGGTGTCATCGGCGTAGCCGCATCCGGCCTGCTGATCGCCGGAGCCCTGGTCCTGGAGAACTCCTGCCGTACGCCGCCGCCCCCGAAGGACCGCAACGATCACCGCTCGGGATCCGACTGACGGCCTATCAGGGGAAGATTGGTACGTGCCTACCTAAGCTAGCGTTGTAGGGGACCCCTGAGTCGGGCCCGTAGCGTGCCGCCGATGGGCCCGCGTGCGGCGGTCACCACCGTCTTCTTCCTCAACGGAGCGTCGTTCAGCTCCTGGTACTCGCGGCTGCCCGCGATCCAGGAACGCCTCGACCTCGGGCCCGGGGCCGTCGGCCTGGCCTTGCTCGGCGCACCTTTGGGACTTCTGATCGCCCAACCATCAGTGGGGGCAGTGATCGCCCGCCGCGGTTCGCGCCCGCTCGTGGCCGCGGCCCCGATCTGGCTGGCCGCAGTGATCCTGCCGGCCTTGGCCGGGAACACCCTCAGCCTGTTCGCCGCCGTCACTCTGGTCGGGGCGGCAAACGGCGCACTTGACATCGCGATGAACGCTCAGGGGCTAGCCGTCGAGCGAGCCGCCGGCCAGCGGCTGTTCAGCTCCTTGCACGCAGCCTTCTCCTTCGGCGCGTTGGCCGGGGCCAGCCTGGCGGCGGTGGTCGCAGGCCTCGGAGTCCCGCCGCTGGCTCACCTCACGGGAACTGCCGCGATCGGAGCAATCGCGGCGCTGGGAGTCACCGGCTGCCTGGTGTCCGACCAGCCAGCTGAGGGGCAGCGAGGACCGCGGCTGGCCCGGCCGAGCAGACGCCTGGCCATCTTCGGCGGCATCGCCTTCTGCGTCCTGCTTGCCGAGGGCGCGGTCTTCGATTGGAGCGCCATCTACCTGGCCATCGACCAGCAGGCCGCAGCCGGGCTCGCGCCGATCGGACTGGCTGCTTTCTCACTCACCATGGGCGTCGGGCGCCTGCTGGCCGATCCGGCCGCTGATCGATTCGGCGAGGCGTCCGTTGCGCGCGGGGGCGCGCTAGCGGGAGCGTTCGGCCTTGGACTGGCGCTGGCCACCGGCTCGGTCGGTGTGTCGATCGCCGGTTTCGCTGTCATGGGACTGGGCTTGGCCGCTGTCTTTCCGCTGACGCTGCGCGCTGCCGCACAGCACCCCGCGACTGCCGGCCCCGATCTGGCCGCCGTTTCCACCTTCGGCTATCTCGGCCTCTTCCTCGGCCCACCGGCGATCGGCATCCTGGCCGAGGCGACCAGCCTGCGCGCGGCACTGCTCCTCGTCTGCGCCGCCTGCATCCTGGCGACCGTCTTCGCGTCGCGGATCAGCGGCTCCCGTACCGAGAGCTGACCGCACCAGCCGTCGCCGCGGGCGATCGGTCCAGCGGGTCGGCGCCCACGGAGTCGGTGTCGAACTCAGTGGCCGGCTTGCGGAATGCCGGTCGCGGGCCAGAGCAAGGCCTGCGCGACGATGATCTTGCCGCCGTGGACGGTGATCGCCGGACCGCCGTACAACAGGTAGCCAAGCGCGATCGCAGCACTGACCCGGCGGCAGAACGTCTCGTCGTCGGGTCCGGTCAGTACCCGATAGGTGGGCAAGCCCTCCGGTGGTGACGTCGACATGGCGCTCATGATCTAGCTGCTCCGTCGTCAAGTGCCCCGAGCTGCCAGCCGTC
>JBPCOF010000195.1:0-9414 GCA_051000515.1 Geodermatophilaceae bacterium
CACCGGCTGGGACGTTCAATCCCCGACCGACGGTCTGGACGTGGGCCAGGGGTCGGCCGCTGCGGTGGTTGCCCGTTGGGGCGCCCGAGAGGGGCGCCCCAGCTCCCGGCGCTCATGGTGTGAATCAACCAACTCCGGACAGCACCGACACAAACCAGACCGCGACGGCAAAGACACCGGCCAGGAGTTCGATCAGCAGGCCGATGCCGATCGCTTTGAGGGTGGCCAGCGTGGAGCGGCCCGCGGCTCGAGAGCCGGACAGTCGCCGAAATTCACCGAGATAGATTCCGGCCACCGCGCCGACGAGTAGCCCCAGCACCGGGATCACGAAGAACCCGACGATGCCTCCGATCGCACCGAGGACCAGCGTCGAAGCCGGCGCCCCCGCCTGGCGCAGCGTCCGGCTTGGCAACACGTACTTGGCCACCGTGCCCACGGCAAGAACCACGACCATGAAACCGAACACGATCCAGGGACCGGCTCCGTCGGCCAAGATCGCCCAGCCGAGACCAGCTACGGCGACCAGCAGCAGCCCCGGGATCACCGGTATCGCCACCCCGACGAGCCCGACCGCCATCGCGAGCCCGATCAGGACAAGCGTGCCCACATCCACGAACGCAGCCTCTCAGTCAGCCGCACGACCCACGCAATCGGTCCCCGTGCGCCCGCTGGGGCGAACGTTGCAAGACCAGAGTTCGGTGCCTCGGGTCCCGGTCAGTCTGCGTCGATGATCCGGTCGGGTGCGGTTTCCGGCCTGGGCACAGGACCCGGCCCTGACACCGCGTTCTGCCCTGCCCGGAACCGGTGCGCATCGAGCGACTTCTTCGGTGGCCGGTCATTCGCGACCAGGACGGCGATCCCCGGCAGCACGATCGCCAGGATCGCGAAGACGCCCATCACCCACAACGTCTGGTAGAAGATGGTGGCCAGGATCAGACACAGGGCCCGTACAACCATGGTGATGATGTAGCGCCGTTTTCGGACGTCATGCTGCTCGAGCAGGCTGGGGGCGGCTTCGGTGATCAACACCGGGTCCTCGCCCTCCCGTTCGCGATTCACGTCGCTGTGGTTGTCACGGTGGCCTTGGCGCCGGCCTTGGCTGCGGCCTTCTGCTGCTGCTTGTGGTCTCGGACGCGTAGCAGCGAGTCCTCGTCAACGATGTCGGCGACGGAAAGGTACACCCCGTCTTCGCCGAACTCGCCGGCCGCCTCGCGCCAACCCGTCGGACGGATTCCCCGCTGCTTACCCAGCAGAGCCAGATAGATCGCCGCTTTCTGCCCGCCGAAGCCAGGCAAGGCGTTGATTCGGGCCAGCAGCTCCTGGCCATCCTCGACCCCGGCCCACAGCTGATCTACGTCTGCGTCGTAGTCGGCGACCAATACCCGGGCAAGGCCCTGCACCCGTCCCGCCATGGAGGTCGGAAATCGGTGCAGAGCCGGGCGCTGCGCGAAGATGGCAGCCAGGGCATCGGAGTCGTACTCCGCGAGTTCTCGAACGTCCAAGTCGTGGCCCAGACGCTTGGTCAGCTCCAGGGGCGAGGAGAACGCCTTTTCCAGCGGGATCTGCTGATCCAGGACCATGCCGATCAACAGCGCCAGCGGGGCGCGATCAAGGAGCGCATCGGCGTCGCTGTTCTGACTGAGCGTGACCGGCATCTCATGCCCCCTCGAGTCGGCGTGCCGCCGAGGTTACGCCGGGTTTCGCGTCCGCTGCGGTCCGGGCGAACTCTGTTGAGCCTCTGCGCCGAAAGTTACGCGGAGAGTGGAACACCTGAGCGGGCAAAACGTTGAACACAGTGAGACCGACAAGATCCTCCAGCACCCAAGATCCAAAGAGGCCACAGGCGTGGCAGAAACGGATGGCCACGTGACCGTCGTCCAGTCCAGCGACCGAGACACCGTATCCCTGCAGGCCGTGTCCCGCGGCTCGAGCTCGTCCGACTCCGGTGGAGTGATGTCCACCGACCTCGTACGGGTCTACCTCAACACGATCGGCAAGACCCCGCTGCTCACCGCGGAACAGGAAGTCGACCTGTCCAAGCGGATCGAAGCTGGGCTCTACGCCGAACGCCTCCTGATCGAGGCCACCCGGCTGTCACCTGCACGGCGCCGGGACTACCAGGCACTGGCCGAGGACGGCCGCGGGGCGAAGAAGGCCATGCTCGAGGCAAACCTGCGCTTGGTTGTCTCGCTGGCCAAGCGCTACACCGGCCATGGAATGTCCTTCCTCGATCTGATCCAGGAGGGCAACCTCGGCCTGATCCGGGCCGTGGAGAAGTTCGACTACGCCAAGGGCTTCAAGTTCTCCACCTATGCCACCTGGTGGATCCGGCAGGCGATCACCCGGGCCATGGCCGACTCCGGTCGCACCATCCGGCTGCCCGTCCACCTCGCAGAGCAGGTAAACAAGGTCGTACGTACCCGGCGCCGGATCCAGCAGACCCTGGAGCGCGAGCCGACCCATGAAGAAATCGGGCTGGAGCTCGACATCACCCCCGAGCGGGTGGCCGAGCTTCTTGACCACTCACGCGATCTGGTCAGCCTCGACCAGGCAGTCGGAAGCGACGAGCAGTCGCGCTTCGGTGATTTCATCGAGGACGCCGACGCACCGGTCGCCGAAGACGCAGTCGCCTTCCAGATGATGCGCCAGGACCTCGGAACGGTGCTGGAGACGCTGGACGAGCGCGAGCGCAAGGTCGTCACGGCGCGATTCGGCCTGGACGGAACGCCACCGCGCACCTTGGAGCAGATCGGGCGGGCCTTCGGCCTGTCCCGCGAGCGAGTCCGCCAGATCGAGCGCGATTCCATGGCCAAGCTGCGACGCCCCGAGCGTGCCGACCAGCTGCGCGACTATCTGACCTGAGTCCGACACTGGCTTGGACTAGTGCGTCCGGTCACTGCGATCGGCTCGGCGGGGCGCTTCCTCGGCTCGGGCTGAGAGCGGCCGGACGTGCACCTGCGGCTTCTCGATCTCGGCACCCCGCGACCGGGCACGCACGGTGCACCGCAGCAAGCCGATCTCCGGTACGTCGTCGCAGAGCCGGGTGGCGCGCAGTAGGACGTCCTCGATGGCGGCCGCGTCCACCGGGACCGCACCGCCGTATCCATGCAGCAACGGCCAGGCCGCCACGGACCTGATCAATTCGGCAGCGTCGAGATCAGACAGCGGCAGGGCTCGGTAGGCACGATCGGCGAACAGCTCGATGGGCACTCCGGACACCCCGAAGGACACCACCGCGCCGAAGGACGGATCGTCGGAGATCTCCACGGTCGTGGCCACGCTGTCCGATCCGGTATCGGGGACGTTGGCGCGACCCGGCAGTGCATAACAGGCCAACAGGTCCTCGGTCTCCACGCTCGACAGCTCCCGTCCCACCGGAGTGGCAGCCAGGACGCTCCCCACCAGTGTCCTGGCTCGGTCGGGGTCGGTGCCGCGCAGCTCCGGGAAGTCCCCTACCGGCCGGGACCGCCAGTGGCTGTAGCGCACTGTCTGCGCCAGCGCGGCAACCGCTCGGTCGACCGGGAACGAGGGCACCGAGCCACGAAGTGCGGCCTCGTCGTCGCCGCCCCGTACCAGAGATGCCGGCAATCCGTCGCGGCCGAGAAAGGTCGCCACGATCGGCTTGTCCGCGTTGCTGGCCAGGTCCACAAGCGCCCGCGCGTAACTGTCCTCCGAGCGGCTGACCGGTGTGACGAACACCGCGATGAGCGCGTCGACCTCCGGATCTGTGAGTGCCGTCCGGGTTGCCGCAGCGAACTGTTCAGGGGTTCCGTCCGCGCCGATGTCGACCGGCGCCGATCGGGCCAGCTGCAGACCGTTACCCAGCAACGAGTCGACGGCCAACAGACCGACGGCCGTGGAGTTGCCTACCACCGCAATCCGCGGCCCACGTGGCAACGGCTGATGGGCCAGCAACGTCACGACGTCGAAGAGTTGGGCCACAGTGTCCACTCGAACGATTCCGGTGGAGGCGAACAATGCCTGCACGCTGCTCTCGGCCAGCGCAGACGAGGTGCCCTCGAGGTTGGGCGTCGTCGCGGTGTGTCGTCCGCTCTTCACGACAACCACCGGTTTGGTGCGGGCGACCCGACGAGCCAGGCGGGCGAACTTGCGCGGGTTTCCGAAGCTCTCCAGATGCAAGGCAATGACCTCGGTGGCCGGATCAGTCGCCCAGAACTGCAACAGGTCGTTCCCGCTGACATCGGCCCGGTTTCCGGCCGAGACGAAGCTGGACAGCCCGATGCCCAGCGACCTCGCGCGCTCGAGCAGCGTGGCGCCAAGCGCCCCGGATTGGGAGAAGAAGCCGATCCGGCCGGCGCACGGGGCCGCTGAGGCGAGACTGGCATTGAGCCGGAACTCGGGATGGGTGTTGATGATCCCGAAACAGTTCGGCCCGACGATCCGCATCCCGGAACCCCGCGCGGTGGTGACCAGCCGGCGCTGTGCCAGCAGTCCCTCCTCGCCGCGTTCGGCGAACCCGCCGGACATCACGACGATCCCGCGTACGCCGCGAGCCCGACAGTGCACGACAACCTGAGGCACCGCCTCGGCCGGGACCGTCAGTACGGCCAGGTCCACGTCGTCGGGTACGGCGAGGACCGTGGGATAGGCCGGGAGGCCCTGCACTGTTTCGGCCTGGGTGTTCACCGGGTAGACCTTGCCGCGGAACCCACCGGCTAGCAGATTCGCCAGCACCGCGTGGCCGATCTTGGCTGCGTCGTTGCTGGCACCGATCACAGCCACCGACCTCGGCGTGAGCAGCCGAAGGATGGAGCGCGACTCGGCTCGTTGCTCGCGTTCGTAACGAACCGCGCGGAGTGCGTCGGTGGGAGCGATGTCGAAGACGAGATGGACCACGCCCTCGTCGTAGGACCGGGACGGCTGGTACCCGGCCGCACGAAAGATTGAGATCATCCTTCGATTTTCAGCCAGTACCTCGGCCACGAAACGGCGAATGCCGCGCTCCTGGGCGGCAGCAGCCAAGTGTTCCAGGAGGACCGACCCCAGACCGCGACCCTGGTGGGCATCCTCGACGAGGAAGGCCACCTCTGCTTCGTCACGGTCGACCAGTCGCTCGTAGCGGCCCACCGCGATGACATCCTCACCCAGTAGCACGATCAAGGCGACCCGGTCATGATGGTCGACGTTGGTGAATCTGAACAGGTCCTTTCCAGACACTCGGGGATAGGGGCCGAAGAAGCGCAGGTAACGGGTGCGTTCGGAACTCCGCGCGTGCAGCCCCAGCAGGCCGTCGGCGTCGGCGGGGGTGATCGGCCGAACGTGCACCGTGGCCCCGTCGGCGGCCACGACGTCAGCTTCCCACTCGAGCGGGTAGTCATACGACGAGCCGGATTCGGGTACCTGGCCAGAGTCGGACACCTGCGGTCTCAGTCTCGCGGATCGTCCGGGTCGAGCCCGAGCAGTGGGAAGCTGGCTCGTCGGGTCCGCTGGATCGCTGCGTCGAGGCCGTCCGAGCCGCCCGGCTCCCACGGAATATAACCAGCCGGCTCGTCCTCGGTCATCCGCGTCGGCGGGATCGCGGGCAGCTTGCGGCGGCGAACGTCATCCAGCCATTTGGCCGGGATCGTGGTCTCCGGGTCGACGGGGGTCCCGCCCACGATGCCGAGCAGATGGGTCCAGGCGCGCGGAACACAGCGGACCAATCCGTACCCGCCGCCACCCAGGACCAGCCACTTGCCGCCGCAGATCTCGTGCGCCAGGTCGTGCATGGCCTGATACGAGGCGCGCTGCCCATCGATGGACAGCGCCAGGTCGGCCAGCGGATCGTCGCGGTGGGCATCACAGCCGCACTGGCTGACCAGGATCTCCGGCCTGAACGCCCGCAGGGCCGATGGAACCACCGAATGAAACGCGCGAAGCCAGCCCGCGTCATCAGTACGTGGTGGGAGCGCCACGTTGATGGAGGCACCCTTGCCCTCGCCGCGGCCAGTCTCCTCGGGGAAGCCAGTGCCGGGAAACAGCGACAGTGGACTCTGGTGCAAGCTGATCGTGAGCACCCGCGGGTCGTCATAGAAGGCCGCCTGTACGCCGTCGCCATGGTGGACGTCGACATCGACGTAGGCGATCCGCTCGGCTCCTTGCCCGAGCAGCCAGCTGATGGCCAGGGCCGGGTCGTTGTAGACGCAGAAGCCGCTGGCCCTGTTGGCCATTGCATGATGCAGGCCGCCGGCAATGTTCGCCGCGTGATCGCCTTTGCCCGACCACACCCATTCGGCCCCTTGGACGCTGCCTCCGGCGATCAGGCACGAGGCCTCGTGCATCCGGTCGAAGATCGGATTGTCGGCCGTACCCAGACCATGTCCGACCCCGTAAGGGTCGTACGGTGCCCGCTTCACGGCATCGATGTAGCCCGGTGTGTGAATGCGTAGGAGCAGATCCTCGCCGGCCAGTACCGGCGCCAGCCGGGTGATGGCCGGTGCTCGGAAGACCCCGAGCGCCTGGGCCAGTGAGATAGTGAGCTCCAGGCGGATCGGGTGTAGTGGATGATCTCCGCCGAGGGTGTAGTCCAGCATGGCCTCGTCCCAGATCACCGCGACAGCATCGCTCATTTCTCTCCGCCCATTTCCTTACGGTAGTGCCGCTCGGGAGGTCAGCCGCCGACCTGTTACCGCGCCGAAAAGATCCATCGCACGCCGTCGCAGGGTGAAATGTCAGCTGCGTCTTGGTCGCGTGACTCACACAGTTGAAATCGCACTTTCACCTCGCAACCCTCGACCTCGACTCGCGAGCGCACTCTGCGGAATCAACCCCAATGACGCCTGCACCGTCTGTGCAACCACGTAGTTCTCCCACACCGGTGCCTTTAGCTGGATCCTCCGGAGTGGGGAAGTTCACGGGCGCCGGGTTGGGTTGTAGGGAACGACGCTGGGCGTCTGCGCCAGGGAGCTCATTTCCGCACGGTAGCGCCACTCGCGAAGTCGTCCGTCACCGTCGCGACGCTGCCTTACCGCGAACGCCGTACCATCTGTCCTGGACCTCGCGAAGGAGCAGCCTGCGTGAACGACTTGATCGACACCACTGAGATGTACCTCCGCACCATCTTCGAACTCGAGGAAGAAGGTGTGACTCCGCTGCGGGCCCGGATCGCCGAGCGGCTCCACCAGAGCGGTCCCACGGTGAGCCAGACAGTCGCCCGGATGGAGCGCGACGGACTGGTCAGTGTCGAGGGGGACCGCCACCTCGAGCTCAGTGACATCGGCCGCAAGCTCGCCACGCAGGTGATGCGCAAACACCGCCTGGCCGAACGTTTGTTGGTCGATGTCATCGGCTTGGATTGGGAGGAAGTTCACATCGAGGCCTGTCGCTGGGAACACGTGATGAGCGAGGCAGTGGAACGGCGGCTGGTCGCCCTGCTCGACAACCCGACGACCTGCCCTCACGGCAATCCCATTCCTGGACTGGACGGACTGGGCTGGGCCGAACAGGCCAGCATGCAGCGCGGGATCAACGAGCTGATTCTGCTCTCCGATGCCGCCACCGATGCCGGTCGCAGCGTCAGGGTCGAGCGGATCAGTGAGCAGATCCAGCCAGACGCCGATCTGATGCACGCGCTCACCGATGCTCACGTCCGACCCGGCAACACCGTGCTCGTGACCCGGCGTTCGGACGGCGTGGACGTCAATGGACACCGACTCCCCCGGTTGGCCGCCGAGCACATCTTCGTGAGCCTCCAGGTCGAGCCCACCAATCCATGACCCACGACTCCATGCCCCACAACGCTGCCGGTCGCGCACACCCCTTCGCCGAACTCGCCGACTACAACGCCATCCCGCGTCTCGGCGGGCTGGCCCTGTCCCCGGACGGGTCACGGCTGGTCACCGCGGTGGCAATGCTCGATCCAGAGAAGAAGAAGTGGCAGACCGCGCTCTGGGAAGTCGATCCGAGCGGAAAGAACGGCACACGGCGGCTGACCCGCGGCGCGACCGGCGAGTCCTCGCCGGCGTTTACGCCCAGCGGTGAGCTGCTGTTCAGCTCCGCCCGACCCGACGCTGAGGCCGCCAAGGACGCCAAAGACGCCGAGGAACCGAAACCTGGACTTTGGGCATTGCCGGCGGGCGGTGGTGAGGCCCGGCTGGTGCTGTCCCGACCCGGAGGCGTGTCCGCCATCGTGGCCGCCCGCAACAGCGACGCGGTGGCCGTGGTGGCAGCCATGAACCCTGGTGCCACGGACGGCAAGTCCGATGCGGAGCGACGAAAGGCTCGTAAGGATGCTGGAGTCACCGCGCTGTTACATGAGGACTATCCCGTTCGGTCCTGGGACCGCGACCTCGGCCCGGCTTGGCCGCATGTACTGTTCCTCGCCGAGATCCCCGCCCAAGGACCAGCGCGCGACCCCGCCATCGACACGGAGCCGGCTGATCCAGACGCCGACCGACCAACCGAACGTAGCGACGATCACTCGGCGCCGGACTCGGTCGAGATTCGCGACCTGACGCCGGAGGCCGGGCTGACCAGCCTGGGCGGCGGGGACCTCGCGCTGTCGCCGGACGGGACGCGGATCGCTCGTACCGTCGAAGTGTCCGCTGGTGCCGCGCACCGGCGGACCCGGATCGAACTCGTTGACACCAGCAGTGCTGCCTCCCGCGTCGTGGCCGAGAGCGACAACGACAACTTCGGGGAACCCGCTTTCTCCCCGGATGGCGCCGTTCTGGTGTGCTACCGAGAAACGAACAGCAGCTACGACGAGCCGCCGGACCAGTCCCTGTGGCTGATCGACCTGGCTACCGGCAGCGGCCTGGACCTCACCCCGGATCTCGACCTGTGGCCTGGGACGCCGACCTGGAGCCCGGATGGCAGCGGCGTCTATTTCACCGCCACCGAACTGGGGCATCACCCGGTCTTCCGCGTCGAGCTCGACTCGGGGGCGATCACCCGGTTGACCGCCAGTGGGTACTACTCCGACCTACAGGTGGCCACCGACGGCTCGGCCCTCTACGCGCTTCGCTCCGCTTACGACTCTCCGTTTCTTCCGGTGCGGCTGGACCCTTCCGGGGTCGACCAGCAGCCGGTCACCCTGCCCAGTCCCGGGGCCATCGAGCAGCTCCCCGGCACGCTGCAACGGATCGAGACCAAGTCCGACGATGGTACGACGATCCGGTCCTGGCTGGTCCTTCCCGAGGGCGCGAGCTCCGACTCGCCCCCGCCGCTTCTGCTCTGGATCCACGGCGGCCCGCTGATGAGCTGGAACGCCTGGTCCTGGCGGTGGTGCCCGTGGCTGATGTCCGCCCGCGGCTATGCCATACTGCTGCCTGATCCGGCGCTGTCGGACGGGTACGGACAGGACTTCGTACGCCGCGGCTGGGGGCAGTGGGGCGGTACCCCGTACACCGACCTGATGGCAGCGACGGATGCCGCACTCGAGCGCCCGGAGATCGACCAGACCCGCACTGCGGC
>JBPCOF010000102.1:0-10193 GCA_051000515.1 Geodermatophilaceae bacterium
AGGTCCAGGGTGGCGCTTGCGCCATCGCGCAGCGACGCCGAAGGCGCCCTTGACCTGGGAGGGACGGCCCCGCAAGCTGCGCGGCACCGTCGGGCCCCCGGGGCGAACCCTTTGAGCAGCAGAACCTCCACCCGGAGTAGGTCAGGACTTGCCCGCGTTGGGCCGGTGCTCATGGTGTCTGCTGCTTGCCCGCTTTCGAGCGCGAGCAACAGGTCCTCCGGCAAGGCACTCGCCGCGACCGCTGCCGCGGCCGGCGCGGTTTACCGCTATGCCGAAGAGCGGATGCTGCTCGCGAGGTGGTTCGTGACTGCACCGCACCCGCGGCAGTACGGATGCTCGGACGGCCTTCTGCCGACACGACCGCGACATCGAGGCCAGACCGGCCCGGTCACCCGCCCCAACATCGCGATGGCTCAGCTCAGCGCGCATGGAACGAGTTGTCGGTGGCAGGTCGTACCGTCGGAGCCATGGGCGACAAGGATGACCCTAGCGAGGTGCCGCCCCGTCGCGAGCGAGAGGCGAAGGCTTGGGCCCTGGCCCAAGCGTTCGAGGCGCTTCCAATCGATACACCAGAGGCGGATGAACAAGCACGGCAATGGCTGGCGGCCGTCAAGCCTCAGAGTCACGTTGGCTCTTTGCACCACACCGTGCCGCGGTTCATCTTGCAGCGCTGGGCACGCGATGGGCAGGTGCTCGTGTACAGCCGTGTCGACCGCCAGGTTTCGGTACGGAACGTGAAGGACCTGGGCATGAAGGACTTCTATTCGTTCATTGACATCGACGGAAGACTGGACTCGACCTACGAGTCGCTGCTGGGTGAGGTCGAGGCGCCAGCGGCGGCGGCGATCAGTCGGCTTCTGTCGCCGTTCGGGCTTGCCGCCGCCGTGACGCCCGAGGAGCTCTTCCGGCTGGCACAGATGGTGGCCTTCCAAGTGGTGCGGACCACACGGCGACGCCGGGAGCTCGAGCTGCAAGCCGAGTGGTACGCCAAGACTATGGCCCGCGGACGGGTTGCAGACGCCGCGCTGCGCGAAGTATCGGTGGTTCCCCATCAGAACGAACTGGTACAGCTCTCGTTTTCGGTGGCTGAGAAATTGATGCCGTTCGTCGCCTTTCGGCCGGCTGCACTCGTCGTGCTTGACAAGCCTCAACTTCTCTTGGGGGATGAGCCGGTGCTCGTCAACGCTGGACCCGACGACGGTGGGCACCACCCTGACTGCTTCCTGACAGACGACCAGATCAGGAGGCGAATTGCCAAAGAGCAACGCAAGAAGCTTCGACTGCGTCGGCAGGTGGGTCGCGTGGTTCACTTTAGACCGACCGCCACCCACGGTCTGGGCGTTGCGTTAGAACTGCTCTTACCTGTCAGTCCGCGGGCAGCAATTTGGTGGGGGCCGCTCAGTGACGTCCCGTTCGAGGGCCCGGTCGAGGTCGAGCGACTGAGTGCACAGGAATCGCAGCGGTTCGCGGCTCTCGCGAACGAAGCCACAAGGGAGCAGGCGTTAGACTGGATCATTTCAACCGTTGCGGACTCGACGTTCACAACGCGCACGTTTCCGGATCCGGGCCCACTCATGACAGTCTGTGATGGCAACAACGCCGCGGCATCCGCTCTCAACGAGATACCGACTCGCTTCCGTCCGCATCGCCTCGAGCGGCCATAACCATCAGATGGCCGCGACGCCTAGGCCAGCAGCGCATCCGGATCTGCCGCCATGCGGGCACGCCCCGGCCTACGGACGTGGGCACCGTCCGAGCGGGGCGTCGTCTCCGTCATTCCCCTGTGCCTTTCGGTCACATGGCGGTTTCAGCCACCGTGATGCGGGCGCAGGGGTCCTCGCCGGTGCCCGCGGGGCGCTTCGACGCTGTGATGCGGTCTACCCGTACGTCGTCGGCTTCTACGCGTGTGCCCGTTCCTGCACGCACGCCGATGACGCCGTCGAGGGCATCGATTGCGGCCTTGATCAAATTGTCGAGGTCCGGCTCGTTCCGTCCTTGCTGACTGGGACTGAGCAGGAACTCGAGTTCGACCTGTACGCGACAGCCGGCCGCGAGATTGCAACCGGAGAAGGCCGCCCGGACAGCGGTCTTCCAGTGCTGCTCGTTGGCTCCGGCCGAGTAGCCGCTCGGCCTCCCGCGGACCACCCGCTGGAAGCTGCTGCGCGAACAGGCCGAACCCGGGTGCCCGTCCTTGCTGGTTCCCCTTCTTGTAGTCGAGCCGGTAGGGGAGCCGGAACAGCCCCACGATCGCCGGGTGCGGGTAGACCTCAATGCATAGGCCCCCGTCCCCACTTGTCGGTGATTGCGGGTCCACCGCCCAACCGAAGCGATGGGCCAGTCTCAAGGCGCGGGTCTCGCCACCGCCTAACCGTGTCCGGTTCGAGCTATGAGCCGACGCACCAAAACCGCCGAACGTCTGCCCGATCAGCCGCTCGGGAACGCGCTGACCCGTTTCATTCGGCACGATCAATCGGGCATCCACCGCAGCCACCGCGACGCTGCCCGGCTGCACCGCAAGCCAGTCAGCAATGTCATCGTCAGTCTTGACACGCCCGGACGCGGTCAGGCGGCCAACGTCGTCGACCGCAGCCAGTCCCGTCGCCCCCGTCGACCAGCCGAGGTCAATGCCCACGAAGATCGACGTACCAACGGTCCCTTCGTCACCGATCATCTTCGTAGTCTGCCGAGGCCGCCTCCCCTACGGAGCAGTGGCGCGGAACTGGGGTCGCCCTGCGTCGCGCGCGGACGCGGTCCGATGGTTGCCTGGAGTGCCGCCGTCCCGGGGTAGCTCCCGCTCCCGGCTCGCTGTCGTGGTCCGCTTGCGTCGGGGCGTCGACCGGCTTTCAAGGCTTCTCCACCTCGTCGGTACGCCGTCAAACTGCCCACCGGAACGCCAGCCCGGCGCTCCAGCGACCGGGCTCGCGCTCGTGCCGAATGACCGGATGTCCGCGGCGCGGGCGCTAAAGGGTCGTCGCGCTGCTGCCGGTCCGAGGGTGTAGGGCAGCGGACCGCTCACCTACTCATGACCGGCCGCCGAGCCTGGCGGGTTCGCAGTGAACCGAGTTCTCCGCCGGACCCAGAACGCTTCAACCTTACCCGGGGGGGTTCCATGCCCGCCGACGCTCGCCCGCTCGGCGTTGACTTGAGACGCTTGCCCGCGTGGACGCTTTCTGGGGGGCTCTTGGGCAGTTCGTGTTGTCGCCTGGATTCGGGGGGCTCGCTGCGTTGGCAGCAGCGGCGACAGCCCTTCGTGCGGCTCTGAAGAGGCTGGTGGCTGACCGTGAGGTGGCAAGGCAAGACCGTTGGTGGGAAACGCTGGGCTGGATCTACGACCGGGCACTGCACGAGAACACTGACCAGCGCTTGCCGGAAGGCCTGGCGCTGCAGCTGTTCCAGCGGCTAGCACGGGAGGCGAAGACTCCCCTAGAGGAGGAGACTGCGGAAGGGTTGGTGCTCGGTCTGTTCTCCGAAGGGGAGGGTGAGCCGTCAGATGACCAGTAGCGAGCAGGTGGGGGAGGACGGGGGAGTCCTTGGCGGGGGTGAACTCGAGTCAGTGGTCAGGCTCAGGCGGATCAACGACCGTCTGAGCGGGCTGAAGGACGAAGGTCTTGATCCGCTGCTGGTCACAGACGTCGTCCAGTCGTTGTCCGAGCGTGTGGCCGCGAGGTTCCCGCTGATCGAGCCAGTGCAGCCACTCGAGCAACTGAGGCAGGTCAGTGAGCATCTGGGCGGGCTGAAGGACGAAGGTCTTGATGCGCTGCTGGTCACGGACTACGCCCAGTCGTTGTCCGAGCGTGTGGCCGCGAGGTTCCCGCGGAACGAGCCAGTGCAGCCACCTGAGCAACTGAAGCAGGTCACCAAAGAGCGGCGCGATGATATTCGCCAGCTCCAGCGACAGTGGGAGATTGCCACGCCGGTCCATGATCTGCAGATCAACGAGCCCAACCTAGAGACATCGATCGCTGCACCAAGTCGCGACAGTGGCGGGCGTGACCGGGAGTCGCAGCAGGACGGCGCGGCAAGAATTGTGTTGACCGATCCGGCCGACATTGAGCGCCGACGCAAGCTACTGGCTTTGCTAGCAGCCAAGCGGCAAAAGCGCGAAGGCTCCAGTGCCTCCGGTTAGTTAGGTCAGCTCGGTTGGCTATCCAAATCCAGTACCAATGATCTGGATGACTGCCCCACCACGTATTTGGGCTCTTCGCCATATTTGGAGCCTGCCGCTGCCGCGCGGGCGCGGGCGCGGGCGCACTGTTGTCGGCCAGAACCGGAGGCTCTGCAAGACGGGTCAAATCGTGGCCCAAGCTTGGCCAGCGGTGATTTCCCGCGAGATCGAAAGAGCGACTTGGATTAGGTCCGTCCTACCGTGGACGACAGGAGATCGAGCAGCACCGGCGGCGTCGCGTCAGAGAATTTGCGAATGAGCGGTGATACAGCCTCATCCTGCCGTTTCCATTGCTGCGCGATCTCATCGAACCGCAGGCCAGCCCACTCGCGACGTCCCCCGGGTTCGAACCGGTCGAGGCTAATGTCGTTGCAATGCCAGCGAACGACGCGCCAGCGCGGCAGCCCGTCAGGAGCGTCGAGCGTAAGATTCGCCACAAGTTGGCCGGTGCTTCCCTCACCGTCATGAACAACGACGTCGACGACGGCCAGGAGGTCTTTGAGTGCGAGATCGCCAGCATGCACCGCGGCCAGTCGTGCGTCCGCTACGACGAGGAAGTGACCTTCGCGCGATTCGCTGGCCTCGGCTTCCAGGCTGCCCTGACGCACGTACTCTGCTAGGTGGTCCCACAACACGCGAAGTAATGCGCGACCACGCTCACGGACGTCGGCGTTTCGTCGCTCCTGCTCCGTCGCCGCCTCGGCCGACCGGTCGCGACGCTCCGCGGAGGCGGCGCGGCGCTGGAGGACCCGGTGAGCGTCTGTCAGCTCACGCCTTGGGGTTAGTGCCTCGAGTACGCTACGTGCGTCCGGAGGACGCAGTTCAGGTTGCTTGGCCAGCAGTCGGTACACCACACGCGAGAGTGTGGGCTCAACGTCGTCGTCTAGATCAGGCAGCGAGGACTCGTGTTGTTGACGATGGTCGGGTCCCGGGAACGCCAGCCGACCTGTAAGGACTTCGAAGGCGACGCAACCGAAGGCGTAAAGGTCGGTTGCCGCGCTGGCCTGGTCGCCGCGCCATAGCTCAGGAGCCCGGTACTCGGCGGTTCCTGTTCCTTCCCAAGTGAGCGTCGCCGTGGTCACATCGAGAAGGCGCGCGATGCCGAAGTCGGCAACGCACCAGCGATCGTTCCACCACAGGATGTTCGCTGGCTTCAGGTCGCGGTGCGCTATTAAGGCCACTCCGAGCTGCTGCATGGCCTCGGCGATATGCCAGATCGCGGCAGTTGCTTCTGCTCGGCTAAGCCGATCACTAATCGCATCGGCGAGGCTGCGCTCGGCGCGCGGCATGACAATCAGCAGTCGGCCGTCCAGGTGTGCGACGTCGAAGATCGGGAGCAGTCCAAGGCGTGATGCGGCCCGGCGGGCGACCTGCAGTTCACGGTCGACCATCGCCAACTCACCGGCAACGCGCGCGCGAACCTCCACCTCCTTCACCGCAAGTGCAGTTCCTGCACTATTGGTTGCGGCGTACACGCGCCCGAAGCGGCCAGGTGCCCCGAGAAGCTGTGATCGGTCGTAGAGGTATTCCTGACCAGTGTCGCTTACGAAAGTGTCTCGTGATGCACTTTCTGGCGAGCTCGGCACGGTCATCACCGCACGCAGAGGCTGGTGGACGCCACGGGTATTGCCCTCCAACCTCGGCGAGGATGCGGCGCAGGCGGACGACGGTAAAAACGATGTTCTGATAACGCTCGCCGCTTGCCGGGAGCGACGGCGGCCTGCATGGCCGACGAGACCACCTTCGACTCACCAAGCCTCGTAATCTTTAGGGGCCCTATCGTTGGTCGTGTGCAGAGGAGGTGGCTGACCCACCTCATGTCGTAGCGCCCGCTTGGCTCGTGGCCACCGAGTCCGCAACTGCGGCGACTCCACGTAGGTGACAACGGGCATGAACAGCTCGACCGTTGGCTACCTCAGTTCTTCCGCCCAAGATCCAGGGCTTGATATGATCGTACTCCGCTTCTGGTCGATCAAGATATTCATCACAGATTCCGCAAGAGCTATTGCATGCTACCCAGATCTGCTCCTTTTGCTCGGCGGAGAATAGACGCGTGTTGTCGAGTTCCGGCAGCTTCAGATCTAGCATGCGCTCTTCGATGAACCATACGAGGTGTCGCTCAAGGGTTTCCGATGAAGCAACGCGAGCTTGCGGCTCGGAATCCTCTGCAGCGGCTGACCAGAACAGCCCTGCTATCGGGCCGATTGCACGGCGGAGATCGACTGGACTGTGTGCAAGGATTCGCAGGAAAAGGAATAGGGAAAGGAGCCGGCTCTTGCGAATGACTTCCTGCCGAGGTCGGATGGACGTAGCTGGATCACTTGTTGGGTCTGGTCTAGCAGAGTCTCGAACTCCTTAGCTAGACGCCCCTTTGTGTCAAAATCGGTGTTCTCGTGGTAGAGATCATTGAGTGCTGTTCCCCGCACGCTCGGGTACCCCCGGCCCCTGTCCTTGGACAAGAGGAGGTGCAGCAGTTGAGCGCAAGTCTGTCGAGCGTCGAGGGCCGGGTCGTCGTATTCTTCCTCAGACCGGCCGCCAGTTCCGCGACGATCCACCCCAGCGAAGAGCTGCTGATACTGGCCTTGCCGCGTGCCCTTGCCGGCAAGACGTTCAATGAATGGGCCCATCGACCCTGGCCAAGCATCTCTAACTTGCTGGGCTGTTAGCGGGGTGCCTGATTGAAGGCGGATGAAGAGGTCCCGCACTTCGTCACCGCCTGCAGAGTCAAGGAGCACCACTGACATAGGCGTCGCTGGGAATCGCTGCTGGTCCTGCTCCGATAACGAGGAAAATGCCTTGCCTAACCAGGGTGCTGGCGCACGCCGAACCGAAGGCGGCAGTGGCACCTTCGCGTCATCGAGCGCGAACAGTGGCCAACGATCCTCCCGGAATTGGCTTAGAGCAATCAGCCGCTGCTGACCATCTATAACATCGAGGCTGACTTGTTTGTTGCCAAGCGGGTCCGTACTGCCCTTCTTTTCAAAGTAGAAGCGCGGCAACGGGTAGCCGCGCAGGACAGAGTCAACAAGCAGCTGCTGCTGTCGGCGGCGCCACGTCGAGCCGCGCTGGTACTCAGGGTTGGGACGAATGCTGTTATTGATCCACGAATCGGTAAGTACCTGGATAGTCAAGACGCTAGGTTCGTTGGCTACTTGCATGCATCCTCCCGTTGTCGCGCGCTGGCCATGCAAGGATAAGTTACAACGCGTGGACGCCGTAGTCATTGGTGTCCTGCCGGGTACGCAGCGCCACACCTGCCCTGCGGACGGCCGTGTGGATGGTGGTCGGCTCGCGGCCCTGTTGTTGTCTCGACCCCACCACCGCGAGGGTCGTCGGAATGCTCGACACCGCCCGGGTGGGCCGCGCCGACCGCTGCACCGATCTGGCGCTTATGAGTAGGAGCCTCGGCTCTGGCCGGCTCTAGTCCCAGGACGGCAGCCGGTACGCCCGGCGTTACCTCAGCCGCTGCCATCACAGTCCGGTGGAGGGCGACAAGCTCGACTTCTACCGCCTGCTCGACGAGTTCTTCTGACTCTCTCCAGGTCCCCGGCGAGCGCCCGTGGGCCGATCGGCTCACGGACACCGAGGCCCTCCCGTCCCCAATATCCTCAACTGCCGCGGACAGTGGGGCGGCTGGGTCAGCGACTGATGCCTTGGTCTGGCCCCGCGAGGCGGGGTGCGGGCTCGTTCCGTCGCCAGGCCTCCTGGCTCTGCGACTCTCGCCGGCTGTCGGCGGTGGCCACCGCGTGAGCTCTCTGGAGTCGTGCTGCGTGTTGTGCGGCGTCACGCTCGTCGAGCCACTGACGCCGGGCGGACAGAACTGCATCGGCGGGCAGGCCGAGCCGTGACGTGTCCAGCGGGACCGGTGCCGCTTGGCTGCCGCCGGGTCCCGCGGCCGCGATGCGCTCTTCGAGGTGGGCGATCCGCCCGCGGGTGCCGCCGAGTCGCTGCTCGGCGTCGGCGATCTGCCGGTCGATTGGGGTGAGACGCTGTCCCGGGTCCTCGGTGTCGCCGAGGCGTCCGTAGTACCCGAGCTCGCGCTGGTATCGGCCGCGGGCTTCCCGCAACTCACCCAGAGCCCGAAGGGTCTCGCGGTGAGTGGCGGCAGCGTGGGCGACATTGCGGGCGTGTTCGGGGTGACCTGCCTGGGCCTGTCGGCGGGCATGGTCCTCGAGGGCGGCGTAGACGCGGGGGGTGTCATCGGCCCTGTCGGCGAGGCCGGCGATCGCGGCGTGTCCGGTGGGCATGGTCGGGGTGATCGCCTGCCAGCTGACGGACCAACGAGCGAGGGCTTCGTGGGCGCGGTTGACCGCGGCCCACTGGAGGCCGAGCCGGCCGGGGCCGTCGAGGGCTGTGCGGGCGTTGGCGTGCGCCTCGGGGCGCTGGGCGCCCCAGGTGGCCAGAAGCGCGTCGCGGCGGTGCTCGGTCTCGGCCGCGATGACCGCGGTGCTGTGGTTCACCGTGGCGTTCGCCCGCGAGCACGCTTCCCCGGCCTGCCGGTAGCGGGCTTCCAGCGGTCCGACTTCCTCGGCCTGCCGTTGTTGCAGCTGCGCGATCTGGCGGAGGTCGTCGCGGAGCGGGACAGCCCACGCGAGTACGTTGACGTCGCGGGCTTCGCTGTCCCATTCCTGTCGCAGCGCGGCGATGATCTCGCTCACTGGGCGGGTTTGGGCGTAGCCGGCGGCGGCGTGCTCGGCCGCGTGGCGGGCGTGGTCGGGTCCGAGGTCGGCCCGGTCGCGGCTGAACGTGGTGACCCACTGCTCGCATGCCTCGTCGTAGTCAGCGGCGATGAGGTGGGCGGTGTTGGCTCGGCGGCCGCGGGTCATCCCGACGTACGCCGCCGCGGCGCCGGTGTGCTCGCTGATGACGAGGTGCGCGGTGGTGGCGGTGGCTCCTTGTGCGCCGTGCGCGGTGGTCGCGTAGGCGAGTTCGACGTGGGCCTCGACGTACCCGGCGGGCAACTCCCGCTCGCCCGCCGCGGGGCGGGCGATGCACAGTCCTCCGTCGCGGTGAGTAGAGGTGACGGTCCAGGTGTCGCGGTTGGCCACGTCCAGAGCGCGGTCGTTGCGGCGGGTCGCGATCTGATCCCCGGTCCCGACCCGCTGCCCTGCCAACGTCGTGACGACGTGGGTGTCGTCGACGGCGCCGGCGGTGACGAGCCGGTCCCGGATCGCGGCGTTCAACTCCGCGACCTGCTCACCGGTGTCGGCCACCAACGCCACCGGTGCACCCTGAGCATGGTGGGCGGCGACGGTGTCGGCGATCGCGGCCTGCCGTTCTGCCTCGTTCGCATGCACCCGGATCAGGCCGCGGCCGGCCAGGGCGTCGAACACCGCTGCGGGTTGTTCCCCGGTCCGCATCCACCCGGTCAGCTGCGCGTAGTCGGTGTCGGGCACCGTGACGGTGCTGCCGTCGGCGGTGTCGGTGGTGCGGGTGAAGCGGTGCACCACGTCCAGGGTCACACACGCTTGCGGGTCGGCCCAGCGGGCGGCGAGGTCCAAGACACCGCCGCGCCCGACCGCGGCCAGTTGATGGCGGTCGCCGAGCAGTGCGACACGCACCGCGTGTTCGTCGGCGGCGACGAGCAGGGCGCGGGCGGTGTCTTGGTCGAGCATGCCGGCCTCGTCCACCACCACCAGGTCCCCCGACCGCAGCCCGGCCCGTTCACTCGGGCCGCTGTATCCGCGGCCGGTGACCGGATCGTCATCGCCGATGGTGAGGCGGGTCCAGATGCCGGTGTCTGTCCAGCGCCAGCCGTGCTGATGGGCCAGCCACGCCGCCGACCCCGCTTGCGCGCCCACCTCGGCCGCAGCGGCCTTCGCCGCCTTCAAGGTCGGGGTCACCACGACCAGTCGATGGCCTTGCTCGCTCTCAACAACAAGCAACGACGTCCCACTGGTCAGAAACCAAGTCACACAAGGACACTGCCCATTGCGGCGTCGACCGCTCCCGCATCGAACGCCGTGGGTTTACCGTCGTGAGACGGGTCATGCGCGAAACTCGCTGTCCCAGTCGCGGGGTACCTGCG
>JBPCOF010000233.1:0-10578 GCA_051000515.1 Geodermatophilaceae bacterium
AGATAGCTCTCGTCGACCAGATCGACCGTCGGCACGCCCCCAGCCTGCCATCGACGAACCGCTGGCCGCGTGCGGCTACATTCGCTGACGTGCGCGAGCTTGCGATTCCAGCCCTGGTTTCGGTGCACCCAGCGGACACGCTGACCGACTCGGTCTTCGCCCATGCCCAGCAGGCTCCCGGGAAGGTGCTCTTCGGCGTCCGTCGGGGCCTGGTCTGGGAGGACGTGACCGCCGCGCAGTTTGCTCGGGACGTCGAGGCGGTCGCGAAAGGCCTGCTGGCCAGCGGCCTGAACCACGGGGATCGCGTCGCGTTGATGAGCAAGACGCGTTACGAGTGGACCCTCGTGGACTACGCCATCTGGGCGGCCGGAGCGGTCACCGTTCCGGTCTATGAGACCTCCAGCGCCGAGCAAGTGCAGTGGATCCTGGCCGATTCGGGCGCGAGCCTGATCGTCGTGGAATCCGAGCGGCACGAAGAACTGGTCCAGTCCGTACGCGAGGATCTGGACGGCCTCATGCACGTCTGGCAGATCGACAACGGCGCGATCGAATC
Organism: Geodermatophilaceae bacterium; assembly: GCA_051000515.1. GTDB lineage: Bacteria > Actinomycetota > Actinomycetes > Mycobacteriales > Geodermatophilaceae > JACCQS01. The sequence continues at coordinate 554 of JBPCOF010000233.1, forward strand.
GCTCAGCGCCGCCGGTTCCGATGTCGGTGATGAGCAGTTGGCGGCCCGACGCCGGGGCGTGAGCGCCGAGAGCCTGGCCACGATCGTCTACACCAGCGGTACGACCGGTCGCCCCAAGGGCTGCCGGCTGACCCACCGCAACCTGCTCTTCGAGGTCCGCAACGCTCTGCCGGGACTGGCCGGACTGTTCAACGCCGAGAGTTCGACCCTGTTGTTCCTCCCGCTGGCCCACATCTTCGCCCGAATCATCCAGATCGGTTCGCTGGAGACTCAGGCGAAGCTCGGTCACACCGCAGATGTCAAATCCCTGCTCTCCGACTTCGCCGAATTCGGGCCGACCTTCGTGCTGTCCGTGCCGCGGGTCTTCGAGAAGATCTACAACGCTGCCAAGCAGGGTGCCCACGCCGACGGCAGGGGCAAGATCTTCGACCTCGCCGAGGACACCGCGATCAGCTATTCACGTGCGCTGGACCGGGGGCGGGTCGGGCTGTTGCTCCGGTTGCGGCACGAGGCCTTCGACCGCCTCGTCTACGCCAAGTTGCGTGATGCGCTGGGAGGAGGCTGCCGAGCGACGATATCTGGCGGAGCACCACTGGGTGCCCGGCTGGGCCATTTTTTTCGCGGCATCGGGCTGACCGTCTACGAGGGATATGGGCTCACCGAGACCTCCGCCACGTCCACCGTCAACCTCGAACAGGCCGTCAAGATCGGCTCGGTGGGCCGGCCTTTTCCCGGGGTCTCGATCCGGATCAGTGCCGGCGGCGAGGTACTGGTCAAGGGCCAACACGTTTTCGAGGGGTACTGGAACAACGCCGCCGCCACCCGCGACGTCCTGACCGACGACGGTTGGTTCCACACCGGGGACATCGGCGCCATGGACGACCAGGGCTTCCTCACCATCAGCGGCCGTCGGAAGGAACTTCTCGTCACCGCGGGTGGGAAGAACGTGGCACCTATCGTCCTGGAGGATCGGTTACGGGCCCACCCACTCATCAGCCAGTGCATCGTGGTCGGCGATCAGCGTCCCTTCATCGGTGCCCTCATCACCCTGGACGCCGATGCCCTGCCCGAGTGGATCCATCGGAACTCCAGGCCGGCCGACGCGACCGCTGAGTCCGTCAAGGACGACAAGGACCTGCGCGCGGAGATCCAGACAGCCGTGGACGAGGCGAACCTGGCTGTTTCCGAGGCCGAGGCCATCAGAGTCTTTCGGATCCTGGGCGGCGACTTCACCGAGGACTCGGGCGAGCTGACCCCGAAGAACAGCCTCAAACGAAACATCATCCTCAAGAACCATGCCGCCGAGGTGGACGCCATCTACGCCCGCTGAGCGTGCGACCATGCTGCGGTGCCACAGTTCATCTCACCGACCACGGTCTGGGCCCTGTTGCAGGCCACGATCGTGGTGGTCCTCCTGCTTCTGGTCAGCGGAGCAGGCAGCCCGGCTATGACCCTGGATGGGCGTGGAGATCCGGCGACCGCGGGTGCTGTCGACGTCCTCATCGACCAGTTCAGTGCCGACCCGGATCGGCGCCCAGACCTCATCGGCTCCATCCCGGATGGGTTCGTCTCGGTGATGGGATATCGCCCTCAGGTGATCGACGTCAATGGCACCGTGTCCCTGGGTAAGCCGATCGGCACCTGCTCCTCTCCGGTCCATCTGGCCTTCGACATGGAGCCGACCTGCAAGGGTCACGACTTCGGTTATGACCTGTTGCGTTACGCGGCCGTGATCGGTGCCCCACTGGGTGCGTGGGCACGGCCGTTGATCGACGACTGGTGGTACGCCGAGATGCACGAGCGCTGCAACCTGTCCTACGCCGGCCTCACGGGTCTGAGTTGTCATGGCCAAGTCCTGGCCACCGAAGCGATCATCGACGTCAACAGCTGGCGCGAAGGAAACGGCCCACCGATCGAGGAGAATCCCTGGCGCTACCTCGGAGCGCTCGCGCTGCTGCCGGTCGCGGTGGCAGCGGCGGTCCGATCTCGGAGGAACGCGCCGCTGCATCCGATCGGCGGCCTGCAGGCGGCTCCGGCGGCGTTCACCCTGACCCGGTGATCGGGCAACAAAGCCTTCAAGCCAGCAACTGACGCCACCGCGTGGCCAGGGAGTCCCAGGACCACTCGGCCTCCACCCAGGACCGCCCAGCCACGCCCATCGCGGCCGCGCGCTCGCGATCCTCGAGCAGATCGAGGACGCTGGCCGCCACCGACTCCGGTGATTCCGGATTTTCCACCACCAGACCGGTCACACCGTGTCGTACGGCCTCTGGGGCGCCACCGGAGGTTCCCGCGATCACTGGACGGGCGCAGGCGGCGGCTTCCAGGTAGACCATCCCCAGTCCTTCCACGTCCAAGCCTGCGCGCCGGGTCCGGCACGGCATGGCGAACACATCGCAGGCGGCGTAGTACGGCGGGAGCTGTGATGTAGGCACTCCGGCAATGAAGTGCACGCCGTCGACCCGCAGTCGGGCCACGATGGCGCGCAGCCGTCTCTCGTCGGGACCGCCACCGACGAGCAGGAGGGCCGCTTGCCGAAAACGGGCCCGCACCTGTGGCCAGGCCCGGATCAGCACGTCCTGGCCCTTTCGCGCGACCAGCCGTGACACGCAGGCGACAACGGGTACGTCGGCGCCAAGACCCAGTCGCCGGCGTACCGATGCGCCATCGGCACTCGGATGGAACGTTGTGACGTCCACGCCGGGCGGCAGGTGCGCAAGCTCAGTGACGTCGGCAAGCAGCGGCTCGAGCACACTGCGAGTGAACTGGGTGATGTAGGTGACCACGTCGATCCCAGCGGCTAGATGGTGCAGCACCTGCCGGGCTACCGGCAGCCGCGCCCAACCCGTCTCGTGCCCGTGTGTCGAGGCGACGATCCGCTCGATGCCATTGTCGCGCAATGACGGTGCGAGCAGCGCCAACGGCGCGGCCGCTCCGAACCAGGCACGGTCGCAGCCGTACTCCCGGACCAGGCCACCGACTCTTCGACGGATGTCCGGAGTGGGCAGGATCAGACTCCTGCGATGCCGGACGATCGGGAAAGGGAGCCCGGCGTCATGGGCATGGGCTCCGTCCCAAGTCGGCGCGAAGACCACGACGGAGTCGGCCGGTTGGCGGCCGACCAGCGCCTCCACGAAGGCCTGGATGCCGCCCTGTCGTGGCGGGAAGTCGTTGGTCACCACCAGGGTTCGGGTCACTGACGGGTGCCGGTCACAAGTGAGGGCCGGTCACGAGTGAGGGCCGGTCACGGCACACCCATGCGGTTGGCCTCGGCCCAGTTCCGGGCCGTGGCAATTCTCTCGACAGTGCTCGGATGGGAGGCAAACACCCAGTGGTAGAACCGGTTCGGGTCGAGATCGGCGAGATTACCGACGCTGAGCCGGCGCTGCATCTCTATGAACGAGGCCGGGTCACGGGTCAGTTCGAGGGCGTGCACGTCGGCGCGCGATTCGATCTGCCGGGAGACCGCGCTCTGCACCGGAGTCAAGACCAGGCCGGCCACGGCGACGACGAAGAGCACCAGAGCCAGGCTGCGGGGATCAGCCAGGGATGCCGCTCCGGCCCGGCGTAGCAACGGCGTCCAGCCGGCCAACAGGAACCCGGCAATGACGCTTGCCGCAGCACCCAGTGCCCCAAGTGTCGTGCCCAGCAGCACGTCCTTGTCCTTGGAATGCCCCAACTCGTGAGCGACGATCGTCTCGATCACGGCCGGGGATTCGGAATCGAGAAGGGTGTCGTAGACGACGATCCGCCGCGTTGCACCGAAGCCGGAGACGTAGGCGTTCAGGGTGGTCGTACGGCGAGAGGCATCTGCGACCAGGACGTCATCGACGGCGACCTCGTCCCGCTCGGCCAGCGCGAGCAGGTCGGTTCGCAGTTCGGACTGCGGCATCGACATGAACGTGTTGAATGCCGGCTCGATGACGACCGGGTAGAAGAAGGAACCCAGCACCACCAGGCCGGCGACGGTGCCGGCCGCGATCGCCCACCACCACTGCGCAGCCAGCCGCATCGATCCGTAGAGGATCACCAGCATCAGCCCGGTCAGCGCGACGCCGATGGCGAAGGACTTTGCGACATCGGCGGTCCACAGTCCCCAGTCGCGGGTGGACAGCCCGTACCGGCGGCGCACGTTTTCGGCGTAGGCGGACAACGGCAGCGTGGCGAGCCGGCCGATGACGGCGAGCGCCAAGCTGCCGAGGAGCACCTGCCAGACCCATCCCCCGCCCAGCGGCTTGGCGACTGCGGTGACGATCCGGGCGCCCAGCGAGGTGAGCCCGAGTGCCGCTGAGATCAGCAGGCTCAGCGCCAGACTGATCAACGCGTTGGGCTGGAGGTTCGCGGCCAGCGCCGCCGAACGGGAGACCTGGGCGGAGGTGAAATCACGCGCGGCATCGGGCGCGGTGGCGCCGGACGACATCGGAGTGACCCGCCACGGAACCAGGATGACCGCGATGGCCACAACGGCAATCACCATGACCGCCAAGGCGATCCAGGCAGCACGACGGGACCCCATCAACAGATCACCCGCCCCACCGGCGCAATGCTAGGTGGAACGGGTGATCGCGGCGATCTGGTGCGCCTGGGTTGCTCCTTCTGGGTTGATCTTGTATCAACCTCAGCGGCTAGCCCCCAGCGATGCGCCGGGCGCTGTTGTAGGCGCCCCAAGAATCGACTGACCCCAACGAGACCGGCGAGCCGAAGTTGTACGCGTGAATGATCTGGCCGTCACCGACATAGATGGCCACGTGACTGACCGGGCTGTAGTAGAACACCAGGTCTCCGGGCAACAGTTCGTCCCGGCTCACCGCGACGCCCATGGTGGATTGCGACTTGCTCGAATGTGGCAGGCTCACACCCGCGGCTGCGTAGGAGTACATGGTCAGTCCGGAGCAGTCGAACTCGTCCGGTCCGTCACCGCCCCATACGTAGGTGTCCCCCAGTTGGGCATAAGCAGTTTCGACCGCAATCCGGGCTGCCTCACTGGGCGCAATGATCTCGCCGGGCGGCACCTGTCCACCGCCGCCGGAGTCGGAATCGGCGCCACCAGAGGCGGAATCGCCGCCACCAGAGTCCGAACCGTCGTCGCGTGACTCCGAACTGGCAAGGAGGGCCTCACGCTCCTGGGCCGAGAGCGCCGTGTAGAGATCCTGGTACTTCTGGATCTGGCTCTCGAGTTCGGTCCTGCGGGTGGCGATCTCGGCGACTACCGTCTGTGCGGCTGCGACTGCGGTATCGGCTGCCTGATCGAGGGATTGCGCCTCCTCCCGCGCTCGGGTCGCCTCAGCCAGCAGGGCACCGTCCTGGATCGACATGAACTCCAGGGTGTTGACCCGATCCAGGAATTCCTGCGGTGAGCCGGAGGTGAGGATCGCGGAGAAACTGTTGAGCCCGTCTCCGGCGAAGGCGCTGCGAGCGATGCCACGCACCCGACCGTTGAGCTGTGCCAGCCGCGCGTTGACCTGTCCGAGTGCGACGGTCGATGCGGCGGCCTCGGCGGTGTGCCGGTCGAGGGTGACCTGCGCCTCGTTCTGCTCCTCCTGTAGGACCTCCAGGTCCCGGCCCAACTCAGCGACGAGTTGGGCGGCCGCTGTCGCATTTTCTGGGGGCGGAGGGTCGGCCAGGGCCGTGCTCGGCGTGATCGTCGCAGCGACGAGACATGCACACAGCACCGCGAGCAGACGTAACAGTGGGTGGGTGAACGTGAATCGATAGGACTGTGTGGGGGTCGCCACGAGCGGCGGCTCTCCATTCTTCCGCGTCGACCGCTTACCGGGTTAGCTGACGGGTTCGGGCTGGGAAGATATAGCCCTACGGCGCGAGCGCCGATTCACCCCACAAACGGTGGGTCCCCGGTTCAGCCGTGGGCTGCGAGCAACCTCGGGCTGATTGAGCGGCGGCACCCCGGGGTCATCCTCTGCGATGACTTCCACCCGCGGGGCCGAGCGTGACCTTACAGGGTCGTGACCGCGCCGTGACAATGCCGGGCCAAGATTGTGAATTCGTTGTCTGCCAGCAGTTTTCGATCATGAACGTCAACCGAGGTGATGTCTACACACGGTCGCTCCCGACTCACGCTGCGTCATTAACGGGACCAATCTCAGCGGCGGGATCAAGCCGCCCTCGGCAAGCGCATTCACCGCTGCCTGCTCGACGTCATCGAGCTCCAACTCCGTCGGCGGGCCGAGCAAAGCCGTGACCACACAGTCACCGCAGGCTGCACCTCGCACCTGGCAGGTGCCGCAATCGATGAGCATGAGACCTCCACATTCTTCTCACATCGCGAGCGCACGGCATGCGCGATCACGCGGAACGAAGACTAGAGCGGACGTCTGACAAGATTCCGTCGCCGATAGCAGCCGGGACTGTTGACCGTGAGTGCGGCGGCGTTCTAGTGGCCCCGGCCCGAGTCGGCCTGGGGACGCAGGCCGGCAAGTGTCAGAGTGACGAGCCGTCCTACAGCGGCCTTGGACCGAAGATTGCTGGCTGCCATCAAGGCATGCAGACAATAATTCGCGAGCTCTTCAGGGATCACATCATCTCGGAGATCGCCGGTCGCGGCGCCTTCGGTCAGCAGGTCCTTGATCATGTCGCGGACCTGGTTCGTCCTCATCCCGTTGGCCTTCGCCTCGCTACTGACCGGGCTCGTCCAGTCATTGGGCACCACATGGGGGCTGTTTCGGCACTAGTGGGTGCTGTTCAAACTCCTGATCAACGTCTTTGCCAGCCTCGTCCTGCTGTACGTGGAGACACTCGGCTATCTGTCAACTGTCGCGACATCGTCCAGTGCCGATCTCGGCCCGCTGAGGGGTCCCACCGTCTTGATCCACAGCGGTGGTGCCCTGCTGCTGTTGCTGGTGGCCGCGACGTTGTCCGTCTACAAGCCGCGGGGCATGACCCGATTCAGGCAGCGTCGGCGCCTCGAACAGTTTCACCGACTCTGATCGCTGCTGGCCAATTCCAGATCGGCGGAGGCTTCGCCGGCGCGATAGTCCACTCCGGCGCCGCCATCGACTCGGTTGGAAGCCAACGCTTTGAAACGGCGCAGTCGCAGGCTGTTGGAAACCACGAAGACCGACGAGAAAGCCATTGCCGCACCGGCGAGCATCGGGTTGAGCAGGCCGGCGGCGGCCAGCGGGAGAGCGGCGATGTTGTAGGCAAATGCCCAGAACAGGTTTCCCCTGATGGTCGCCAGCGTCTTGCGGGACAGCCGGATGGCGTCGGCGGCAGCCCGCAGGTCCCCGCGTACCAGGGTGAGGTCGGAGGCCTCGATCGCGACGTCGGTGCCGGTGCCCATGGCCAGGCCGAGATCGGCTTGAGCGAGTGCGGCGGCGTCGTTGACGCCGTCGCCGACCATTGCTACGACCTTGCCCTCGCCCTGCAGGCGCTTGATGACATTGACCTTGTCGGCCGGCATGACTTCGGCGATGACCTCGTCGATGCCGACCTGGGCGGCGACCGATCTGGCGACGGTTTTGTTGTCCCCGGTGAGTAACACCGGGGTGAGGCCGAGGTCGCGCAGCTGGCTGATGGCTTCGGCGCTGGTCTGTTTGACGGCGTCGGCGACAATGAGGACGGCACGGGCCTTGCCGTCCCAGGCAACCGCGACGGCGGTCTTGCCGTCGGCCTCGGCGGCGGCCTTCGCGGCCTCGAGGTCGTCGCTGAGCGGCTGGGACCAGTCCGCCAACAGCCGGCTGCGGCCGACGAGAACGGCGTGTCCCTCGACGGCGCCGTGCACACCGAGACCTTCGAGGTTGACGAAGTCCGCAACGGCGGGCAGCGTGCCGCCACGCCCGGCGGCACCAGTTGCGATCGCCTGCGCGATGGGATGCTCGGAGGCCACCTCCAGAGCACCAGCCAGGCGAAGCACCTGCTCCGGGTCTTCCCCGGCGGCGGGAACGACATCTAGCAATGTCATCCGGCCGGTGGTGACGGTGCCGGTCTTGTCCAGGACCACGGTGTCCACCTTGCGGGTGGACTCCAGCACCTCGGGGCCTTTGATCAGGATGCCCAGCTGGGCGCCGCGGCCGGTGCCGACCATCAGCGCGGTCGGGGTGGCCAGGCCGAGCGCGCACGGGCAGGCGATGATCAGCACGGCGACCGCAGCGGTGAACCCGGCGGACAGGCCGGCTCCGGTGCCGAGCCAGAAACCGAGCGTGGCCGCGGCCAGGGCGATGACGATCGGGACGAAGATCCCCGACACCCGGTCGGCGAGGCGCTGGACGTCGGCCTTGCCGTTCTGGGCGTCCTCGACCAGTCTGGCCATCTGGGCGAGTTGAGTATCTGACCCGACCCGGGTGGCCCGCACCACGATCCGGCCACCGGCGTTGACGGTCGCGCCGGCCACGGTGTCACCGGGGGCGACTTCGACGGGCACCGACTCGCCGGTCAGCATGGAGGCATCGACTGCGGAGGAGCCTTCGGTGATGATGCCGTCGGTGGCGATCTTCTCCCCGGGCCGGACAACGAACAGGTCACCCGGGGTGAGCTGGTCGACGCCGATCCGCTGCTCGCGGCCGTCTCGAAGAACAGATACTTCCTTGGCACCGAGTTCGAGCAGGGCCCGGAGAGCAGCGCCGGCTTGGCGCTTGGACCGGGCCTCGAAGTAGCGCCCGGCGAGGATGAACGTCGTGACCCCCGCCGCTGCTTCGAGGTAGATGTTCGCGCTGCCGTCCATCCGAGAGATGGTCAGCTCGAAGGGGTGCGTCATGCCGGTGACGCCGGCGGTGCCGAAGAACAGTGCGTACAGCGACCATCCCAGCGCGGCGAGCGTGCCGATCGAGATGAGTGTGTCCATCGTCGAGGTACCGTGCCGCAGGTTCGTCCATGCGGCCTTGTGGAACGGATAGGCCCCCCAGATCACGACCGGCGCGGCCAAGGTCAGGGACAGCCACTGCCAGTAGGTGAACTGCAGCGCCGGGATCATCGCCATCGCGATCACCGGGATGGTCAGTACGGTCGAGACGACCAGCCGCTCCCGCAGCGGGCGGACCGGGTCGTGGGGGTCAATTTCCGGGACTCCGTTGGCGCCAGCCGGGCGTGGCGGCGCAGGTAGCGCAGCGGTGTAGCCGGCCTTCTCGATTGCGGCAACCAGGTCCTGCGGCTCTACGGCGTCGGTGTAGCTGACCCTGGCCTTCTCGGTGGCGTAGTTGACCGTCGCGTTCACGCCGTCGAGCTTGTTGAGCCGCTTCTCTATCCGCGCGGCGCACGAGGCGCAGGTCATCCCGCCGATCACGAGCTCGATTTGCCCGCCGGCCGCGGCCTTCTGGGTCGTGCTATCTGTTGTGGCGCTCATCAGGTCTCCTTTGATCTGTGCTGCGGTCGGTTCTCCCGTTGTCGCCTCGTCGGGTGCGAAGGTCAGTCGCCATGACCGCCGCCGTGGTCACCAGTTTCAGTGCTGCTGGACTGGTCGTCCTCGTCTACGGGGATGTCCACGGCTTGGGCGGTGAACTCTGCTGTACGTACGACCCCGTCGTGCTGGAAGTCCAGGAACAGCCGGTAGGCCCCGGCGCTCGGGACGTTGGCGTAGAAGGTGATCGCCGGGCCGGGCTCGGTGATCCCGTCACCGGGCTCGCCCCCGGGATGGACGTGCAGGTAGGCGAGATCACCGTCGCGCAGCGCGACGAGGTGACCGTAGGCGGCCAGGTAGGGCTGCAGGTCGGTCACCGGCTGCCCGTCCTTGCTGACCGACAGGGTCAACTCGGACTCCTGGCCAGGGATGAGGTCGCCGTCCAGGGTGACGGTGTACCCGTCGACCTCAGCTGTCACGGCCGGTTCCGACAAGGGCTGGGGGTCATAGCCGCCGGCGACGGCAAGGTCTGCGCCGAGAATCAGGTTCTCCCCGTGCCCGGCGGGTGCGAAGTCGGCGAACACCCTCCACTGCCCGGCGGTCAACGCAAGCGGGATGCTCCACGTGCCGTCCTCGGCCAGCTCAGGATGCACATGCTGAAAGCCGGTCAGATCGCGGCGCACGGCGATCAGGTGCAGATCCTTGTCGTGGGTCACGTCGTAGGCGGTGACCGGCG
>JBPCOF010000285.1:0-5004 GCA_051000515.1 Geodermatophilaceae bacterium
CTACGCCACGCCCTGGAACGAGAGGTCACCGAAACTGTCCGACCCGTCATCCAAGATGAACTCGTGAACGTCGCCTGAAATCATCGGGCCGCTGCCGAAGTTCCACGGAACTCGGGACATCCTCTCGTGAGCGCCCTGGGTGCATGGCCACTACACCTGAACCGCTCATGATCTTCGATCGCACGAGGGCCAACTCGCCTGCACGAGCTGGAGCGCTAATCGAAACTGACCGGAACAGATCCGTCCCGGGGCCAGCGGAGCTAACCGGATAAGCATCATGCGCATAACGCTTCCGGTTAGCTCTTCTGGTACCCGACGGGCGCACCCTGAGCCGAACGCCAGTTCCACCCGGCGTGAGCCGATGATGGGCTGCCGCTCCACCACTGCGGACGTTATGCATCTCGTGTCCTGGTGGGGGTGACTGGCCTCATCCTGTTGACCATCGGAACTGTGCCGGGTTATCGGCCATCCCGGCTCGATAACCCCGCGCAGTTCCGATGATCAACTCGGGTTTGCGCACAACCGGGCGGGAGATCGGTGCTTGACTCTCCCCCTGACGTAGACCGAAAACTGGATGCCATGGCTAATGGATTGATGTCGATCGGAACGTTCTCGCGGGCAAGTCTGCTGTCGATCAAGGCGCTGCGTGCCTATCACGCGGCCGGAATCCTGGTGCCCGCCAAGGTCGACCCGGCAACCGGGTTCCGCGCCTATCTGGCTACCCAGCTCACCGATGCCGCGGTGCTGCGGCGCCTTCGAGCGCTTGACCTGCCGCTGTTCGATGTCGGCGAGATCTTGCGCGCCAGAGACCCGGATCTAACCCGCAAGATCCTCACCGGGCACGGTGAATTGCTCCAGGAACGGATGGCCCGGATCGCGCAGGCCGTCGACGAGATTCACTCCAGCATCGCGCATCCCACCAGTCTCACCCCGGTCTACGTCCGCGACGAACCAGCGATGCAGACCGTCGAGTTCCGTGGCCAGGTCCGTGAAGCCGACTTCGCGTCCTTCCTCGATACCGCGTACGCCGCGTTGTACGCATTGCTGGGCCGGCTCGGAGTGACGCCGGACGGCCCGTCCGGTGCGTTGTACCCCCCAGCGGTCGACGACGTGGAAGAAGTCGTCGCCTACGTACCCATCGCAACAGCGGTCCAGCTACCCGAAGACCGCGCGCCGATGGCGCTCGGCGAAGTGCCGGCCGCCACGGTCGCCGTGCTGACCCACCACGGCAGCTACGACTCGATCGCCGACACCTATCAGCTGCTCGGCCGGTGGGTCGCCGAACACGCAGTCTCCGCCGACTCGCAGGTACGCGAGATGTACGTGATCAGCCCGGCCGAGGCCGAGGATCCGGAGCACTATCGAACCGAAATCTGTTGGCCGCTGGTTGCTGGCCGAACAGACTCGCCGGGAGGCATCTCATAACCCTGTCCGTCGGAAGTGTCACCGTCGACTGCGATGACGTCGCGAAGGTCGCTGAATTCTGGTCCGCCGCACTCGATATCGCGCTGGACCCGGACCCCTCGCCGTACGTCGCCACGCTCAACCGGACCGGCTCAGACCTACCCGATTCATGTTCATCAAGGTTCCGGAGCGCAAGACCGCCAAGAACCGGATGCATCTGGATTTGCGCATGGAAAAGTCCGTACCCCGCAGTCTGGAAGTGGCCCGGCTGGTCGACCTCGGCGCGACCCACATTGCGGACAAGGACGAGTGGGGCCATTCGTGGGCGGTGCTGACCGACCCCGAAGGCAATGAGTTCTGCGTCGCCGCCAACAGTTGACGGCCAGTCCGACTAGCGGCCATCCCTGTGGGCTCGGATGATGTCGAGCGCGTTTGGCTGTCAAGCAGTGATCGGGAGGCTCGTGTAGCACGGAATCAGTGCGACACTGGTTCCATGGCCAACCTGACCGTCACTATCGACGCCGAACTGTTGAAACGGGCGCGGATGCGAGCGTTGGAACAAGGAACCTCGGTGAACCGTCTAGTAGCGGACTACCTCGAAGACTTCGCAGGAACCGAGCGTGCCCGCGATGCCGTCCGCGAACTCCTTCAGCTAGCGGAAGCAAGTACGAGCGGCAGCGGAGCCGGCGGACGGACGTGAACCCGCGACGAGCTGCATGAGCGCTAGGACCTTCCTTGATACGAACGTCTTGGTGTACCTATTCGATCGTGATGAGCCTGAGAAGCGCGAACTGGCCCGACGTACTCTCCAGTCGCAAGAGTTTCTGCCCTTCGTCGTGAGCACACAGGTGCTTGGCGAGCTCTACGTAACGCTCACCCGAAAACTGACACCTCGCATGGATGCCGACTTCGCGCGAGCAGCCGTGCGGCGGTTTAGCGACTTCTTCGTCGTGTCGGCTGATGTGTCCATGGTTGTCCAGGCGATGGACACTGCTGAGACCGCGCAGTTGTCCTACTGGGACGCGGTCATCATCGAAGCCGCTGCGCGCGCTGGCTGTGATCGCATCTTGACGGAGGACTTGGCCGCGGGTTCGGTCCTGCGCGGCGTTCTCATCGACAACCCGTTCTGCGCCGACAACGCCTAGCGGCGAGCCAGAAGCTCGGCGATCTGGACGGTGTTCAACGCAGCCCCCTTGCGCAGATTGTCGTTGCTCACGAACAGGGCCAGGCCCCGGCCGTCGGGTACACCGGGATCGACCCGGATCCGACCGACAAAGCTGGCGTCCTTCCCAGCCGCCTGCAAGGGCGTCGGGATGTCTGTCAACTCCACCCCTGAAGCGTCGGCGAGCAGCTCCGTCGCGCGAGCAACGCTCAGCGGCCGGGAGAACTCGGCGTTGAGCGAGAGCGAATGGCCGGTGAACACCGGAACCCGGACGCAGGTCCCCGAGACCAGCAGGTCCGGAATGCCGAGAATCTTGCGACTCTCGTTGCGTAGCTTGCGTTCCTCCTCCGTCTCGCCGGAGCCGTCCTCGAGCAGGGAACCTGCGTACGGGATTACGTTGAAGGCGATCGGCCGGGCGTAGAGCACGGGATCCGGGAACGGTACGACCGACCCGTCGTGCGTCAATTCCGTTGCCCGGGCGACGGTCTGACGGACCTGTGTGTCTAACTCGTCCACGCCGGCCAGGCCACCTCCGGAGACCGCCTGGTAGGTGCTGGCGATCAGCCGGACCAGACCTGCCTCGTCATGCAAAGGCTTGAGGACGGGCATCGCGGCCATCGTGGTGCAGTTCGGATTGGCGATGATCCCCTTGCCGGCCAGCTTGATTGCCTCGGGATTGACTTCGGCGACGATCAGCGGAACATCCGGGTCCATCCGCCAGGCCGACGAGTTGTCGATGACCAGGACGCCTGCGGCAGCGAACTTCGGCGCGAGCTCCCGCGAGGACGTGGCGCCTGAGGAGAACAGCGCCACGTCGAGTCCGGCGGGGTCGGCGATGGCAGCGTCCTCGACCGTGATCTCGGCGCCCTTCCACGGCAGCGTCGTACCCGCAGACCGCGCCGAGGCGAAGAACCGGATCTGATCGACCGGGAAGTAGCGTTCGGCAAGAATGGCACGCATCACCTTGCCGACCTGCCCGGTCGCGCCGACGATCCCGACATTGAGCCCGCTCATCAACGTTCCTCCTCGCTGCTGGCACTACTCATCGTTTGACTCCCGCCTCACTCCGCTCGGGAATCGCTGCGCTCCTCGCTCGCTGGAGTTCGTTGCGATGCTCACTCATCGGCCCGTGCCGCCGTACACGACGGCGGTTGTCTCCTCGTCGCCGAGTTCGAAAGCCGAATGTACTGCGCGTACGGCGACATCGAGGTCGGTGTCCCGGCAGATCACCGAGATCCGGATCTCCGAGGTCGAGATCATCTCGATATTGACTCCGCTGTCGGCCAGCGCATCGAAGAAGCGGGCGGAAACCCCGGGGTGCGAGCGCATTCCGGCCCCGACCAGGCTCAGCTTGCCGATGTGGTCGTCGTAGAGCAGCGCCTGGAAGCCGACCGAATCCTTGATCCGGTTCAGCGCCTCGAGCGCGGCCTTGCCGTCATCCTTGGGGAGGGTGAAGGAGATGTCGGTGCGGCCGGTCGTGGCCGCCGAGACGTTCTGCACGATCATGTCGAGATTGATCTCCGCTGCCGCCACTGAGCGGAAGATCGCCGCCGCCTCACCGGGCTTGTCCGGGACGCCGACCACGGTGATCTTCGCCTCGCTGCGGTCGTGTGCGACGCCGGAGATGATCGCCTGTTCCACCGTGAGGTCCTCCATCGAGCCGGTCACCAACGTGCCCGGAAGTTGTGAGTATGACGAACGCACCCGTACGGGCATGTCGTAGCGGCGGGCGTACTCCACGCACCGCAGGTTGAGCACTTTCGCGCCACACGCGGCAAGTTCGAGCATCTCCTCATAGGTGACCTGCTCGAGTCGCTTGGCATTGGGCACGATGCGCGGGTCGGCGGTGAAGATTCCGTCCACATCGGTGTAGATCTCACAGATGTCGGCGTTCAGCGCCGCAGCCAACGCAACCGCGGTGGTGTCCGATGCGCCCCGCCCGAGCGTCGTGATGTCCTTGGTGTCCTGGCTCACGCCCTGGAACCCGGCGACGATCGCGATCGAACCCTCGTCCAGGGCGCTCTGGATCCGCCCCGGCGTGATGTCGATGATCCGCGCCCTGCCGTGTGTGGCAGTCGTGATCACCCCGGCCTGCGAGCCGGTGAAGGATCTGGCCTCTAAGCCAAGCGTCGAGATCGCGATGGCCAGCAATGCCATGGAGATCCGCTCTCCGGCGGTGAGCAGCATGTCCAACTCGCGGCCGGGTGGGATCGGCGTGATCTGCATGGCTTGGTCGCGGAGGTCGTCGGTGGTGTCGCCCATGGCGCTGACCACCACCACGACGCTGTCACCGCGGCGGCGAGCGGTCACGATCCGCTGGGCCACCCGCTTGATGTGCTCGGTGGTGGCGACCGAGGATCCCCCGTACTTCTGCACGATCACGCCCACAGGTCGAAAGGATACCGAGAGCCTCGGCCCGACCAGCTGGCTTACCGATA
>JBPCOF010000297.1:0-5993 GCA_051000515.1 Geodermatophilaceae bacterium
TTCGTCGTCACGAACTCCGTGATGGGTCTGGCCTTTCCGATCTCCGGTGTGCTCATCGCCTTGCAGCGCCCGCGAAACCCGATCGGCTGGTTGCTGCTGGCCGAGGGAATCGGTCACGCCACGACGGCGGCGATGGCGCCGGTGTTCGAACTCGGTCTCGACAACGGATGGCCGGAGCCGACGCTGCGTACCGTCCTGACGTTCTACGCCTACGCCTGGCCATGGTCGATCGGCCTGTGCCTACCCCTTGTGCTGCTCTTGTTTCCGGACGGAAGACTGCTGAGTAGCCGTTGGCGCTGGCTGGTTTGGGCAACTGTGCTCAACAGCGCGCTGTTCTCCCTATCGGCCGGCGGCGAGCCAGATACGTTCCCGGCGGAAATCACGCCCTGGCTTGTGCTCCGGGACTACCGAGACCTCGCTCCACTGTGGACAATTACCGAAGTCCTGAATCTGGTGATGGTGGTCGCCGCTCTGATCGGGCTCGGCATCCGATACCGCAAGGGCGACGAGCGGCAGCGGCGCCAACTCCTGTGGTTGGCACTGGCCGTCGGTTTGGTCTTCCTCGTCCTGATCCCGTGGGGCCTGTTCGCCGCCGGCCCCGTGCTCATCCTGCTGGCCATCCCACTCGTCCCGGCCGCGATCGCCGTGGCGATTCTGCGTCATCAGCTGCTCGACATCCGGTTGGTCGTCTCCAGGGCGCTGCTCTACGGGCTGCTCACCGCTGTGGTCATCGCGGCTTACATCGGCCTGGTGGCGGTCGCTGATGTCGTGCTGCGCAACGAAGTCGGCCTCGGTACGTCGGTCCTGGCCACCGTCCTCATCGCGGTCGCCTTCAACCCGTTGCGGGTACGCCTGCAACGGCTGGTCGACCGAGCGTTCTACGGTGACCGCCGCGATCCGATACGAGCCGCATCGAGAGTCGGCGCGCAGCTGTCCACCGCCGGCTCCGGCCTCGAAGGCGTACCGGTCGTCGTGTGTGCGGCACTGCAGCTACCCTTCGCTGCCCTCCGCGACGCCGATGGGGAGGTGGCTGCGTACGGCACCGCGCCGGAGACTCTGCACACGGTGCCACTGGACTACCACGGGCAGCGGATGGGTGAACTGGTCTTCGGTGCCCGCCCCGGTGAGCGACGCCTCGACCCCGCCGACCGTGCGGTGGTCGAACTGCTGGCCGTACCGCTGGCGGTCGCGCTACGGGCGACGACCTTGTCCAGCGCGGTGCAACGATCCCGAGAACATCTGGTGTCCGCCCGTGAGGAGGAGCGGCGCCGGTTGCGCCGCGACCTGCACGATGGACTGGGCCCGACGCTGACCGGGGTCGCGTTCCAGGCCGACGCCGCGCGGAATCTGCTGGTCGACGATCCGGAGCGGGCCAAGGAGTCGCTCGAGGCGCTCCGCGGCCAGACCACGGCTGCCATCGAGGAGATCCGGCGGCTCGTCTACGGGCTGCGGCCACCCGCGCTGGACGAGCTCGGCTTGGTCGCCACACTGCGCCGTGCGGCCGACCGGCTCTCGCCCTTGCAGATCGAGATCGATGCGGTGCAGCCGTTGCCGGCGCTGCCCGCGGCCGTCGAAGTCGCTGCCTACCGGATCGCCACCGAAGCGCTGACCAACGTTGCCCGCCACGCGCACGCGACCCGGGTGCGCCTGGTGCTGCGCTGCGCCGCCGACCTGGAGGTGGAGGTCACCGACGACGGACCCGGCAACGGCGCCGGCTGGCAGCCCGGCGTCGGGCTGACGTCCATGGCCGAGCGAGCGGCAGAACTCGGCGGATCATGCTCCGCCGGCCCGAGCCCGGACGGCGGCGGGACCGTACACGCAGCGCTGCCCCTTGGCGGTGCACGGTGACTGCCCTCGAATCGGTGC
This sequence comes from Geodermatophilaceae bacterium, assembly GCA_051000515.1. Taxonomy (GTDB): domain Bacteria; phylum Actinomycetota; class Actinomycetes; order Mycobacteriales; family Geodermatophilaceae; genus JACCQS01. The sequence goes on from JBPCOF010000297.1 coordinate 1,867, forward strand.
TGACGGTGGTGCTGGCCGACGACCACCCGGTCGTACGCGACGGCTTGTCCGCGCTGCTCGGCTCGGTCCCGGGGCTCACCGTCGTGGAGGCGGTCGGCAACGGGCGCGATGCCGTACGGGCGGCTGTCACGGCCGCGCCCGATGTGTTGGTGCTCGACATCCAGATGCCCGACCTGGACGGCGTCGCGGCTGCGGCCGAAATAGCCAAGGTCGCACCGGGTGTGGGCGTCCTGATGCTGACCATGTTCGATGACGACGACTCGGTCTTCGCTGCGATGCGGGCCGGGGCGCGAGGCTATGTCTTGAAGGGCGCCACCCAGGACGAGATCGTCCGTGCCATCCGTGCGGTCGCAGCCGGGGAGGCGATCTTCAGCCCCAGCGTGGCCAGCCGGGTGTTGGCCTACCTGTCCGGTCCCCCGCGCAAGGCCGACCCGTTCCCCGAGCTGACGCCGCGGGAACGCGAGGTGCTCAACCTGATCGCGGCGGGGCTGCCGAACGCGACGATCGGCGTACGGCTGGGGCTCGCGGCAAAGACGGTGAGCAACCACACCTCCGCCATCTTCGCGAAGCTGCAGGTCGCCGGCCGCTCCGAAGCGATCGTCCGCGCCCGCACAGTCGGGCTCGGCAACCCCTGACGCTGCTGTAGTTACGCACAGTCGAAGTCAGTTTCTCGGGATGGTGGGCCCGCGCCTGTGGACGGCTCGCGGGACGTGTGGACAGTCCCGTCTGCGACCTCGGGGCTCCCCGACTGTCTCAGGGTCGCTTCCCATCTCGCCCGCGGGCCACCGTGAGCCTGACCGACCTTCCTGATCGGTACGACGTCTTCGCATTCTTCAGCGGCCGCAACATCGAACCCACCTTCGTCGAGCACCACCGGGAACTCACCTCGGTCGCCGCGCTGAACGTGGACGAGTCGCTTGTCCAGCGCGGGGCCGCGCCATCGGATGGCTCGGCCGCGCCATCGGATGAGATCCAGCGCGGCCGGACGTACACCCCGTTCGCCACCTCGACGATTGAGTTGGTCCAGTTCGGGTCCGTTGCTCAAGCCCCAAGCAGGGCGGTTACCTGAGCAGCCGAACGTGAATGGGCAGATCGAGCCCTGTCCAGGCCCGGGCGGCGGTCAACACCTCGGCCGCGGGGCTGCGTACCGCCAACGCCAGGCAGCACCGGTCGCCCAGCGACAGCGCCCGCCCACCCTCGAGAGAGCGCATGGCACCGGCAAGTTCGGCGTCTTCGACGTGCAGCGGTTCGAGCCGGACCCCAGCCGTGGTCAACAGTTCCCGAATCTGGCTCGCATCGACGCCGACATCGACGAGCTTCCCCACGACCTCGGCCAGATTGACCGTTCCCAGCCACGCGCCGGTTAGCGCAGCTGCGACTACGTCGGCACCCGGCTCGTCCTGGATGAGCGCCAGCACGGCCGAAGCATCGAGCACGGTCACTCGAGGGCAGCCGCCGCGCGCCGATCAGCCAACAATTCCTCGACCAGCGACCGTCCCGGTGGCACGGCCGCACCGAGCCGCCGCAACTCCGACAGCGCATCCTGCGGTCGCTGAAGCACGAGTCGATCGCCGGTGAGATGCAGGTGCAGCCGGTCACCGGGAGACAGGCCCAGGGCGGCCCGTACTTCAGCGGGGATGACGAGACGACCCTGCCGGCCGAGAACCACTGTGGCATCCATAACCTTATCGTGCCACGATAGGGATGAAAGTGCCACGATCCAAACGGGTCTCGGCCAGATCACCCCATCGCGGCGGCTCGTTGGCCCGGCCGCTAGCTTCGCCGTACGAGCACCGAGCGCGGCTCTGTGTTCGCTACCGGTCGCAAACGACATCGTGCGGCGCTCAAGATTGTCGTTTGTGACCGGTTCCCCACTTGTCCGAAGCCGGTCTGCGAGATCACCGGTCCGCGGTGGTCAGCCGGTGCGCCGTCGGGCAGACTGCCAGCGTGCATCTCGGCCAGACCATCCCCGCCCTGCCGGTGCGCGACATGTCCGCCGCGGTGGCTGGTTATCGCGACCAGTTCGGGTTCGCGGTCCGGCACCAGGACGGCGGGTTCGCGGTGCTGCTCCGGGACGAGGCCGAGATCCATCTGTGGGAGTCCAGCGATCGCACGTGGGAGCAGCGGGATTCGATCGAACGACCCGTCCGATCCGGCGCGGAGTCGTTTATCGCCGGTACGGCGAGCTGCCGCATCGCGATCGACGACGTCGACGCGTTGTACGAGGAATTGCGCGACGCCGAGGTGCTGCATCCGGTATCGATCGACGGCGTCACCGACACCGATTTCGGGACGCGTGAGTTCGCGACCCTGGACGTCGACGGAAATCTGATCTCGTTCTTCAGATGGGTCACACCGCGTACCTGAAGGGCAGATGTCAGGGCCGCAGATGTCCGCCCAGGACCTCCGCGGCGCGGTCGGTGTCCTGCTCGCTGGTGGACACGTGGAAGGACAGCCGGAGGCGACCAGCCCGTACCGATCCGACGATGCCTGCGTGGGTCATGAGGTCGGGCACCAACTCGTCGGCAAGGACCGACACGATCGCTGAATCGGAGGAGGGCAGACCGGCGGCGGCACGGAAGCGTTCGGCGAGACCGAGGGCGTGGGCATGCAGTGCGGCCGAACCCACCTCGTTGAGCAGGTCCAGGGCCGGAGCGGCGCCGACCCACGAGTGCCAAGCCGGGGACAGGTCGAATCGCCGTGCGTCGATGGCCAGCCGCAACGGCGTCCCGTAGATGCTGGACCATCGGTCCTCGCCGGCGTACCAGCCAGCATTGTTGGGCACCAGCGCGTCGGACAGGTCTGCTTGCACGGTGAAAAACGCTGTCCCCCGTGGTGCGAGCAGCCACTTGTAACCGCCACAGACGGTGTAGGCGAAGTGGCCGGCGTTGATCGGCAGCCATCCGACTGCTTGGGTCGTGTCGAGCAGCACCTTCGTTCCCGTCGCCGCGCAGGCGGCCCGCAGGCCATCGAGATCTGCGACCCGGCCATCGGCCGACTGCACCGCAGAGACCGACACCAGTGCCGTACGAGCCGTGACGGCGTCGACGAGGCGGTCCAGTGGTACCTCGCGGACCGTGATGCCCCGGCTGGTTTGGGCGTGGAACGGAAAGAGGATGCTGGTGAAGTCGCCTGCGGCAGTAAGCACTTCACTACCCGCCGGCAAAGATGCGGCGACCAAGCCGGCGAAAACCGAGACTTGACTTCCGACCGCAACCGAAGACGGCTCGACAGCGACCAGTTCTGCGTACGAGGCGCGGGCCGACGTCAGGACCCCGTCGTAATCGAGGGGATTCGCGGTCCCTCGCCGCCAGTCCTGCAACACGGCCTGCAGTGCCACCAGGCTTCGCCGCGGCGGCAGCCCCATCGTGGTGGTATTGAGGTAGATCACCTCGGCGTCGAACTCGGCACGCGCTCGATCGAGCCGGCACCGGTCAGCAGCGATCAGCTGGACCCGAGGACTTCCCATAGGCGAAGTCTTGCTCATGGTGGCTACCGAATCGCGTCGGCAACCACGCACCGTGAACCTTTGCCTCAAGCGACCCCGACCAGGCCACAAGCCGAGCCAAGTCCGCCCGCCACGCCAACGTCGTAGGCCGCCATCCGCTCCTCGACCGTGCCGTGCGTCGCCACCTGGTCATAGTCGTCGATGCCGACGCCCTGCGGCACCGGTAGTTGAGTGAGCAGCGTCAGTTCCTGCTCCGCGATCGCCCGGAAGGTCATCGGGTTCACCTGCCCCGCCTGGGCAGCGTCGGCTACCCACACGCCAATTAAACAGTCAGCCTGCTGCTCGGTTATGCGCGACTGCTCGTCAATCCCTTCCGCGTTGTCCGACACGGCTGGCCGACGAAGACCTGCACGACATGGCCGATCTCGTGCGCCACGAGTACCGCCAGGGAGTAAGGCAGTCCTCCCGGCCGTGCTCGTTCTCCGGTTGACCAAGACCCAGGCCAGGCGCATCGCCGTACGCGCGCGCCGGCCAGGTCCGCGGCGCGCAGGACCCGCTGGCTGGCGTTCCTGGGCCAGGCGACTGAACTTGGTGGAAGCAGGCGGTCTGCTGCGATTCGCGGGCTACTCCTGGGTGGGCCGGCCGTTCGGTTCGTGCGGGTCGAGCAACGTGTCGACCA
>JBPCOF010000308.1:0-8816 GCA_051000515.1 Geodermatophilaceae bacterium
GTCTTCTGTTCGTCGGTGCCGAACCGGGCCAGGATCGTCCCGCAGATAGCCGGTGAGACAACCATCATGAGCAACGGGCAGCCGGCTGCACCCAGCTCTTCGAGGACCAGGGCGAGTTCACCGAGCCGCCACCGCCCCCGCCGTACTCCTCTGGCAGGTTGACGCCGAGGAAGCCGAGCTTGCCCGCCTCGGCCCACAGCGCGTCGGTGTTCCCGCCGCTGCGTGCCTGGTCAAGGAAGTAGCGCTGCCCGTACTTCGAGCCGAGATCGGCCACCGCCGCCCGGAGTGCGCGACGCTCAAGTCCCTCGTCGAAGTTCAGCTTCTCGGACATGCCATGACCGTACGATGATCGGGTCGGCGCCACATCGATCGGGCGGTTCGCTGCACAACCGGCTCTTTCAGGCAGCCCAATCGGGCGGTTCGCTACCCGACCGGCGTTTGGGTGGAGCCGACTTGGCAGCGGCACCGTCGGCGTCGCCTATTAGGCTCCGGCAGGTCACCGACGAAATGGATTCCTGTGATCGTGCGCTTGGTTCTGGGCCTGGGTGCCACGCTGGTCGTGGCCGCCTTCGCCGCCCGCCGGATCCTGTTCCTGATCCGCCTGATCCGCGCGGGTCAGCCCACCGCCGGGCGCTGGGACCGGGTCGGGGAGCGGGTCCGGGCCCAGGTGACCGAGGTCTTCGGCCAGCGCAAGCTGTTGAAATGGTCCGTCCCTGGGCTGGCGCACTTCTTCACGATGTGGGCCTTCTTCATCCTGCTGTCGGTGTATTTCGAGGCGTACGGCTCCCTGTTCGACGAGGACTTCCACATCCCGCTGATCGGGAAATGGGCGGTTCTGGGGTTCCTGCAGGACTTCATCGCGGTAGCCGCGCTGATCGGGATCATCACTTTCGCGATCATCAGGCTCCGTAACGACCCCGAGCGCCGGCAGCGCGCCTCGCGCTTCTACGGTTCGCACACCGGCGGTGCGTGGTTGATCCTGTTGATGATCTCGCTGGTCATCGTGACGATGTTCTTGTTCCGCGGGTCGGCGGTCAACACCGGGACCTTCCCGTACGACTCGGGCGCGTTCGCCTCGGAGTTCGTCGGCTTCCTGCTCAGCGGGCTTAGCGTTGGCGCCAGCGAGGTGCTGGAGGCGATCTTCCTGCTTGCGCACATCGGCGTGATGCTGGCCTTCACGATGATCGTGCTGTATTCCAAGCACCTGCACATCGGTACGGCCCCATTGAACGTGGCGACCAAGCGGCTGCCCGACGGCCTGGGCCCGCTGCTGCCGATGGAGTCCCAGGGAAAGGTACTCGACTTCGAGGAGGCCGACCCGGAGAAGGACACCTTCGGTCGGTCCAAGATCGAGGACTTCACCTGGAAGGGTTTTCTGGACTTCTCCACCTGTACCGAGTGCGGCCGCTGCCAGGACCAGTGTCCGGCCTGGAACACCGGAAAGCCGTTGTCCCCCAAGCTGGTGATCATGGACCTGCGGGATCACATGTTCGCCAAGGCCCCGTACATGCTGGGCGACCGTGACATCCCAGACGAGGTACCCGACCTGGTCACTTCCACGAACGGGCACGGCGTACCGGAGGCCGGCTTCCCCCGGATCGAGGGCTCCGGTCCGGCCCAGGCCCATCGGCCGCTGGTCGGCACCCTGGAGGAGGGCGGGGTCATCGATCCCGACGTGCTCTGGTCCTGCACCATGTGCGGCGCCTGCGTCGAGCAGTGCCCGGTCGACATCGAACACATCGACCACATCGTCGACATGCGTCGCTATCAGGTGCTGATCGAGTCGTCCTTCCCGTCCGAGGCCGGCGTGATGCTGCGCAACCTGGAGAGCAAGGGCAATCCCTGGGGCGTGGGCGCCAACACCCGCGAGGAGTGGATGAAGGGCCTGGACTTCGAGGTTCCCGTCGTCGCCGGGAAGATCGACGAGGACGTGGAGTACCTGTTCTGGGTCGGCTGCGCCGGCGCCATCGACGATCGGGCCAAGAAGGTCACGAAGGCCGTCGCCGAGTTGCTGCACATCGCCGGCGTGAAGTACGCCGTACTCGGCAACAAAGAGACCTGTTCCGGCGATCCGGCCCGGCGGCTGGGCAACGAGTTCGTCTTCCAGATGCTCGGCCAGCAGAACGTCGAGACCCTCAACGCGACCTTCGCCGACCGGCCAGACCGCGCGAAGCGCAAGATCGTCGCCACCTGCCCGCACTGCTTCAACTCCCTCGGTCGGGAGTACCCGCAGCTGGGCGGGGACTATGACGTGGTCCACCACACCCAGTTGCTCGGGCGTCTCGTCGAGGAGGGGAGGCTCACACCAGTCACACCCGTGGACGGGCTGGTCACCTATCACGACCCATGCTTCCTCGGCCGGCACAACAAGGTCTACACACCGCCGCGGGACATCCTCGCCGCGGTCGAGGGTGTGCGGACCCAGGAGATGCACCGCTGCAAGGAACGCGGATTCTGTTGCGGCGCAGGCGGGGCCCGGATGTGGATGGAGGAGAAGATCGGCAAGCGGATCAACGTCGAGCGGATCGACGAGGCGCTGGCGCTCAACCCCGACATCGTGTCCACCGCCTGCCCGTTCTGCATCACGATGCTGTCCGATGCCGTGACCGCCAAGCAGTCCGACGGCCAGGCGGACAACGTCGAAGTCCTCGACGTCGCGCAGATCCTGCGTCGTTCGCTGACCACGACACCGACCACGAGCTGAACCGAGTCGTGCGGTGAGCTTCTTCGGCACCGGTCGGGGCCGCATCGACGCCGAACTCGCAGCGGGTAACCGGCGGTCGCGGGTGCACTTCGCCAAGGACATCAACGACGTACGTACGGTTGCTGCCTCTGGTGAACGACCCGCGCAACGCCGACGCCGTATGCCGTGGACGCTGTTGCTCATCGCGGCTGCAGTGCTGTTGTTCCTTGGCTTCGCGGGCAACCTCGGGGGCCAGCAGGACGTGGCATTGGAAGCCGACTGCGATAACCCCGCGATCGGGGTGGAGTCCTCGCTCAACTCCTCCGGTGCACCGCTGCGGTATCGACTCACCGGCCCCGACGACGTCGACTATCTGGTCACCCTCGACGGGGAGCCGGTCCGTGGTGACGGTGGCAGCGCAGTCGCCTACGAGCAGACTCCCGCCGGACCGGTGTTGCGGTTGCAGCAGTGCCTGAGTCCCACACTGGTCCTGGCTACGCCCGCCCGCCCCGGCCCGCATGAACTGGCGATGCTGCGCCTGGAGCCCAGCGGTGAGACCACCGAGGTCACTCGAATCACCGTGACAGTCACGGACTGAGCGGGCGTGCAGCGCCTGCAGGTCTCGGTTCCGGTCCAGCACACCGACGCCGTCCTCGACGTCCTTCGCGAAAGCTCGGGACTTGCCACGCTTGCCGTGCTGCGCGGCGCATCCGAGCGTCCGGTCGGTGATGTCATCCTGGCCGACCTCGCTCGAGAGTCCGTCGATCGCGTGATCCAAGCGCTGCGGCGGCTCGACGTGGATGCCTACGGCGCCATCGCGATCATGGACGTCGCCACATCAGTCTCCGCAGCCGCGGAGAAGGCTGAGCGTGAGGCGCCGGGCGAGGGCGACGATGCGGTCATCTGGGAGCAAGTCGTACGAACTGCCGACAACCAGTCCAGGATCAGCTGGACGTTTCTCGGCTTCTTGACCATCGCCGCGCTGATCGCCTCGATCGCGATCGTGGTGGACTCCGCGGTCCTGCTGATCGGTGGAATGGTCCTCGGCCCTGAGTTCGGCCCCATCGCGGCAATGTGCGTGGCCGCTGTGCACGGCCGGCGGCACATCGCGAGGCGGGCGGCTACGTCCTTTCTCGTCGGGTTCGCAGTCGCAATCTCGGTGACCACGCTGTTCGCCGTTGTGGCACGCTGGTTGAACTGGATCGACAACAGCCAACTGGACGCGCAACGGCCGGCGACCGGATTCATCACCGAACCGGACAAATGGTCGTTAATCGTCGCCTTCATAGCCGGGATCGCGGGTGTTCTGGCCCTGACCTCGTCGAAGTCCGGCGGGTTGGTCGGCGTGTTCATCTCGGTGACGACTGTCCCGGCCGCCGGAAACCTGGCGCTGGCGATCGCGCTGGGAAACGGTGCGGAGATCGGTCGTTCGTTGACTCAGCTAGGGCTCAACGTGGTCGGGTTGTTGTTGGCCGGGACGCTGACGTTGCTGGTCCAGAAACTGGTCTGGCGGCACGTCCCCCGTGTCCGACCCAGGCGTCACGACCGGACTTCGTCGAGTTGATCATCGGCGAATTGGGGGGTTCTTCGGCTGCAAACCCTCAGTTTTCCGATGATCAACTGGGACGGGGGGTCAGTTCATGTCGTTGGGGTGCGGGCCGATCCGGGTTCCGGTGTCCAATCCGCCGATGGTCGCCATGTCCTCGTCGGTCAACTCGAAGTCGAAGATCCTGCAGTTGGCGACGATCCGGTCGGGGGTCACTGACTTGGGGATCACGACGTTGCCCAGTTGGACATGCCAGCGCAGGACCACCTGCGCCGGAGACTTTTCATACTTCTCACCTATGGCGGCCAGGACCGGCTCGTCGAGCAGGGCGCCCCGGGCCAGCGGGCTCCATGCCTCGGTGGCGATGTTGTGCTCGACATGCAGCGCCCGGAGTTCGGCCTGCGGGTAGTTCGGGTGCAGTTCGATCTGGTTGACCGCGGGCACCGTCTGCGTCTCGGCGAACAGTCGGGTCAGATGCGCGGGCTGGAAATTCGAGACGCCGATCGAGGTGGCACCGCCGTCGGCCTTGACCCATTCCAACGCCGTCCAGGTCTCCACGTAGTCCTTCTTCAACGGCATCGGCCAGTGGATCAGGAACAGGTCGACGTAGGAGAGCTTCAGCCGCTGGAGGCTGCCCTCACACGCCCAGCGAGCGGTGTCGTATCCATGCTTGTCGTTGTTCAGCTTGGTCGTCACGAAGATCTCGTCCCGCGGGATGCCCGAGGACCTGATCGCTGCGCCGACGCCGGCCTCGTTCCCATACATCTGGGCGGTGTCGATGTGCCGGTAGCCGGCCTCGAGCGCGGCGAGTACCACGTCCTGCGTGTCTTCCGTCGGAACCTTGAAGACGCCGAACCCCAGCTGCGGGATGGCCTTGCCGTCGTTGAGAGTGACCGATGGTTGAGAGCTCATGCGCTAGTCAACCCTGTCCGCTGCGCAGTTCTTCCCGATCGTATGTGCCATCGTTGTGTCGTGGTGCACGAACCGACGCTCAGCCCGCTCGATGGCCGATATCGCCCGCTGGTGTCAGGCATCGCCGAGCATCTGTCCGAGCAGGCGCTCAACCGCGGGCGGCTCGAGGTCGAAGTGGCTTGGCTGAGCTATCTGGCCGCCAGCCGCGTCATGCCCGAGCTACGCGAACTCACCCCTGATGAGCAGTCGCTGCTTCGAACCCTGGTGGCAGACTTCGGCTCTGAGCAGGTCGCGGCACTGGCGGTGATCGAACGGCGTACGGGTCATGACGTCAAAGCAGTCGAGTACTACATCAAGCAGGCGCTTGGCGACACCTCGCTGGCCGATGTCGTGGAGTTCGTGCATTTCGGGTGTACGTCGGAGGACATCAACAACCTCGCGTACGCCCGGATGCTGCAGCGGGCACTCGCCGACGCCTGGCTGCCGGCGGCACTGGCCCTGGTCGCCGACCTTCGCGATCTCGCGCTGGCCCAACGTGATCAGCCGATGCTGTCCCGTACGCACGGGCAGGCGGCGACGCCGACAACCGTGGGCAAGGAGATCGCCGTCTTCGTGCACCGGCTGGATCGCCAGCTGGCCCGCATCCAGGCCCAGGAGTATCTCGGAAAATTCAACGGTGCCACTGGGACCTACAGCGCGCACGTTGCCGCCGTACCCGACGCGGATTGGATCGAGATCAGCCGGGGCTTCGTGCAGAGCCTGGGGCTGACCTGGAATCCGCTGACCACTCAGATCGAGTCACATGACTACATGTGTGAGCTGTTCGCCGACCTGGCCCGGTTCAACGGCATTCTGAACAACCTGAACACCGACATGTGGAGCTATATCGGCCTAGGGCTCTTCCGGCAGCGGGCCACCGCGGACGCCGTCGGCTCATCCACCATGCCGCACAAGATAAATCCGATCCGATTCGAGAATTCCGAAGCGAATCTCGAGGTCAGCAATTCGCTGCTCCAGGTGCTGCAGACGTCGCTGATCACCTCGCGGATGCAGCGCGATCTGAGCGATTCCTCGATGCAGCGCAACATCGGACCCGCCCTGGGGTACGCGCTGATCGGGATCGTGAACACCCGGACCGGGTTACGCAGTCTCGACGTCGACTCCAAGGCCTTGGCCGCGGAACTCGACGACGCCTGGGAGGTGCTCGGGGAGGCGGTCCAGTCGGTGATGCGCCGTCGCGCGCTCGACCAACCGTACGAGCGGCTCAAGGAGCTGACCCGCGGGCAGCGGATCACCCGCGATGGGTTGCGGGACTTCATCCGCGCAGTTGGCCTGCCAGCCGAGGACGAGGGTCGGCTGCTGGAGTTGTCACCGGCGGGCTACACCGGACTGGCCAGCCGCCTCGTCGACTTCATCGACGTGCCCTCGCCCCCCTGATCCACGCGGGCCTACCGCTCAGTCCGTCATCCTGGCCAAGGTGCGCATCTTGTTGACCGCGTCGAGGGCGGCGACCTTGTAGGACTCGGCCAAGGTCGGATAGTTGAAGACCGCGTCAACTAGATAATCGACGGTTCCACCGCACCCGATCACCGTCTGTCCGATGTGGACCAGCTCGGTTGCATTCGATCCAAAGACATGGACGCCCAACAGGTTTCGGGTCTCGGCGTGTACGAGTAGCTTCAGCATTCCGTACGAGTCCCCGAGGATCGCACCCCGCGCCAACTCCCGGTACCGCGATACGCCGACCTCGAACGGGATCGAGGCCTCGGTCAGCTCGTCCTCGGTCTGCCCGACGTAGGAGATTTCCGGAATCGTGTAGATCCCGATGGGCTGCAACTGGCTCAACGTCCCGAGCACCGGCTCGTCACAGGCGTGATAAGCCGCCCGGCGGCCCTGTTCCATCGAGGTGGCAGCGAGTGCGGGGAACCCGATCACGTCGCCGACGGCGTAGATGTGCGGGACAGTGGTGAGGTAGTTGTCGTCCACGACGATCCGGCCGCGGTCGTCGGCCTCGAGCCCGGCGTTGGCCAGGTCCAAGCTCTCGGTGACGCCTTGGCGTCCGGCGGAGTACATCACCGTGTCGGCCGGGATCTTCTTGCCACTCTCCAACTCGGTCAACGTGCCGTCGCCGTGCCGGCTGACGCTGGAGACCGTCTCCCGGAAGCGGAAGGTGACCGCCAGGTCGCGCAGCTGGTACTTCAACGCCTCCACGATCTCCAGATCGCAGAACTCCAGCATCCGGTCGCGTCGCTCAACCACAGTGACCTTGGTCCCGAGTGCTGCGAACATCGAGGCGTACTCGATGCCGATCACCCCAGCGCCGACGACAACCATCGACGGCGGGATGTGGTCGAGTTCGAGGATCTGGTCGGAGTCGACGATCTTGGCTCCGTCGAACTCCACCGTGTCCGGTCGGGCGGGGCGGGTCCCCACCGCGATCACGAACCGCTCAGAGGTCAGCTTCCGGTCGGACCCGTCCTCGGCGGTGACGGCCACGGTGTGCTCGTCGAGGAACCGCGCGGTCCCCGGGATCAGGGCGACATGGTTACGTCCCAGCTGGCTACGGATGACATCGATCTCGCGGCCGATCACGTGCTGCGTACGAGCGGTGAGGTCCGCGACGTTGATGTCCTCCTTGAGCCGGTAGGAGTGCCCGTACAGCTCACGCTGGTTCAGGCCGGTGAGGTAGAGGATCGCCTCGCGCATCGTCTTGGACGGGATCGTCCCGGTGTTGATGCAGACGCCACCGACCATGTGCTTCTTCTCGACGATGGCCGTACGCCGATCCAGCTTGGCTCCGGCGATGGCCGCCTTCTGGCCGCCTGGACCGGAACCGATGACGAGCAGGTCGTAGTCGTACATAGTGTGCGCCTCCGTCAGTCCACCGGCCCCGTACCCGGGTAAGTCTGTCCTCATCCGAGTACGGCGGGGAACGGGGTCGGCCGGTCAGGGGTTGGACCGCGGTGCCAAGTGGTCAGCTACTACCGATGAGCGGGCCTTCTGATTGCAGTTACTGACCACTTGGCGGGGCAGATCCGGCGTCCGAGCTACTCCGGGATGCCCAGGGCTCGTCTGAGTCGCAATTTTCCGGCTGCGGAGTAGCTGGATTCGGCAAAGATTTCGCGCCAGCGATCGAGCCGGTCCGGATCGGGCTCACGGCCCAGAGCGCACTCGGCATCGCGCAGGATGACGCTCGGCGTACGGAAGACCGTGATCGCAGAGTAGGAGTATGGGTCCCAACCCAGCGCCCGCAGCCGTCGGTCCCGGGCTCGATCACGCTCATACTGGGCTGCGTCGCGATGATATGCCCCGTCGTACTCAGGTAGCCGTCGAGTGCCCAGAATGTGTAGATCGGCACGCGCGACAACGAATCCCTCGTCGTCCTGGATGACGAGTTGCGACTCGACCGGGACGCCGCAGACGGCGTGCAGGACGCGCAGGAGCGACTCACCAGCGGACTCCGATCGAGCATCCGCGAACCGGACCGCCTGGCGGAGCCGCGGCGCGCCACGCTTGGGCGTTCGAGCAAGTTCGAGCAAGTCGTGCATCGAGCAATCGCCGGAGTGCAGAGCGCTATCGACGAGGACGACAAGATCGAGAAGTGCGAGATCGCGGGCACAGGCCAGCAGCGTCTCGGCCGGCGATGCGACGGCCAACCCGCGCAGCCGCGTGGCG
>JBPCOF010000038.1:0-44605 GCA_051000515.1 Geodermatophilaceae bacterium
CGTGGCCGATCGCTACGCGCGGGCGACGCCGACCAAGCACACGCCGGGCACCGATGCCGCCCGGCAGGCTCGCCAGCAGGTGGCCACCGCTGCGGCCGCGATGGGTGAGGTGCTCGCCTTCGTCCCCTCGGATGCCGACGCCGTACCGTTCGAGTCCTTGCGCACCGACCGTGGCCGGGCAACCTTCGACGCTCAGCCGGGCCGCTTCTACAAGGAACGGCTCGAGGTCATCCGCGACACCTACCAGCAGATCCTGACCGAGATGGACGCCAGGACCGCCTGATCGCCATTGCTCGGTGGTTGCTCGACCCGGGTTGTCAGGCTCCGGCGGCCAGGCCGTTCTTGACGTCCTCCACGCTGAGCAGCTGAAGTTCGGCCAGGCTCGGCCGCTGCGCGAGGGTCCGCAGCCGCTGGGACTGGACCTTGCGCAACAACTCGAACAGCTTGCGCGCATCCCGGGCGTTGCCGAAGTTCTCGCTCCGCTCGACCGTGGAAAAGTGTTGCAGCAGAAGAGGTTCCGCATTCGGGGCCAAGTGATAGTCCCCGGCGATGATCATCCGTTTGGTGATCAGCGTGAGGTCCTCACCCGAGTAGTTCTCGAACTCGATCGTCTTGACGAATCGGGAGGCAAGCCCTGGATTGACATCGAGGAAGTCGCGCATCTCGGTCGTGTAGCCGGCGGCGATCACCGCGATCTCGTTGCGCCAGTCCTCCATCAACTTCACGATCATGTCGATGGCTTCCTGGCCGAAGTCGGCGTTCCCGGCCCCGGCCGTACGGGACAGGGTGTAGGCCTCGTCGAGGAACACCACGCCACCTTTGGCCTCTTCGAACACCGTCGCCGTCTTCTCGGCGGTGTGCCCGAAGTATTGCCCGACCAGGTCGCGCCGCGAGACCTCCCGCAGCGGCCCGCCCGGCAGCACGCCGAGGGCTGCCAGCAGCTGCCCGTAGATCCGGCCGACGGTCGTCTTACCCGTCCCAGGCGCACCCGCGAAGATCAGGTGGTTGCTCATCCCGCCGACGTTGAGTCCGGCGCTGCGCCGCCATTCCTGGACCTGGATCTCGTCGATGATCGACTTGACCTCTGCCTTGACGCCGGCCAGCCCGACCATCTCGTCGAGTTCGGCCAGCAACGCCTCGACCTTGGCCGGATCGCCCTTGATCGCCTCGCCGGTGCCGACACCGGCCGCAGCCGCAGCCGCTGCCTCTCGTACGGTCACCGAGGCTCCCTCAGCAAGGTCGATGCCCGGCAGGGCGGTGTTGTTGACCTTGCAGGCGTTGATCTCCCCGGACGTACCGGCGGCGAAGGAGATGCCGACCCCACGGGTGTCGTGCACATGACAGCGGGTCAGGATCGGAACCGAGCTCTGCGCGATCGCGATGCCGGCCTCACCGGTCCCGGAGATCTCACAGTTCTCCAAGGTCGGTTTGGCCGACTGGTAGGCGTACACACCTCGGTTTCCGGCGCCGCTGACCGTGCAGTCGCGCAGGATCGGATCGGCACCGAGCCGGAACACGATGGCGTCGTCAGCACTGTCGCTGATCCTCGTGCCGTCGATGGTGCCGCCGGAATCCTCGATCACCAGACCCTGCTGCGCGCCCTTGACCGAGGTGTCCTTGATCGACAACTGGGAACGATCGGTGGCTTTGATCCCGGCCCCGTACCCGGCAACGAGCCGGCATTTGTCCATCGTCAGCTTCGTGTCCATGACCTCGACCGCACCACCGGACGTCGACCGGATGATCAGACCGCGCAGGATCAGCGCTCCTCCGCGGCAGCGAACCGTCGGATCGTACGAGCCGCTGCCGGAGATGACGACCTCACCGCCTTCACCGGCCACCAATGTGAGCGACGAGTCCGCCTCATTCCTGAGGTCCAGGGACTCCGCGTAGGTCCCGGGTCCCACGACGATGGTGTCCCCGGCCTGGGCATCGAGCAGCGCCTCACGCAGCACCGGATAGGCACCCGGCAGATCCGGCGACACCTGCAGCGTGCGGCTCACTGCGGCCCCGACACAGTGCTCATTGCCAACCCCGCCTCGCTCGCTGCGATGCTCCCGCCCTCTCGGCTTGTTGCCGCCGGAGGATACCCCAGTACCAGCGGCGATCCGGCGCCATCTCCTAGGCTGAGCCGATGCCGACCTGGGTGCCGACCGGCCCGTTCGAGGAGCAGTTGTGGGCGGCCTACCAGGCAGAGCAGACCGGGGCGTGCTTGGCCATGCTGAAGACCACCGAGTTCGCCCTACCGATCAGCGCGGCGGCGGCCACTGGTGCGCAACCGCCGCGCTGGGCAACCGCGGCCCGCGACGATCGCACCTGGATGATGGCCTACACCTCGGCGGAGTCCATGCAGGCCGGTACCGACGGTCAGGCCACGCGCTTCCGGATCGTCACCCTGGTCGAACTGGCTGCCGGCTGGCCAGACCCGCAGTGGGGTCTGGCGATCAATCCCGGCCTGCCGATGCAGATTCTTCTGGAGCCCCGCGCGATCGCTCGGGTGGCAGCGCCCCCGTTGACCCAGGAGCGGCTGCTGTCCCCCGACGAGTCTCCCCCGCTGGTCCAGAAGCTGTTGCCCCCGGCCGAGCTGCCGGCCATCTTCGCCGGTCGGGACAACCGGGTCTCTGGATACGTTCACCCCCTCGCCGACGTCGAGCACATCGGCAGTCCGAACGTCCTGCTCGACGCGCTCGGCCGTACCGGCGAGGAACGTGACCTGATCGACGACGACGGGTCGGTGTACCTGCTGCGCTGGCCGGCGATTGGTCCGGATCTGTATCGCAGCCCGTACGGCGGCACCACCGAAGTCGGGCGCGCGGCAATGGACGGCTGGGTCATCGAGGAGCCCCCGTTCGTCGGGACGGGATTCGTTCCCAACGTCGATCAGGTGATCCGGGAGTTCAAGGTCGACGGGATCGGCCTGCCGCACCGTTCGGAGCTGATCCAGATCACCATCGAAGGCGTCGAGATGCGGCGCGCGGTATGGGACGGGGATCGCGAGACGTGGATGCTGGATGTGGACCTGTCCACGGGACCTGAGTACGGGCCGCCTGAGGCCGTCGTAGGACCCTCGATCATCACCCTGCCCAGGCCAGCCGATCATCAGCCCGACGATGGCCCCGGATCGTGGACCTTCGGTGGCCACCTTCCGTGAGCAACTGGTTCTCCTACCGCGCCCGCTGGCAGGGCACGGAATATGCCTGCACCGTCGAAGCGCTGCAGGACGGGCTCTGGGTGCACCTGCGCTCCACTGCGGCCCTGCCCGAGTTCGAGGAGTTCCAGCCCGGTATCTACCTCAAGCTCGTGCACGCCGCGGAGTGCGACATGGTCGCCCACATCACGATGACCTGCCAATGGCGGGGTGAGCCATGCATGGTCGACGACGAAAGAGGCGATGACATGCTGCTCGAATACACTGGTGGCCAGGTGCCGCGGGCACTGGCGCTGGGTCTGGAGCGGATCGAGCGTGGGGTCTACCGCGGCTGGGTCAACCGTGACGAGGTACGAGGCTTGCGGGAGAACACCACGCTGCTGATGGCCCCGCCGAACTGAGTAACCCGGCGGCGGCGGGTTCCAGAACGGGGCTCAGCGACCACCCTTGCTGGCGTGCCGCGGGATCGGGCCGATCAGCCACTTCTCGATCGAGGTCTCGACGACCCGGGTGGACCGCAGCGAGTGTCTGGCGGCGAGCACCACCGTGTCCGGAGCCAATCCGGTCAGCGCCCGTTCCGGTGCGGGAATCCCCAGTGCGGTTCCGGCCAGCCGTGCCTCGGCCATGGAGAGTCCTTGGAGCAGCACCATGTCGGCCGCCCCGAGTGAGGCTACATTCCACTGCGTCAGCTGGTCGTGCACGGTCAGCGTCGTCGCGAAGCTGGCGCCTGCATGGTGCTGGCTGGTGGCGCTGGAGTCGTTGTCGATCAGCAGGAGTTGCGGTTGGTTGGCCGTTCCCGAGCGGTTGGGACCGGCCCGCTCGACCTGGCTGATCGCACCGGTGGAGCCGGCCGAGAGATGTACGAAGCTCTCCCACGCTCCCGGTCGGGGAGTCTGCACGACGATCTGAGCACCGACTGCCAGCGCTCGAAAGCTGAGCAGCTGGGCCAGGGCCAGCCCGCTGATCGCGACCACGGTCGTGGGTTCGGGACGAAACAACCCGATCGTGACCGGTGTGTCGTCGGTGTCCACACCGAGGATCAAGCCGGCACCGCCGGTATGCATGGTGATGGCAGCGGCAGGGTCGGCGTGCACGATGTGCGAACCCAATTGGGTCAGCGGCGGGACGGTCACGACAGGAAACCACCTAGCGGGAGGGTTGCTGCGACTCCGAAGACCTGTTCTCCGTCAAGGCGTTCGATCCGCCCGCCGAGCTCCTCCACGACGGCTCGCAGCTGTGTGGTGGCCGGGTCCACGGCCGCCGCATCCGGCAGGGTGATCCGTACCGCCGCTTCGAGTTCGACGTTGTTGGCGGTGGCCTCGCCAGCCGGGTCGGCGGACGGGTCCGAGGCCGGGCTGGCGGCCGGTCGCCAGCGGGCCGCGACGGTCACCGTGGTGGCCAATGTGGGAGTGAGAATGAGCCGATCCAGCAGTTCCCGGCCGTCGTCGTCGGCCAGGTCCGGCCACGCCAGCAACCGGTAGGCAGTGTGCACCTGCGGTCCGGCAGACCAGGTCCGCCAGCGCTCGGTCACCGCTGGGCCAGCCACGTTCTGCCGGCGCCGTGAGGATCCGGTCAGCGCTGCTTCTCTGGGTTGGACCCGGGCCAGGCTGAGGAACTCAGTGGCGATCTCGTCGCGGTTCAGGATCCGCGCGCGCAGACCTGCCTTGCGCAATCGGCGCTGTAACCGGGTGACCGCGCGGATCACCGAGTCCTGCAGGTCTGCCGCGGTGTAGTCCTCGGCGACGTGCTGTGCCTGCAACGCTATCCAGCAACCTCGGGTGGCCGGGACTATTCCGCCGGCGAGTTCGCCGTAGGAGATGGCCGCGGAGTCCTCGAGACCGAGGAAGTTGGGCGCGGGAATCGACTGGATGATGACCTGCACGCTGACCACCGGACGTCCGCTCTCGGCGGTCGGCAGGAGTGCAGTCAACGGAGGCAGCAGTTGGCTCGGTTCGATGAAGCCGCCCGCGTCGAGTGCAACGACCTCCAGCACTGCGGTGAGTCCCCCCGCGTGCGAGATCAACGCCACCTCGACATCCTCGATCTCGGTCGGGCTGATGTCGGCCGATCGCGCCACCGAAGCAAGCAGAGTGCGCGCGACCTCGTCTCGTTCGGCCTCCTCGCCGCCGACGATCCGCCGGCGTCGCCGCCGCGTCCGATATCGCAGCCACAGGGCCAGCCACTGGTAGAGGAAGCGGCCACGGCGACGGATCATCGTCAGCAACACAATCAGCAGCGCAGCGGCCGAGACCGGGATGAGAATGCTCAGCCGCTCTCGGTGTACGAGCGCAACGCCCAGCACAGCCAGTTCACAGGAGACCACCTGCCCGGCGCGGATACCGAACAACGAGACCACCGGCGAACTGCGCGCCGGGATGGTGGCCACCGGAGTCCTCGCCTCGGCTTCCACCTCGACGACCGGTTCTGTTTCACGGCGTCCGATGCCGCGTACCGGCGCCCCCACGGCCTCAACCGCGCCGGCGGCGCTGCCGTGGGCCAACCCACGACCGACCGCGTTGCCTCGGCCCGTTGCCAGCCCCTGCGCCCGCCCGATGCCGGCCCGTTCGCCCAGCACGGTGCCTACGCTCGCCGCTGCGGTGCTGGCGGCTGCTCCGACGAGTTGGCCGGTGCCGCGGCCGCTCTCGATGCCCGCACCCTGCGCAGCCGAGGTGGCGGTGGGCGCCGCAAGAGCCTCCGCAGCCGCCGCCGGAGACATCGTGACCGCCTGGGTGCCCGGCCGAGGCGCGGCCAACCCGGCACCGGATGCCGGACGGGCGGCAGAGGGCCGCCTGGGCGGGTCCGCCGCGCGGGGTCCATCGGGCGGAGCGCTCACCTGATCATCCTAGGAGCGTCGCGGGGACCAGGCAGCGAAACCGGTCGCACTAGCCGCGACCCAGAGCCGGCCCAGGTCGCTTGGCGTGCACCTTCTCCTCGCTGGGTTCGATGACCGCTCGGGCATCGGTCTTGACCGCGAACAGCTCCTCGTCGCCGACGATCTGCGGCAGAGCAGCCGCCTGCTCGTCCTCGCGGCGCTTGGCTGGGCCGGCGCCGGTTCCGTTCGTCGGGCGAGTCAGCGGTCCTGTCGGGGGCGTCGCAGGGCCGCGCGCCGGCGTCGACATGCCGCGACCGTCCAGACCGCGGCGCAGCGCAGCGCGGGTGGTCTGGGCGCTTTCCGGTGCACCCGCTCGGGTCGGACCCGCACGGCCGCGCAGGCCATGCGTACCGGTCGATCCAGGAGCGCCGGGCCGGAGTGGACCAAGCCCAGTGCGCCCGCCCCGGCCGGTTCCCGTACCCGGCCCACCGGGGTTGGCTCTGCTGCCCTGCAACGAACGCGGCATGCCAGGGCTGCCGGGTGGCATCCCAGCTCCTGGCTTGCCCGCCGACGGGCTGGTGCCCTGCCGCCCGGGCAGCGTGGGTGAGCCCGGCGCCCTGCGACCGGCCGATCCAGGTCGGCCACCAGGCGGGCCGCCCATACCTGGACTCCCGGGAGAGCCCGTGCCGGGACGGCCCGGCTGGCCACCCATTCCCGGGCGACCCGGTGGCGAGCCGGGGCTGGGTGGTCCGCCCAATCCTGGGCTGCCCGGTCGAGCGCCCATTCCGGGGCTGGGCGGGCCTCCCATGCCTGGACTGCCCGGAGCCGAGGGCATACCGGAGCGGCCGGGAATCTGGGGACCCATCCCGCGACCGGGGCTCGATGGGGGACTGCCAGGAGCGGCAGGAGCGTTGCGGCCCTGCAATCCGCTGCTTCCGGGCATGGTCGGCGCGGCCGGCGGTGCGCCTCGCGGTACGACAGCACCGCCGGGGCTCCCTCCGACACCCCCGGGCGGCAGCACCGGAGCGGCCGGCGGGGCACCGCGCACGGGCGTCAGGGCACTCGGTCCGGTAGCGGCACCCGGCGGAATCACCGGGACCGCCGGAGGCGCGCCTCGGGGTACGGCCGCGCCCGGAGCGCCGACCACCGGGGCCGCCGGAGGCGCGCCGATGCCCGTACCGGCAGCGGGCGCGAGAGCACCGGGCGGCATGGTGGGTGCGCCCGGTGGGGCACCCACCGGACCGTAGCCAGGTGGTGCCACTGGAGCAACGGGCGCCCCCGGGGCAACTCCGACCGGCGCCCGAGGCGCCACCGGTGCGACGCCCGGCGCCTGGGGAGGCCTTGGACCTACGCCGGGATTGGGAACCAGGTAGTCCACAGACCGCCGCGTTGGCGCGGCCGGAGCACTTGCGCGTGGAGCGCCTGGAGTGCCCCCGGCACCGCCGGAGGGTGCACCGGGAGCGGCACCACCTGGTGCCCCCAGGCCAAGTGCCCGAGCCATCTCCGCGCCGGTCGGCATGTGCGCGGTCTGTGGCCCACCGAACTTCGGGGCCTCGTCGAGCACGGTGCCGTCAAAGACATCAGAGACTCGCTGCATGATCGCGCGGGACTGCTCGGTCTTCTCCGCCACCATCTTGGCCATGGCTTCCGGGCCAGGGTCGGTGCCGAGAAAGTTGTCGGCCCACAATGCGTCGTTGCTCTCGATGTCGGCGACCTCGGCCTTGTACGAGCCGTAGAGCGCCTCCATCTCGGTCTGCGCCGTTTCGATCGCATCCGCGAGCCGGTTCAATCGCCCCTCGTTCACCTTCGCCGCTTGTCCCCACTCGTCCAGGGACTTGTTCGTTCCCTCGATGTGCTCGAAGAACGGCTCGGCCGCCCGGGACCGCCAGTCGTCCCGTAGCGGCCCTTCGTACTCGCGAACGTGACTGCGCGTGGCGTCCATCAAGGCCGCGAGATTGCCCCACTGCTCCGCGGCCGCCCGCGCGGAAGCGTCCCGGAGTTGGGCCAGCATCGCCGCATGCTCGGCAATGGTGAGCGGCCGCCAATCACGCGCGCCGGTCGTGTCCGCCAGAGGGGCGTCGTAGTTACCCATGACAGAACTCCCGTAACACGTTCATAGCTGATTCGCGGATGCTGGGCGAAGCGGTGCTAGCGGTAGTCGTCCGGGTTGTACGGAGCCGGCTGGTAGTTCTCCTTGGCGAGATCGTCGCGGACCTGCGACTCGACGGCCTCGAAGTCCTCTCGGTCCATCACCTCGATGTCCTGGCAGTCAGCGGCGCCGGGCACGGTGTAGCTGGCGTTGTCTCCGAGCTTGATGGTGTTCGAGAAAGCCGGATCGTTGGGGTTCCGGCTCGACGTGTCGCTCTGGTCCGCGTGACCTTCCGGAAGTCTGGACAGATTGCCACCGCCGGAATTGCCGGTGCCGGATCCCTGCCCGGCGCCCTCGATCTGCTCTCGGAGCCCGTTGGCCTTGGACGGGTCGAACGCGGCCAGCACCTCGGGCAGCGTGGCCGCCGATGTGGCGTCCCCGTTGATGTAGTTGATCGCGATCGTCTGGGCGCCCTTCCCGAGCGACGCGAGGCCGATGTAGACGTCCTTGCTGAGGTCGGTGGTCTTCTCGATCGCCTGCCCGTGCCGGGCCGAGAACTGCGCCGCCTCCATGAAGGAGCCACCGATGCGGGCCGACGCACTGGTCAACGGCATGACGCCGTCCTGGAACCCGCTGGTGAAGTTCTTGGCCTCACCCTCAGCCTGCGTGCTGAACCGCTTCAACCCGTCGGGGCGAACCTCGATCCCACTGCCCCCCGGAAATCCACCAGAGCTGTCGCCCTTGACCGGACCCTTGCTCAACCAGTTGTTGTTCTCGTCGCCACCCATGTTCGTCCTCCCGCGTGCTAGTCAGTCCACCGGAACCACCGATAAGGCGGTCCCTACGTGTGTCTAGTCCGTCCCACGGGGCACGACCATTGTGAATCCTCCCCGCTTACAGGTTCTCCTGGAACAGCGTTCCCGTTCTGATCTGACGGGTCCGGCCGACCGTTGGTTCCCCTAGCTAACCCGATCCAAGTGAACAATCGGTTACCCGTCAATGTTTGGGCGGCAACCAGGCGAGCTGCACGAGGCGTAGGCCCTCCTTGCGGGTGACCAACCAGCCCCGGCCAGGCGGAAGTGGTTGCGGCTTCACCGATCCGATCAGTGCGCCCTCGTCCTTGCTGCCCGACATCACGATGCCGGGGGTGGCCAACTCGCGCAGGCGCATCAGGATCGGCTCGTACATCGCCCGGCCGGCGCCACCGGAGCGGCGTACGACGACCAGGTGCAGACCGACATCGCGGGCCTGGGGCAGGAAGTCCAGGAAACCCGCCAGTGGGTTGTTGCTGCCGGAGGACACCAGGTCGTAGTCGTCGACCAGGACATAAACCTCCGGCCCACCCCACCAACTGCGGTTACGCAGTTGCTCAGGAGTCACATCCGGGCCGGGCAGCCGCTTGGTCAGCACCGCGGTGATGTCGTTGGTGATCGCTTGGGTCTTGGCCGCTGATGTGCCGTAGCCGATCAGCATGTCCGACTCGATCGCGCCGAGCAGGCTGCGCCGATGGTCGATCAGGACGATCCGGGCCTGCGAGGCGTCGTAGGTCTCGATCAGCTTGGTAGCAAAGGAACGCAGGAAGGCGCTCTTGCCGCATTCGGCGTCCCCGTAGACGATGAAGTGCGAGTCCGTGGACAGGTCGACGAAGACCGGCTGCAGGTCATTCTCGGCCAGGCCGATCGGCACCCCGCGGGCGGCCTCCGTGAGCAGTCGCTCGTGCTCGACGACGTCCGGAAGTAGTCGTACGGCCGGTGCGGTCGGGCCCTGCCATGCCTTGCGGACCTCCTGCACCAGAGCCGCCACGCCGTCGGAGAGATCCTCGGTCTCCTGGATCCCGTCGATGCGGGGAAGTCCGAGGAGCATGTGCATCTTCTCCGGGGTGATTCCTCGGCCAGGTGTGTCGGGCGGGACGTTCATCGCCGTACGGCGGTCCAGTGCTGAGTCGCTGGGATCACCCAGCCGCAGTTCCAGGCGGGTGCCGAACAGGTCCCGGATGGCCGGCCGGAAGTCCATCCAGCGCGAGGCGGTGGCCACGACGTGTACCCCGTAGGACAGCCCACGGGTGGCCATGTCGGCCACGACCGCGTCCATCCCCTCGAAGTCGTTGCGCAGGGTCAGCCAGCCGTCGATGACCAGGAAGACGTCGCCGAAGGGATCGTCGGTGACCTGGCCGGCCCGGATCCGGCGGCGGTAGGCGGCCATTCCCTCCAGTCCGAGTTCGGCGAAGCGGCGCTCGCGTACGGCCAGGAGGTTCGTCATCTCGGCGATCGTGCGGCGCAGCTGATCGACATCCGACCGCCCGTACACCCCGCCGACGTGGGGCAGATCGCGCAGCGCGGCCAGCGTTCCGCCGCCGAAGTCGAGGCAGTAGAACTGCACTTCGCGAGGGGTGTTGGTCAGCGCCAGGCTGGTGATCAGCGTGCGCAGCGCATTGCTCTTGCCGCTCTGGGTACCGCCGACGACGACCACGTGCCCACCGGCCCCGGACAGGTCGAGGGTCATCGTCTCGCGGCGCTGTTCGAGCGGGCGGTCGATCAGGCCGACCTGGGCCTTGACGGCTCCGCGCAGGGCGGGGCTGGCAACGGTGATGCCGCGTTCGTCGTCCTCGACCAAGGTCGACAGCAACTGGTCGAGCGTCGGCGGCTCCTTCAGCGGGGGCAGCCAAACCTGGTGGGCTGGAACGCCTTTGCCCTGAAGCCGCTCGACCATGACGTCGAGCAGGCCGTCCC
This sequence comes from Geodermatophilaceae bacterium, assembly GCA_051000515.1. Taxonomy (GTDB): domain Bacteria; phylum Actinomycetota; class Actinomycetes; order Mycobacteriales; family Geodermatophilaceae; genus JACCQS01. The sequence goes on from JBPCOF010000038.1 coordinate 10,779, forward strand.
CCATGCCCTCGTCCGGGTCCACGACGGTGGCATCCTCGGCTTGCTCGTCCTCGATCTGCGGTGCGAGGTACTGCGTGTCGTAGGTCAGTACGGCCGCTCGGTCGTTGACGGACTGGTCGACCCGCCGGTCGCCGTCGCGGCGGTAGACCCCGGACACGTAGGCGGCCCGGAACCGAACCAGCGGGTCGGTGCCGAACTTGACGAACCCGTGACCCGGCGCCCGCGGCAGCTCGAAGGCATCCGGTGAACCCAGCACCACCCGGCTCTCCATCGCGGAGTTCGTCCGCAGACCGATGCGATAGGACAGGTGGGTGTCCAAGCCGCGCAACCGGCCCTCCTCCAGCCGCTGGGAGGCCAGCAGAAGGTGCACACCCAGGGAACGCCCGACGCGGCCGATCTGGACGAACATGTCGATGAAATCCGGCTTGGCGGACAGCAATTCGCTGAACTCGTCGCAGATCACCAGCAGGCTCGGCATCGGCGCCAGGGGCACTCCGGATGTGCGGGCCTTCTCGTAGTCCCGCAGGGATGCGTAGTTGCCGGCCTGGCGCAACAACTCCTGGCGCCGCAACAGCTCACCGTTGATCGCATCGGCCATCCGGTCGACCAGCGGCAATTCGTCGGACAGGTTCGTGATGACCGCGCTGGTGTGCGGGAGTCGGTCCAGCTTGGTGAAGGTGGCCCCGCCCTTGAAGTCGACCAGGACGAAGTTGAGCGTCTCGGAGTCGTGCGTGGCCGCCAGAGCGAGCACCAGAGTGCGCAGCAGTTCGGACTTGCCGGCTCCGGTGGCACCGATCAGGAGTCCATGCGGGCCCATCCCGTCCTGAGCGGACTCTTTGAGGTCCAAGTCGATCGGCTGCCCCTCGGGGTTGATCCCGATCGGCACCCGCAGCCGATCCCGGTTGGCCCGCGGAACCCAGAACTGGGCGGTGTCATAGGAGTACGGGTCGTCGATGTTCAGCAGGTCGGCGAGGTCCAGCGCGGAGTTCATGGCCTGCTCGCCCTTGCCGCCGATCGACAGGCGCAACGGGGAGATCTGGCGAGCCAGCGCCTCGATCTCCACCGGGCTGATCTCGTCCGCGCGGCCGATCTCGGCCTCGCCGTCAGCGGTACGGCTGCGCAGCCCGCCGAACTTGTCGATGTCGAGGACCAGCGTGGCCCGGTCCAGCAGCCGGGCCGGCGGCGTGCTCAGGTCCAGGACGGTGACACCTTCCACGCCGACGCCGCCGGTCATCAGATGGCTGGAGCCGGCCACGTCGCCGCCGTCCAGGACGACCACCAGATGGGCGCCGGGGACCTGTGCTGCCGGTGCGGAGGGGTTGAATCGGGGCCGGGTGGCCAGCAGGTCGTCGAGCATCGCCTCCAGCGCCGGCATGCTGGTGGCGACCAGTCTCAGGTTGCCCAGGGCGTCCGTACGATCCGGGTGCAGCGCATGCGGGATCCACTTCGCCCACTCCCACTGCTCGCGCTCCTGGGTTCCGGCGACGACAGCGACCATGATGTCTTCGGGTGAGTGGTGCACGCACAGTTGAGCCAGGGCTGCCCGAGCAAGGCCGCGAGCCCGTTCGAGGTGCCCGGTGACATGTACCCGGCTGAAGCCATTGATCGCCATGGCGATGGGCAGGTCCGGAACCGTGGAATAGGTGAGCACGAATCGGCGTAATGCGCTGGCGCACAGCGGTTCCAGCTCGTCCAGAGACCGGGAGGGCGGGGCGATGATGGGAGTGGCTAGCGCCTGTGGGCCGACACCGATCCGTACGACACCGAAGTCGGCGTGAGTGGTCCGGCGTTCCCAGAGCCGGTGGCTGGCCGCGGTCGTCCACAGTGCTACCGGGTCGGGGTGGCGGTAGAACATCGCCTCTCGCTGCTCGACGGCCGTACGGCGCACCTTGCGGCGATGCAGGGAGAGATGGCGCATGTAGTCGCGCCGCTTGGCGATCAGTTCCTTCTTGTTGGGGCCCCCGCCGCCCTGCAACAGGTTCGCGGCCATCATGCCGATCATGGAGAAGCCGATCAGACCACCGGCGACGTAGGCGAAGGGTCCTGAGCGTTGGCTGGCGAACAGCAGCGCCATTCCCGCGGCACCGGCGACCATCGGCAGCATCATCATCATCCGGCCCCATCCGGCGCCGGTCGGGGCGGGGACCTCCGGCGGTGGATCGAGCAGAACCTCCCCGGTCGGCAACTCAGGAGCATCTCGACGCGGCTGTCGTCGCAAGATGACGGTGGCCACCGGTCGCCTCCATGAGAGAGTCGCACTTCGCCGACGGGGTCAGCCAGCGGCCCTATCGTATGAGGCATGATCACCGGTTGTCGTTGCGGATCGATCACATCCTCGTTCCGGGCTGCACCAACCAATGGGGGAACAATGCGGGGAAACGTGAGCCCAGAAGGCCCACGCGACGGTTGGAAACGTGGCCAGGGGCGCTAGTACCGGGCTGGCAAGGGTGACCATCGCCGCCCCGCGACGACGGGTCGACGTCGCCCTGCCCGAGCATGTACCCACAGCCGAGTTGCTTCCGGGCCTGCTCCGCGCCGCCGGGGACGGGCTGGCTGATCAGGGGCAGGAGCACGGCGGTTGGGTGCTGCGCAAGGCCGACGGGACGCTGATCGATGCGGCCAGACCGATCGGCACGCAGGAACTGCGCGACGGTGACGTGCTGCATCTCATGCCCCGTCAGGCCGAATGGCCGGAGATGGACTACGACGACGTCGTCGACGCGATCGCAACCGACGCGCGGCGGCAGAGTCGGTCGTGGGGTTCGGCCAACACTCGACGGGCGGCCGTGGCTGTCGCCTCGGGAACGCTCCTCCTCGGTCTGGCGATCCTGCTCACCACGGGTCCCAACTGGCAGCTTCCGGGTGGCCTGGCCCTCGGCCTGTCGGTAGGTCTGCTGGCCGCGGCGGTGGCGCTGTCCCGAGCCCTGGGCGATGCCGGCGCTGGAGCGGTGCTCGGCAGTGTGGCGATGGTCTACGCCTTCGCCGGCGGGGTGGCCCTGAGCCAGGGTGACCAACCGCTGCTGGCTGCCGAGGCCGCCCAGTACCTGGCCGGCTGCGTGGCGCTGTTCGCGATCGGGTTGCTGGGCTATCTCGGGGTCGCCGACCGTACGCAGTACTTCGTGGCCGGGATCGTCGCGGGCATCCTCGGTTTCCTCGGTGCATTGATCGACCTGATCTGGGACACCGATCTCGCCGACGTCGCCGCGGTCCTGGTGTCGGTGGTAGTGGTGTTCACACCCATCATCCCGCTGCTGTCCATCCGGCTGGGCAAGCTGCCCATGCCCAGCCTGCCGACCACCGTCGAGGACCTGCTCGCCGATCCCCCGGTCGTCCCGCTGGCCAGGGTTCATGCGACCGTGCGACGCTCGGATGAACTGCTCGGCGGCATGCTCATCGGCGGGGCGGTGATCGTGTCCCTCGGCGAGCTGGCGCTGGTCGCCAGCGGTGAGCTGAGCGCCTTCATCCTGGTCGCCGTCGTGGGCGGCGCCTCGCTCCTGCGAGGTCGGCTATTTCCTGCTGTCCGGCATCGAGGCCCGCTGCTGGTCACCGGCGTCGTCGGTCTCGCCGCGCTCGCGGTGGGCACGATGGGCATGGCGCCGGACGCTCGGCTGTCGGTGATCCTGCCGGTTCTGGTGATCCTCGCCGCGCTGGTGTTGGCGGCCGGATTCGCCTACCAGAATCGCCCGCCGAGCCCGTACATCGGGCGGATCGCCGACATCCTGGACATCCTGTTGGTGGTCGCTGTGGTTCCGGTGGCCTGCGCCGTGCTCGGTCTGTACGGCTACTTCCGCAATCTAGGCGGCTGAGGAGATGGCCAGTCGCCGGGACCTGTTCCAGTCCTATCAGTTCATGGTCCAGCGGGTCATCTCCGGCATGGTGCAGCGCGAGACCGATCCCATCCAGAGCCCGCTGCGCAAGATGATCGGCTCGGCCTTCGCCGGAGTCATGATCGCGGTCGTCGGCCTGGCCGGGGCCGGGCTGATCGGCGTCTTCTTCAAGAGCGACAGCAACGAATGGCAGAACAGCAGCGTGGTCATCGTCGAGACCGAGACCGGCGCCACCTTCGTCTGGCTGCCCGACCGTAACCGGGAGGGGCAGAACCTGCTCTATCCCACCGCCAACTTCACCTCCGCCGCACTACTGGTCAACAGCGTCGAGGTTGCCGAGGTTTCACGTTCATCGCTGAACGACGCGCCGCGTGGTCCGCGGCTGGGCATCGCCGACGCGCCGGACAACATCCCCGATCCCGGGCGGATGCTGGGCGACCCGTGGACGCTGTGCTCGTTGCCGGCCGAGACGATCGCCGGCGCACAGGTGCCCAGCACCGCGCTCGTCGTCGGACGCGGCACCAGTCAAGGCAACGCAATCCAGGACCGGGCCGTCCTGGTCCTGGACATCGAGCGGAACACGCTGCACCTGGTCGCCAACGGCCATCAGTATCCGATTCCACAGCCAGAACCGGTCCTCGAAGGGCTCACCCTGCGAGACGACACCCCGATCGAGGTTGGCACGGCCTGGCTCAACGGGGTGCCCACCGGCCTGGACCTCGTACCGGCGCCGGTCGCCGAGCGCGGCGCACCCTCGACCGCCTTTCCCGACGCGATCTCCGGAGAGATCCGGTACGTCGAGTCGGCCAACGACCGTCAGTACTACCAGGTGACTCCGGACCGGATCCAGGAGATTACCGAGGTGCAGGCGTTGATGCTGCTGGCCGATCCGGGGATCGACGTCGTGTACGCCGGCCAGCAGCCGCAGGCGCGGCTCTTGCCCCCCGATGTTGCCACCGACGCGCCTCGGGATCCGCTGCTTGAGCCGAAACCGACCGATCCACCGGCCGACCAGCCGGAGATGTTCGAACTCACCAGCCAGGACCCGACCATCTGCGCCTCGTTCAGCGCCGACGAGGAAACTCCGCTGATCGCAGTCGATGCCGCCGTGGAGGGAGCCGAGGATGCCAACGCCACGCAACGACGTACGGCTGCTGGAACGGTGCTTGCCGACCGGGTGCTCGTCACGTCCGGGTACGGCGCGATCGTCGAAGAAATGGTCTCCAACCGCGCCGTGGTCGGCACCCGCTATCTGGTCACCGACGAGGGCCGCCGATATCCACTCTCCGTCGAGGTCCAGGCCCTGCTCAACTACGACACCATCGAACCGATCGCCCTGCCGGCCTCGCTGATCGCGCGGGTGCCATCGGGCAGTGCCCTCGATCCGCGGCAGGCCCAGAACACCGTCGGCTGAGCTGCTGCCGGGCGACCGGCAAGTGAATGCCGGATGAGTCTTTCGGCCGGGCTATCCATGCAGGCGTGCTCGCCGCTAGGGTTTAGATCACAAACCGGGGGAACCGCAACGCCATCCCGGCCGTCTCAACACGACAGGCACAGGCGCATCTCGTCGCCAATGGCGGGGGCGCAGAAGACTAGTGGAGGTGTGGACTTTGCCAGAAGGCAGCGGCGTAAGCAGGGTACAACTCACGACATTCGCCTCGAAAGCTGATGGCGCAGCGCAGGCCATGCAGGGTGCCGTCAGCACCCTGGAAGGTGACCTTTCGATCCTGGAGGCGCGTTCGAAGGGCGGATTCGCCCAGCGGTTCGCCCAGGTGAAGATGCAGATCCAGGACGAACTGAACACGATGAACCGGGCCCTGTCGGCCACGTCGGCCGACGCCAATACCGCAGCCCAGAAGTTCACCGCTGGCGATGAAGATCAGGCCCAGCAGGTCGGCCAAGCCGGTGACCAAGCCGTCGGCTTGACCTCGAAGCTACCGGTCTAGGGAAGGGAATCCATCATGAATGACGGAGATTGGTACAAGGTCAGTTGGAACGACCAGTCCGACGCGGCTGGGTACGTCGACAAGGCGGTTGGCACTTTCCAGTCCGAGCTCGACGGCATCAACAGTGAGACCAATGCGCTGTTGGGCCAGTGGGAGGACTCCTCGTCTCAGGCCGCCTACCGGCAGCGTCAGGAAACCTGGACGAAGGCGGCGACCGACATCATGGACGTCCTCGGCAAGTTCAAGGCCAGCCTGGTCACCTCGGCGGGGATCTCCTCCGACACCGAGTCCACCAACGCCGTCACGATGGCGGGCTGACCACAAGCGCTCAAACAGCACAGCCTGACAACTCAATCAGCACAGCCTGAAATCAGTGGGGTCGTCCCGGACGGGGCGGCCCCACTGTCATGTTCTGGGGTCGTCGGAGATCGTGAGCGATCCAGATGCAGTGGCGCTGCACCCAGGGCGCTGATGCTCATGGAGAAGCGTCCTCGACCTTCTTGTCGCTCGGAGCCGCGCGGAAGAGCATGTCACCCGGCAGGTGCTCCGGGCGCTTGTCCTCGCGGCCAGGGCGGACCTCTCGCTCTCTACTGGGTGACCACCTGCGGCGGCGCGCCCGCGGAATCACAAAGGCGGCGGCCAGTACCACCAGGATGACGACGCCCAGCACCAATGCGCTGCGTACGGCCGAGTTCTGAGCCGCAGCACGCTGCGCCGCCAGCCGCAGCGCCGCCTCGTCGGGCGGGGGTGCGCGACGACCCTCCAGCGCGGTGGCCGAACCACCGATGGCCTCGGTCATGGCCCGATAGGGGTCGACCAGACCCTTGCCGTAGGCCAGGCTCGGCGCGCCACCGACCGTACCGTCGGCGGTGCCATAGAGCCGGCCGGTCAGCACGTTGACCCGTTGTGCGCCGCTCAACTGTGCCAAGTCGGTATCCGGTTGCCCGAGCATCAGCGCGGCCGCGGCGGCCACAAAGCCAACGGCGATGCTGGTGCCGTTATAGGGCTCGTGTCCGCCGAAGGCTGCTGCGGTGACCTCCAGTCCGGGAGCGACGAGGTCGACATAGCCGCCGATCTGCGATGTTCCGCTGCGCACCCCATCGGGTCCGATCGAACCGACGCCGATGACCCCGTCATAGCCTGCGGGGTAAGGAGTGTCGCGGGACAGGCCCAACCCCATCTCGCTTTCGGAGTGGCCATCCCCGACGGCTGCCACGACGACCACTCCGGCGATCACCGCTCGGTTGACGGCTTCGGCCAGCGCCGGGTCGTCGCGGTAGCTGACCGCCGAGACTGCGACGACGTCGGCGCCGTTGGCGACGGCGTAGTCGATGCCCAGCGCCAGGACGCCGGGGGCCAATTCCTCGTCTCCTGGGTTGGTGTGGATCTTGTCGCTGACCCGGACCGGCAGAATCGTCGCTCGGGGCGCCAGGCCGGCGAAGCCGATTCCGTCAACCGGTTCGGCCGCAATGATGCTCGCCACCGCCGTACCGAAGGGCACGCAGTCGACATTGCCTTCGGGAGGCGTCTCGGGGACCAGGCTGATGCCGGGCAGGACCTTGCCCTGCAATTGAAAATGGCTGGCATCGACTCCTGAGTCGAGGACGGCCACGACGATCCCTGCCCCCTGGCTGAACGGCCAGAGCCGCTCGGCTGGGTCATACATCCGCTGCGCCCAGGGCAGCGGCTCGATCGGACCGGAATCGACGGTCTGCGTGTCGCAGGACGGGTGCGCCGCGTGCGCACTGCCCACCGGGATCAGCAGCATTCCGGTCGCCACGAGCGCGGCGCTGAACAGCGTCCCCGTACGGCGCATCCTGCTATCCCCACTCGGTCGAGTCGAACAGTCGAACAGTAAAGAAAGTCCAACGGCGGAACCTGGGCTTCAGTATCCTCGTCCCAACCTAGAAACGAATCGCCACGGTGGTGGAGATTCACAGGCGCGGTTCAGGTCGGGGAGGTGCGGGGCGTGCAGCCGGATGAACGGGGCGGACCTTCGGATCTCGCCGGGATGCGGGCCTTCGCCGAAGAACTGCAGGGTCGGTTCGAGAAGCTGGCGACCGAGGGACCGCAGCTCCAGGAGCGCGCTCGGACGATACAGGTCACCGAGAAGTCGCCCGACGGGCTGATCTCAGCCACGGTAGGCGCCCGCGGGGAGCTGATCCGACTGGATTTGGACCCTCGGATCTATCGTCGGCCGGATTCCCGGGAGCTGGCCGACACGATCACTGAGACCATCAAGGCCGCGGGTGAGAAGGCACAGGATCAGGTCCTAGAGGTTTTCGAACCATTGGTTCCCCGCGAGGAAATGCAGCTGCACGTGGACGGCAACATCGAAGGCGTGCTCGAGCGCATGGCCGACCAGATGCACGGAAAGGGCTGATTCTCAGCATGTCCGAAGACCATGTAGACCTAGATCCCCAGCAGGTGGCCAACGGTCTGGCCAAGTGGGACCAGGTGGCTGCCACCCTGCAGTCCCACTGGGACTCCATCAACGGCCAGATCACCCATTTGCTGACACCGGCAACCTTCGGCGGCGATGAGCCGGGGTCGAACTTCCAAGCGTCCTTCGTCGACAAGGGCCAGGCCGGCACCCTGGCCGGGCGCGGCAAGAAAACCGTGAAAGCAGTCGACGAAACTGCCCAGAAAGTCCGCAAAGCGGCTGAGGCGTCCCTGGCCGCCGATGCGGAGCAAGCCGCCAAAGTCGGCGGGGTCAGCGTGCCGGGCTTCAAGACCGGCGCGGGCTCCGGAGGCGGTGGCGGCGGCTCCTCCGCGGGTGGGGGCAGCGCGATGATGTCCGGCGGCAGCTCGTCGGGTGGGACCAGCGGCATGATGATGGGCGAGAAGGAGGGCGAGGCCCAGTTCGTCTCCGACGGCGGCATGGTGATGGGCGAGATGGTCCTGGAAGACACCCAACTGGGACCGTCGGATCAGGACATCATGTACGAGCGGCTGCCGATCGGCGACACCCAATCCCCGTACCCCCCGCCGGGAGACGAGACCCAGATCCTTGCCGGGTCAGGTGGCGGGGTGCAGTACACCACCGACGGTACGACCAGCGAGCTGGTGTACGACACCCCTCGGGCCAGCGACAGCCCCGCTGCCGGCGAGGCAGGTGGGGCCCGCGAAACCGGAGCGGTCAACGCAGACCGGATGACGACCCAGCCGGCCCACGGCCCAGGATCGAATCAGCCCGCGCCGTCGCATGCTGCAGGTGACCGCGGCTCGGACGGTGGTACCACCCAACCAGGGCCGGCGCCTGCTTCCGGTGAGCGAGGCTCGAACGGCGGTACGGCGCAGCCGGCTCCCGACACGGCACCAGCCGACCGTGGCCAGGACGGCGCACCGGCACGCCAGAACTCTGACGGACCGGCCGAGACGATGCGCGAACGGATTGCCGACCGGATCCCCGACAGCATCGTCGAGCGGCTACCCGACGGGATGGCCGAACGCATCTATGAGGCGCGCGGCGACTATGCCGTCGACGTGCCGCAGCCGATCGACACGCAGCCGGTGGACATGCAGCCGGTCGAGACGCAGCCGGTCGAGACGCAGCCGGTCGAGACGCGGGGAGTGGACAGCAGCGCCTCGGCCGTGCCGGTCACTGGCCTGCCGGTTGAGGACTACCGCACCGGCGGGGGCGGGGGCGAGCTCACCGTGCAGCGGCCCAGGTAGGGATCTGGACGCTGCGAGCGGGCTCCGCGCGACCGCCTGGACGGTCGGAGTGCGCCGCTGGTGCTTTCTCTGGGCGACCGACGATGATGTGCGTCGGAGGCCGTGGTGTAGGTCATTGCTGGGATCGGGGGTGAGACGTGGGGGTCGGTGAAGGAGCCGACTGGCTAGCCGGCAAGCGGGGCGGCCCTGACATCACCCCGGCTTGGGGCGAGAGCTTGCCGGATTGGGCGAGCAGCCTGGTCTCTCTGCTTTCCTCCGGACAGAGCTGGCCCGACGGCAGCGAGAGCGCGATTCGTCAGCTGTCCGAGCTCTACACCGAACTCCAGGGCGTCCTCACCGACGCTGCTGGCGACGGTGCCGGCGCGTACAGCGCCATTCGATCCGGCTGGGATGCCCCGGCCGCACAGAGCTTTGACCAGATCAGTGAAAATCTGTTCACCGGCTTCGATTCTCAAGTCCTCGCGTTGGCCGACAACGCCTACCAGTACTCCTCGCAGAGCAGCGCGTTCGCGCAGGAGACCGAATACACCAAGATCTCGATCAACGTCGCCTTCTGGGTCGCCATCACGGCCCTGTTCATCACGGTGCTGGCCACCTTCTGGAGCCTCGGCACGATCACGGTGGCGCTGGGTGGTGCCATCGTCACGGCGCTGCGCACGGCCATCACGTCCCTGATCGCCAAGCTTTCCCTGATCGCGGCCCGTCAGTTGACCGTCAAGGCCGCGACCCAAGCCGCGATCAAAGCCGTCAACGTCACGGTGACCGGCCTGGCTCGGACCCTGGCCACCAAGGCCGGCAGCATTCCCGGTGCACTGCGCGCCGCCCCCGGCCAGCTGGGAAGGACGGCGGCCGCTAACGCGAGGGCCATCCCCGGCAACTTGCGCAGCGTCCCCGGCCAGATGCTGCACACGGTGGGCTCGCGGGACGGCCTGAAAGCGATCGGCAGGGAGCTCGTCGAGGAGATCTCCGAAGAGACGTTCATCGACGCGGCGACCCAAGCCCAACAGATGCGAATGGGCACCCGGGACAGCTGGGACTGGAAGAAGACGCAAGCCTCGGCGGTCGGTGCGGCGGGCGGCGCCGTCGTCGGCACGCTCGCCGGTCCGCTGTCGGCCGCGCTGCCGGTCGGCAAGCCGGCCCGCGTCGGCTTGAACAACGCCATTGCTTCTCCGGCCGGGAGCTTCGTCGCGAACGGCGTCGTATATCAAAGCTGGGAAAACCCGTTCAGCACCTCGAGTGTGTTCGGCGCATTCATGGGTGGCGCCGGCCGCTTTTACGGCAACAGCCCGTTCGACCCGAACACCTACTCGGACCTCATCAACGGCGGCCATCGACCCGACCCCGCCGAGGGAAACCCGCTCGGCGATCCCAATCCCGGCGGCGGCACCGGTCCAACTGGAGCAGGCGCGTCCGGCGATGGCGGCGCCCCCTCCGGGAACGGCGCCCCCTCCGCGAACGGCGCCCCCTCCGCGGGAGGCAGCGGAAGCTCTGCCGGTGGGTCCGGCGCCGGTCCTCGCGGCGGTACGAGCGGCGCACCGGCCACACCGCCGGCAGGAACCGCGCCGCCGGCCTCCAGCGCACCACCGGCCTCCAGCGCACCACCAGCCTCGAGCGCGCCACCCGCCAGCACCGCGCCGCCGGCCTCCAGCGCACCACCAGCCCCGAGCGCGCCACCCGCCAGCACCGCGCCACCAGCCAGCACCGCGCCACCAGCCAGCACCGCGCCGCCGGCCTCCAGCGCACCACCAGCCTCGAGCGCGCCACCAGCCAGCACCGCGCCACCCGCCAGCACCGCGCCACCCGCCAGCACCGCCCCACCTGCTTCGTCCGTGCCGCCAGCGTCGACCGCTCCGCCGGCTGATGCAGGGCAGCCCGCCTCAGCCGATCCCGGTGCGATCGGATCAGAGGCCGCCACCGGGGACGCCCCAGCGGCCGGTGAGACGGCAGCACCTGGTGAGACCGCAGATCCGAGTGAGACCGCAGCACCTGGCGAAAGCGCACCGCCTGGTGATACGGCAGTTCCGTCGGACACCGCAGCGCCCGACGCTGACGCCACGCCGGCTGCCGAATCATCCGCACCTCAACCGTCGGCTGCCGGACAAACCGAAGGCAGCCAGCCGGTCGCCAACCAATCAGCAGACAGCCCAGCGGCCGGAACGGCCAGCCCGGCTGGCACGCCGGTGGCCGCCCAGACGCCAACTGCCGAGGCAGCCAGCGAGCAGAGCGCTCCGGCCGAGGGAGGTCCCGATGCCGAGACCGGCCCGGTCGGCACCGAGGTCCCCGGCCCCAGCTCCACCGCCGAGCCGAACAGCACTGGGCAGCCGCCGTCGGCCGCGGCGGTCGCACCGGCGCTGGGCGCGACCGCGACCGCGACCGCGACCGCGACAACGGTTACCGCTGCGTCGACACCCAGCACGTCGACACCCAGCACGTCGACACCCAGCACGTCGACACCCAGCACGTCGACACCCAGCACGTCGACACCCGGCTCGTCGACGGCTGGGGCACCCGCGCCAGCTGCCACCAGCGCGGCCCCGATCACCATCGGTGCAGCACCCGGGACAGCAGCGCAGGCCGGAGCCGGTGCAACCGCTACGTCGAGCAGCCAGCCGCAGCCCAGCTTGCAGCCTTCGGCCAGGCAACCCGATGGCTCGGCTACTGCGGATGCAACCCCGGACAGCCAGTCCGAGCCCACCGCCGACCTAGCAGCCGAGAGTGGGACAAGTCCCGATCCATCCGCGCTAAGTCCCGCACCGGTCGACGTCGCTCCCGCCTCCGCCGACGACACTGATCCCAGTGCCAAGGCCGACGCCGCGCCAGCAGCCGAGCCGAGACCAGAGCCGCTGCCCGACGGCGCCGTCGCACCCGGGGGTGTTGTTCCAGCCGGCGCCATTCCTGCCCCATCCGGTCCGCACGCTGCGCCCGTCGCAAACCGCCCCGCCGACGACAGCAGTTCTCGGCTCGGTGAAGGCGCGCAAGAACCCGATCAAACCGGCGGGCGGATCGGAAAACGGCCGTCCAGAAAGAGCAAGGTCAAGGCCTGGGCTGACGCCGCGTACGACGCGATCCGCGCCGATACCCGCGATGTCGACGACATCGTGAAGACCTTGGCAGGGGTGCGCAATCCCGACGGCACGCCTCGCTTCACCCGTAAACAGATTGCTGCCATCCGGCAGCACATCTTCGAAGCTGAGCACCTGCTCAACGTCTATGAATATGACCCAGCCTCGGAAAACAACCCCGAGGTGGAGCCCTTCAAGGTCATCGGTCACAAGCTGAGCCGCTTCGAATCCGATGCGGACATCGCCGAGGCCTGGATGCGGCTCAGCTCGGGACAGCTTGACCCGAGCGACATCGTTCTGCTCAACCATGAGAGCCGCGAGCTGGAGATCATGGCGGAGAATCGACGCCAGCGCGCGGAGGCAGCCCATGCCGGCACGACAGTTCCTGCACAGATAACTTTCGAAGACGCGCATACCCAAGCAACTAGGGACTATGACTGGGAGAGCCAACTCCGGCCCAGCCAACGCGCGCTGCGCGTAGACAGATGGGAGGCCCGCCATGGCGATCCTGCTCCTGTATCGCAAACTCCGGGAGAACGAGACGGAGGTCGAGTACAGCTACGGCCCGAGCAAGGAACAGCAGGACGGCCGGCTGATCCTGAACGCCCAGGACCCCACGGCCGAACCGACCAGCGGAGCCGAGACGCCGAGCGGGGAGAAGGTGGCGGCCAAACTCCTCTGGCTGCGTCAACAGGATCCGCTCTGGCCGGAGGTCGGCGCGATCCAGAGCTGAACGAACCGGCTCACCCCGGCCAAGGCACCGACACCGCAACCCCCTCGATAACTGCCGCGCCGGATCTGGTGCCGGTCACCGAAGCGAAATTCCACGGCCTCGACAGGCCGGGCCCGGAAGCGCCGACCTTTAGCAACTGGCTGGATGACCACGGGGACATCCACTACGACCGAACGACCAATACCTTCAACTACGGGATGACACTTACCCCGTTGGGACAGGCACAGCCACAACGGTTCGAGGTTTCCTACCGCCCCGACATGAATGGTGTACGGCGAGCGGACTTCAGCCCGCACGTGTTGTTCGAGCTCACCATCGACCCGACGATGTCGAAAGATCGGGAGGATCACTTCCAGGCCGCAAACTTCGTCCTGTCCATGGTGATGCACGTCAGCCCTGAATTGGTCCAGCAAATAGGTTTGACTCCGGCCGAGACCGAGATGGTCGAGAAATCGCCGCCGACGCCCTTCAGGCCGAGCAATTACACGTGGCATCACGTCGATGGCAGCGGCCGGCTGCAGCTGGTCAACTACACGATTCACAGCCGCTTCAAGCACTTCGGCGGATATTCCGAGTGGGGGAACACAGCGTCGGCCTTTCCAGCGACGCCCACGCCGGAACAGCTCGAGGCGCAGGCCACGGACATCACCGCACCTCGACCGAAGGCCGGGATCGGCCACGATTCACGACCACAGCAGGACCGCACCGGCCAGCCTCCACAGTCAGGAGGCCGCGGACCGCGCCGGGCTTCCTACGCCACTGAACGCCAAACCCTGCTCGATCAGGCAGCCCGGCAGACCGAGGCGTTGGTGGCAGGCCTCGATCCGCACGTCCTCACGGCGATCAACCGAGCTGTCGCCGAGGACAGGCAGGAGGCTGAGGTCAGCAAGAAGGCGCTGGAGACTGCACTGGCCCTGCTCAACAGCACGAGTGGATCCGATCTGAGCCTTGCCAAGATCGAGCATCGAGTGAAGAGTTCGTTGTCCCTGGCGCGCAGCTACGCCAACGACAATCAGGTGCGCCCACTCTCGATTTCTGAGTACCTCAACAACGTCGATGACCGGGTCCGCTTCACCGTGGTCACGCCGCACCAAGGCTACGAGAGAACCGTGAACGCTGTGCTCTCGGCCTTGACCATGCAGGGATACCGCAGTCCGCGGCTCAATAACTTCTGGCTGGCGGGTAACCGGTTCCCTGGCCTGAACATCAAACTGATAACGCCGAGTGGCAAGCGGATGGAGGTGCAGTTCCCGACCCCGGAATCCCTTGAATTGAACCAACGAACCCACGCCGATTACCAGGTCCTCCGGTTGCCCACGGCTGCAGTTGCTGTGCGGGTCGAAGCATTCGCAAACATTGTTCGGGCCAATACAGAATCGGGGGTCGAGCAGGCAATCCCGGACATCCGGTTGTTCTCGGCGCCACGCGACAACAGCCCTGAGAACTTTTTCCGCAAGCAGAGCGAGCTCGCACGGTACTACCGTACGCAGCTCGCCCGCCAAGGGCTGTCGGTTGTCCAGCACCTGACCGCAGCCGGATTCTCCGAAGAGATCGCAGCCAGACTGCAAGCAGCGATAGATGCGGGCATAGCGTCCGCTACCGAAGGGGAGCCAGACGATGGCCTTGGGCGACCTGATCTATTACGAGGTGACCGTCCCCCGACGTACGGGACCGGCGAACCTGTTCATCGTGGAACAATCGGCCGGACCGGTCCGAGCGATCCGACTGGACCATCCGACCCAGACGTGGACCTACGACCCGAGCACAGTCCAGTACAGCCTGATGGAGGACTTCGACAAGGGCGAGGACCGGATCAGCAGGGTCAGTCGGATCCGAGCCCAGCAGATCGCGGACCTGCTGAGGACTCCGCTCCCGAACGAGACGCAGCTGCGCCACCTGATGCAGGACGGCGCGGACAAGACGACAGCCTGAGCGAAAGCGACTCGACCGACGACGGGCACGCGCCACCGCCGCAAACGGGTGGGCGAGGACCTGTCGGTCCAGCGGCAAACACCGGTTCCAGCCATGATGGCGATCCGGGAAGGGGCGCCGGTCCGCGCCCCGACCTCGTCCCCGAGATAAATGCGGCCCGAGCCGCGGTAGAGCAGGCTGCCCGGGCTCAGGGGCTCGAGAGCGTTCAAATGGGGACGCGCCGCGTTCTCGTCATCGACGGCGAGCGCAAAGTCCTATTCCACTTGGCTCCAGAGACCGAGTCGCCGTCCAGACTGCCCGGTCGGACAGCCAATCGCGCCTGGGTTGACGCCTACGGAGACGCGCATGTCACCGTGGCAGCAGGCTTGGGAATCCAGGACCTGGCAGACCTGATCGCCGAGACCCTTCCGGTCGCGCTCGCCCACGTGCCCGACGCGAGCCCAGTCAGCGGCCACGAGTCGCCCCCGGTGCCAGCGGCCATGATCGAGGCGACTCGGGAGCTTGCGGAGAGCGCGGCAAAGGCCAGGGGCGCCAAAGCCAGTCCTGATCCCGACGACGGAGGGCTCGTCCGAGTCGACGGACCGGTCCGCGATTTCGTCGTTCATGTGCAACCGGAGACAGGACCAGCCCGGTTGCCGGGCCAGCCACAGGTTCGTACTTGGATCGACGGCGGGAACGTGTACGTAGCCGTGTCCCCGGATGCCGCGATGTTCGACATCGCGTTCGTCGTCGACCATGCCGTCGAGGTCGCACTCGTCCTCGATCCGAACGAGGCATCGACGCGCCCCGGCAACGGTTACGGAGACTCGCGCATCGAAGCGACGCAGGTCGCCGCCGAGGAAATCGCGCGCGCCGAAGGTGCCGAGACCCATCGGCTAGACGATGGACGCAGCCTGGCCATCCACGGCCAGCGCAGGTTCCTCATAGATGTTCGGCCTGCCAGTCCGCGCGCGGACGGACCGGCGGTTGAGTCCGAGGGCCTTGCCTGGGTGGATGCTGGCGGCGACGTCACTGTGCGGCTCCCCCTGGGCGACGTACACGGCGCCGAAGACTCTCACGCTCCGGGGGCTCTGCTTGAAGGCGACCTCGAGAATGCGGTCGAGGCAGCCCTGGAACACGTAGTCATCGGTGACGCCGTTCCCTTCAGCGCCAGCGTTCCAGCGACAACTGCCGAGATCGAGGCTGCTCGAGCCCTGATGGAGCGCGTCGCAGACGCCCGGATCGCCATGACGCAGACGAGCCCCGGTCAGCCGATCAAGGTCATCGACGGCGACCATTCCTTTGACATCGACGTGGTAGCCGACCCGGCGCCCCGCATGGTCGCCGGCCAGCCTGTTGTCCGGATCTTCCTTACTGGCGCCGGCGACGTTCGGGTGATGCTCCCGTCGGGACGCGTCGTGAACGAGTCCTTGGCCAACCAAGCCATCACGGCCGCCCTCGACCTTCGGTCGAACCGTGATCTCTCCCTAGCAACAGTCGCCGCTGCTCGAGCGGAGGTGCGTGCGGCGGCCTCCACACTCGCCGGGTCATCCATCGTGGACGGCCGCATCACGGTGTTGGCCCTCGATGGACGGTTCTTTGCCGACGTGCACTCGGTTCCTGCCGGCGCAGACGGCCGGCCGGTGGCCGACGTCTTCTTCACAAACACCAACGGCGATGTTCAGGTTGACGTCTCACCAGGCGCAGAAGTGGACCTCACACGTCTCTACGAGGCGATGCGGGTCGCCCTTGCGCATGACCGGAAAGCGAATTTCGTCCCAGTCGTCCTGCATCCGCAGATTGCGACGGCCCTCGGGCAGGTTCAGGCGGCCGCCGACCGTTACGGCGCACCGTGGAAGATGCTCGACAACCAGAGCCTCCGAATCACGAAGGAGGATGGCGCTCACTTCGTCGTCGACATCGAGGAAGCCATTCCGGGCTCCCAGCCGGTCGTCGAGGCTGCGACAACCGCGCCCAACGGCGGCATCCGCATCGTCATGCCGCTCGAGGATGCGATCGACCGGACCGGACAGATCGACAGTGCCGTCCGCGTCGCCCTCGACCTGCCACCTGGCGGCAAGCGGATCACCGCGTCAGAAGTGCCCGGCTCGGCGTTCTTCGGCCAGCAGAACTGGTTCTCCCATCCGCGGCTGGTCAACCGCCGCATCGCCAGGACCTTGCAGCGCCTGGCCGACGCTGCCGGCGTCGCCGCGATAAACCCGAGAGCGGATGGAACCTACGACGTCCGTACCGCTGGTGGCCGGTGGCTCCAGGTCAGTGCCGCGGCTGGCAAGACCCTGACCGACCAGGGACTGCCAAGCTCCGACGTCGCCCAGAGCACCATCGCTCCGACCACCGACCGGCTCGCCATCACGATCTCGGACCGAGCGATCTCGCGTGCCGTACCCAGGGCTCTGGTCCACGAGATCGCCGAGGCCGCGGCCATCCTCGACGGGCTCGGGTCGCGCGCCGACGTGCTCACCAACCAAGCGTTGCCCAGCGACGATGCGCTTGTCGATCAACCGATGAGATCCAGCGACCTCTCCGAGCACGACCTCGGCCGGATCGCCGAGCTTCGCTATCTGTCCGGCCTGGTGGACTCGGCGAATCCGCTGACCCGCTGGCGGGCGGCCCAGGACGGCGCCGCGCTGCTGACCGAGCTGGGTCTACGCTCCGGCGCGCCGTCTCCTGAGGGATTCGATGGGCGCTCGCCCAGCTTCGAACGGCGCCTGGGTGCGCTGGCGCCCGACGATCAGATTCACGTGGTGCGGCTGAATGCCCTGCCGCTGGCGGGGGCCCTTCCCGCGGCGGTCGCCGAGACCTGGCGTTATCTGGCCCGGGGATTGCTGTCAGGCACGGTGGCCGGAGTCGCGCCGGGCGCCGCCCTTGCCCTTGCCGCCGTGGTCGGCGCGCCCGCGGTTCTGCTCACCTACGGCGTTGTCACCGCTGGTGCGGGTCTGGCCAGCTCGGTGGCCAGCTCGATGGCCGACCGAGCACATCTGGTCCGGATGGACGCTCGGGTCCGCCTGGCCTACGCATCGGTCCCGCTCTCACCGGCAGTGCGGCAACTGATGGACACCGAGGCAGCTGACCTCGCCGGCCAGGCGGCCCGCACCCGTCAGGCAGCGGCCGAACTCGGGGAACGGCTGCCCGACTTCCAGCTTCGCTCAGAACAGCTCGGGCAGAGCCTCCAACGCCACGATGCCGGACCGGTACGCCGAGGCAGCGCTCCCTCCCCAACCTCAGCCGAGTCCGGGCGCGCGATGGCAACTCCCTCGGCCCTATCCGACCAGGCGCTGCGAGAAGCCGCCCGGATCGCACTCGAGCCGCGTGCCGGCGATCGCTTCTCGGCATTCGACATGCTGCCCGGTCGCTGGTCGTGGGTCATGCGGACCACCCTGGGACCGTTTGCCGGCGCCGGCGCCGGCCTCGCGGCGTACGTCGCTGCGGTCGGCATGGGCATGGTTGCCTCGCCGATCCTGCCGGTCGGGTTGGCCATCACTGCCACCGCCGCGCTGTGGAACCTGGGCCGGAGTCACCGCCGCCTCTCCCTGGAGTGGGCCGCCGGCGAGGATGCCCAGGAGAACACCAAGTTTCGTCGTCACGAGGCCATGGCCCGGGCTCGGATCGCTCACCTGCTCCGACCACTGCGCGAGCAACAGGCCGCGCTGGACGCGCAAGCAGCCCACCGCCAGGCACTGGCGGACTGGTTGGCCACCGCCGAGCAAGCCGTTGTCGACGACGCCGCCGATCCCGGCGGCCGCCGGGTAGCAGCGCTCCCTCCCGCGCCGACCTCGGTCGAGGTTGCCAGCCCGGCTCGCGACTCAGACGTCACCGATCGGGCCGCGACGATCGACGTCTCGGCGATCCCGGATTCCGCCTTCGGTTCCGACCCAAGCACCTCCTCCGATCCGACCCGGGTCGAACGCCAGGCACTCAGCACCCTGGCCGATCTCGGTCCCCGAGACGGTGTCGTCTCCAAGCACATCGGCGACAGTGTGGTCCAACTGCGGTATGCCGGCCGGCCCGAGCCGATCGCGGTTCAGGTGCGGGCCGTTGCGGCCGGCGTCCTGCGGGAAGACTTGTTGGTTGCTCGCGTACGGCGCCCGGAGGGCAACGGTCCGTACGTCTTGGAGATCTCGGATCGAGCCGTCGACCTCACTGCCGAACGGGCCACCCTGACCGCGCTGGACCAGATCCTCGCCGACCTGGACGGCGCACCCGCGAGCCCCGACCAGCTCGTCCCCGGCGCCACGCATGGGCCGATCAACCCCGACCACTTCACGGCTGCCGACCGTGGCCGGATCGGGGACATCACCAGGCTGCTCCTGTCTCTCGAGGAAGCGGGGGGTCGGTCGCGGCGCAACCTGGCGGCCGAATATCGCGCAGCCGTACGCGCCGCCGGCCTCGACGTTCCGAACACTCCAGACATCGATCCGGATTCGCTCGGGAGTCCCGCCCGCCGGGTCACACTGGACCCGGAGTTGCTCGCCGCGATGCAGTCCCATGATCCGCTTCCAGCGGTGACACCCAGCTTCTGGGCCCATCAGCGCAGGTGGGTCGGAGTGATGACCGTCCCGGCCGTCCTCACTCCCTTGGCGATCCTGGGCCTGAGCGGCTTCAGCGCCGGTGCGTCGCTTCGTGCGCTGATCGGCTTCGCCAGCCCGCTGGCGATCGGGTCAGCCAGTGCGCTCGGGGAATGGCATGCCAGCCGTTCGATCGAGGGACGCCAGCTCGAACTCGAGATCGGCGAGACGATCCCGTCCGATTCCACCGTGGCGAAAGAGCTTGCCTACCGCGATCGGGTGGCCTCCGATGTTCGGGCAGACGCGCAGGGCGCAGAAGCAAAGGACCGGGCGCTCGAGGTGCGACGCGCCCGGTTCGAAGCGGCGGTGGCTCAGGTCGAGCGGGGTGCCGGTCTGCGCCCCCTGTCGCTGCCGGCACACGTCATCTACCGACAGACCCATCGCGGCGACGCGGCACCCGGCAGTGACCGCACGCCCGACACGGCTGAGTCGAGCGCCCGCGCCGCGCAAGGCTCGATCGACCCCTCGACTTCCGCTTCTGCAGATGCATCGATCGCGGGTGTGGGCGGCGGCCCCCTTGCTTCGGACCCGCTGAACTCCCCCGCCGCGGACCGCGCCGCCGCCGAGGCCGTTGAGCAGGAGGCTGCCGCCGTAGCCGACGAGTCGGTGGACACCTCCGGAAGCCGGCCGTTCTTCACGCCCGTGAAGGCCACACCCAGTTTCCTGGACTACGCGGGATCGCTGGTCGCTGTTCCTCTGGCGGCGACGGGAGTTGCCCTCGGGGTCGGCATGGGTATCGGGGGATTGTCCTTCGCGGAACTGTTCAACGCGCCGATGCTGTCCAAGATCCCCGCGGAGTATCTGGGCGTAGGCGCTGGAGCGATGCTCGCGGCAGCTAACGCTGCGGCGTCCGGTCTGGGAGTGTTCGGTGACCGCTTGGTCGGAAGCCGCAACCCGGCGCTGCTGGCTGCGCAGGAGATCGCGATGGGGGCGCAGGGCGAGCAGCTGGTCGCTGCCGCCCGCTCTGCCCGCCTAGCACCCCTGGAGCAGGACCTGCGGAACGCGCAAGCCGAACTCGCTCGGGTCCAGACCGCGGTGGCTCTGCTTGACGATGAGCAGGCGGCGCGGAGGACCCATGCGCTAGCCAGTTTGTTCGGCGGGTCCCCGCGCGAGGTGGTCCCAGCGGCTGGGGAGAACGGCGGCCCCACAAACGGCGGCCCCACCAACACGGGAACCGACGGTGTCAGCAGGGACGCAGGGCCGCGCCCACCGGCCGACCCGCAACGCGCAGCTGTCGTGGCGGCCGCTCAACGGGCCGCCGAGCTGGTCGGCGGGCAACTGCAGAGCACTCACGGTGACCTGCTCAGCCTCGCCCTGCCCGACGGCCGGACGATGGGCGTACATGTGTCGGTGGACGAAACGACCGACGCCGCTCCGGTGACCCTCACCGCGCGCAATGGCACTGTTGCGATCACCGTCGATCGACAGACCGGAACCGCTGAGTCGCAGAGCCAGGTGGCCCACCAGGTCGCCGCCTTCATCATGACCGAAGTCGGCGCGCCCCAAGGGAATCCAACCCTGAGTCGATCGCCGCTCAACGCCGGCGCCGCACGTGCGACGCTGACGGTCGACGACCATGGCACCATCGCCGAGCTCGCCGAGACCGTGCGCCAAGCCCAGCAGGCCGGCCCGATCAGTCGCGCGGTCCTCGCCAAGCGGCTGACTCGATTGATGGATCAGACCGGGCTCCGGCTGGGCGCACCGGACGCCGCAGCCCGTCGGTCAATGTTGCCCGGCGATCTGGCCGCTGCCCTCGATCTCCACGACCATGCGCTCAACGCAGATGCTGCCGTACGGGCGGCAACGGCCGACCTGGACAGCATCGCCGCAGCCATCGGGCTCGACGTCAGTCAGGACCCGGCCAATCCGGGCCTACTGCAGCTGCAGCTGGACGCCGAAACCACCCGAACCGTACGGCTCGAGGAGGGTAGGCCCGGTGCAGGCGCCGTTGCCCTCGCCTCGGGCTCCCTGCTCGCGGCCACGGTGACGATCGACGCTCGCGCATCGAGCAACGCCATTCAGATCGCCGTGGCCGGTGCACTCGCCGAACTGGCAGCTCGCCACCTTGGAGCCTCGGACGGGCAGCGCGTACTGCGCCCGGGCAACGACAGCGATCCGGTTACCCGCGCCGACCTGACGATCGCGGACCTGCGTGGGCTGGCCGAACTCGCGATGGCTGCTCAACTTGTGCAGTCCTCCCCCCGCGCCAGCGAGGCGACCCGCTGGCATCGCGCACTCGGCGAGGAACTGGGCCTGAACGGCGCGGGCGACGGGCCGACCGTACGACGAGGAGTCCTGGAACCGACAGCCGAGCGGGAGCTGGCGGCGCGTCACGGAGCCGAACTGGACGAAGTCGTCCAAGCCCGGCAGTTCGTCGAGGAGGTGGCGCGCAGAGCCGGCGGCACACCGGTCCGGATCAACGAGAACCGCATCGAGATACGGCGCGGTGATCAACGAGTTCTCGATGTAGACGTGCACGCCGTCGTGCCAACCGGCGACACGCCGGTGTCCCGCGTCGATGTCGCAGACCGCTGGCAGGCGGGCTGGACACCAGGCAACGACGTCGTACGGGTGATGGTTTCCGATGGTGCGGTGTTGGCACCCTTGCAGCCTTCGATCGAGCAGCGGATCAGAGAGGCGCTCGGCGACCTGCCGCCGGCTGATCAAACCCCGCCCGCACCCGGCCCATCCGATCAAGGCCCATCCGGTCAGGGCCCATCCGATCAAGGGCCGCCCTCGGATCAGGGCCCGCCGTCTGGCAACCAGCCACCCGACGGCCAGCCGCCCAATGACAGTGATCCACCTGGCGAGCCGCCGGCACCGGGAGAAGACCGATCGCCGGATCTCGAGATCTTCATGGTCGCGCCCCTGCAGCAGCCACGCCCGACGTTGCTCGGCATCCGATCGCCGGTCCGACGCGCCTTCCACGGCATGCGCTCACTTCTTCCAAGACCCAACAAGGTCAGAGCGGAAATCGACCGAACCCTGGAAACCCTGGCGCAGGACGCCGGTGTTGCCAGCATCACGCGGAATGCCGATGGCAGTTACGAAGTCCGAACCGCCGGCAAGGCGGACCAGGGGACAGGGCCGACCTTCACACTCCGCGCCACCGCCCACGCCGCATGGGGCTCGGACATCGGGATCGGCTGGGTCAATTCGGCCACGCGGGAGGTCCAGATCCGGATCTCGGATCGAGCGATCTCCCGGGCGGTACCCAGGGCGCTGGCCCACGCGATCGCCGAAGCCGCGGCAATCATCGAAGGCAATCCGAATCGAGCCGATGTCCTCACCGACGGACCTCTCAGCGACGAACAGAAGCAGGAGTCCGTCGACCTCGGCGCAGTCTCGCCTGACCTCAGCGCCACCTCGACCGAAGACCGTGCCCGGCTGGCCGAGCTGCGACACGAGGCCAAGCGACTGGACTCAGCCAACCCGATCGCCCGTTGGCAGGCGGCCCGCGAAGTGGCCGCGCTTATGAAAGAACTCGGCCTGGTCGGCGGTACCCAGAACCTGGACAATCCCAGCGAGTACAAGGGCCAGTCACCGGACTACACGACCCGTTTGGGTTTGCTCGGCCTGGCAGATCAAGACCTCGTCGGTGAGCTGAACAACTATGTGCCGCAGGTGGGTTCACTGCCCGCGGCAGTCGCAAAGGCCGGGCCCTATCTGCTCAAGGCGGCCCTCACTGCCACGTTCCTCGGCGGGGGGGCGACCACCGCGGTTGCCTACGCCGCGTACGCAACCGAGAATCCGGACCTCTACACCGTCGCCGCCGTGGTGGGTGCCTCGAGCGTCGTCGGCTCGCTCGTCAACACCATCGCCGAGCGCCGGCACAACCTGAATACGGTGCGGCGCGACGCCCGGCGCGACGGCAAGCTCCTCCCGGTGGAGGTCCGAAAGGTCCTCGACACGCGGGCGCAGCACGGCGAGGACCGAACCGTCCGTACCCTGCGACACGTCAGGGTGCTCGACACTTTGCTGGGCAACGACCCGTGGGGTGGGATCTCAGCGGTTGGCCGCCATGACAACGATCCTGGTCCGAGGCCGGGCCCGGATGGTCTGCCCGCTCCGGTCTCGTCCGAGTCTCGCGACCTCGACCAGGCGGCACGCGGCGTAGACCAGCCTCTGGCCGACGTTCCGCTCTTGTCGGCGGCTGCCGATGGCCACCTTCCCTTCGATGTCGCGGTCGACGCGACCAACAAGGTGGAGCCGACCGCCGGTCAGCGGGTCAGCAAGGACGTCACGGTGCCACCGATGTCGTCGTGGCTCATGCGCTACGTCGCTGGTCCGGTCAGCGGGCTTGCCGCCGGGTTTGCAGCGCACCAGGTCGCGGTCGCTGAGTTCGGCGCGAACTTCCTCATCCAGCCGGTCTATTTCCTCGTGGCCGGGGTCGGTGCCTCGATCGCCACTGCCTTCAGTCAACGCTGGTTCTCCAAGATGGGCGCCGTCCTCGAGAATCCGAACGAGGATGCCAAAACCGGACGCAAAGAGCACAACGTGGCCATGCGTCTGGACGAGCACCTTCGGGGCCCGCGGCGCGCGCAAGCCGAACTGGATCGACAGGCCGCCTATCGGCAGGCGCTGGCCAGCTGGGTGGTCTCGGCCGAACAAGCCCTGGCTGCTCCGAACCCAGAGGAAGCACTCGACGCCTTGGCCGATCCGCCTGCGCTGGAAGACTTCCGCAGCACCTGGCGTGATTCCGACGTCGCCGACCGTGCCGCGACCGACGTGGAGGTGACCGCGCAGGTGGACGCGCGCCGAGATTCCACCTACGTTCCGGACGGTCGCCGGCGCGCCGACGCCGCGCGCGTCGAGAAGCAGGCCATCAAGACGTTGGGCCGGCTCGGAACCCAGGACCGGGTGCTGAACACCCCGGAGCCTGACCAGGACGGCGTGGTCGAGCTCGAGTACGCGAACCAGGAACCCGTACGGGTCAAGGTCGTCGGCGTTGCGTCCGATGCATTGAGCGCTGATGACTCGGTCATCGCCGCCGCTCGCTGGGTCAAGGACAGTGCCGGCACCGGCTACTACGAGGTACAGATCGCCGACCGGGCGACCGGACCGACCGTCACCCGGGCACTGCTGTCGGCGCTGGATCAAGTCCTGGGCAGTCGACCGTTCGCGCCGACCGGGAATGTGGAGCGCGATGCCTCGACCGGAGAGGTGACGCACAAACTCCAGCCGGGTCCGACGAACGGCCCGATCGGCGCGCAAGACCTGTCGCCGGCCGATCAGGAGCGCATCCAGAAGCTGATCGAGAAGCTGGACGCACTCGATGCCAGTAAGCCGTGGTCTCGTCGGGGTCTCGTCCGGGAGTACGAAGCCGCGCTGCGCCAGGCCGGACTGGATCTGCTGCCCAGGTTCGAGGAGAGTCCCGACGCCTATGGTGGCCAGCGTCGACGAAACGCCCTGGATCGCGCCCTACTCGACAGGTTGGAGGTCAGGGACCCGCTGCTGTCCAAGACCCCATCCCTGGGGATCCATCAGGCGAAGACGCTCTTCAATGTGCTGCCGATCGCCCTTGGCATACCGGGGATTCTGTTGGGGACCGATCTCCTCACCGGCAAGGCTCCGAGCGCCGCGAACTGGCTCCGGTCTGCGATCAGTGGAGTCACTCCACTGTTGGTCGGCACGGTGACAGCCATCGCGGAGCGGAGTTTCAACGCCGGCCAGGAAGCCCGTGAGCGCTTCCTCGAGCGGGGTCACACCAAGCCCTCCCAGCGGCAGTTGGACCTGGAGTCCGAACATGTGGCCGAGGTCCAGAACAGCATCGACTCCGACACAGAGCAGGCCAGAATCGCAGCGGAGCTGCTCGATCAGCGGCGCAGAGAGATCGAAGCCGCTCTCAATCGGGCGATCCACCACGACGTTCTGCAGTCTTCGACGAAGATCCGCGGCGTCCTCGAACGGCTGTCCCGCCGTGATGATCCGGCTCTGGACCGTGCCGGGAACGACGCGAAGGACGCCGGCTCCGGCTCCGCCGTACCGGTTCCATCGGATGCTCGAGTTGTCGACCGGGGTCAGACCCAGCAAGCCCTGGAGGAGCCGGCCTCATCCGAAACCTCGACCGACGAGACAGCATCGGTCGAACTGGTCGAAGTGGAAGCCGAGCAGGTCGCCGCCGAGATGAAGGCTGCTGCCGACGGTAACTCCACGAAGGGCAAGGCCAAGGAGCAGGGCGCCAAACCCAAGGCGCGCATCCGTGACTATGCCGCCCTGATCATCGGGCCCCCAGTCGTTGCGTTCGGCACCGGCGCGGCGCTGTACAACATCTTCGGACCCGCGGCCTTCGGGATGCTCGACTTCTTCCGGCCTGGTCAGTGGGGCACTCTCACCCAGGAGGAATACGAGCCGCTGCTGGTCGGGTCCCTGATCGGTGGGGTGGCCGCGGCAGCGTCCATCGCCGCCGGAGTCGGAGCTCGCAAGCTCGGCGACGCTACGGCGGATGCCGAGAACGAGCGGGACGCCCGACTGGCCGCACAGGTCAAGCTGAGAGAAGCCGGTCAGACTGCCGTGCGGCTGGCCTCGTTGAACCTTGCCCAACAGTTGACCGAAGCCAGACTGAAGGACCTCGCCGACTCCTTCAACGGATCCGACGACGGTCCGGACGGCGGTCCGGACGGCGGTCCGGACGGCGGTCCGGACGGCGGTCCGAACGGCGGGCCTCCCAACGGCGGACCTCATGATGGGCCCGGGAACGTCGGGCCCGACGCCACGCCTGATGGCCCTGCAGCCCGGTTGCTGGCAGCGGGCGTGGCCGCCGTAGAGCGAGCCGTTCGCTGGGCCGGCGGCCAGATTCACAGTCTCGGCGGCAACCTGGTCCGGCTCACGATGCCGGACGGGCGGTCGATCCAGGTGGAGGTCTCCCTGGGTAAGCGGATCGGATCGGTCTCAGCGACGCTGTCCTATCGCGATGGGAAGCTTTCCATCCAGCTTGATCGAAACTCTGGAGTCGCCGAGTCCGAGCGCTCCGTCGTACGTCAGGTCACCGCGTTCATCTGGTCGGACTCCATTGCGGCGCAGCCTGACTCAACGGGCCTGACTGCAGACGTACGGGCTGCACTGGGCGAGGTCACCGAGGCCGTACGCCAGGTACAACAGGCCGACTCAGGTGGCCGGGAGGTGGCTGTGCAGCAGCTGATCCCGCTCGTCGATCGGGCCGGCGTGCGGCTGGGTGCCCCGGCCGCGGGGCAGCGCCGTGCCGCACTGCCGTCCTGGGTGGTCTCGGAACTCGAGCACCTCCTCGACAGTCTGGGCGAACACGACGCGGCGCGGGTGCATCAGGCGCTCGCCTCGGTTCTGGACCCGAACCGGGGGGCCGCCGACCCCTCCCCTGACGGTTCCAGAATCAGCGAAGCAACCGGTTTCGACCTGAGTCTTGTCCCAGCGGAGCTCACCGATTCACCGACGCTGCGCTTGAGCCTCCCGGACGGAACCACGCGAGCCGTACGTATCGAGGTCGGTAGGCACCCCTCCGGTGTGGTGGCCGTCCCGACGATCGCCGACGGCAAGGCCACGATCACTCTCGACGGTCGACAGTCGAGCACAGCCATTCAGATCGGCCTGGCAGGTGCCCTCGCACGGTTGATGGCTCGTAGCGAGCGCGCTGCGAGCGGGCCGAGCCTGCTCCAGCCTGGCGAGACCAGCGAGTCGGTCACCGCGTCGAGGCTCACGGCCGGTGACCGGCGCGGGCTTGCTGAGTTCCGGATGGCTGGGCTGCTGGCCCAGTTCTCGTTGCATGCCTCGGCAGAGCGGCACGCGGGCTTCGCGAAGCGCTGGCTGAACGCGATGGCCGAAGAGCTCGGGCTGCTCGGTTCCGGTGACGGCCCGGTGATGCGCAGGGGGATCTTGACCCCGACCGAAGAGCTTCGGCTTGCCGCCCGCCGGGGTGGGGAGCTGGAGGAGCGCGTCCTTGCTCGGCAGTTCGTGGAGGCCGCCGCTCATCTGGCCGGTGCTACATCGGAAAGAATTGGCGCGGAACAGGTCCGGGTAACCATCGGCGAACGTCTGGTCGACGTGGACATCGACGTGCGGGACGTCGGGGCCGATGGTCAGGCTGTCGCCGACGTCGATGTCGTCGGTCACAACCATCTCCGCGTCGTCGTGTCCCACGGATCCGCGGCGTACCTGCCGAAGAACATGATCATTCAGCTGATCGAGTCGTTGCTCCGAGGTGGCAGTGATCTGCCTGCGGGCAGCGCCGTCGGACCCGAACCGGACGTCGGACCCCAACCCGAAGTCGGACCCGAGCCCGAGGTCGGGCCTGAACCAAGAGTCGGGTCCGCGCGAGCCCAGGCCCGGGCCGAGCAGGCCGCAAGGGCCGACGCTGTGCGGGCCGCCCCGGACCCGGACCAGTCGGCCGACCGGGCTCATGCACCGCTGATCGTCCGACAAGCACGCGCCCTGGTCTTTGCTGCCGCCGAGCAGGCAGGAGCCGCGATCGAGCCCGTCGAAGGAACGACCAGCAGCTATGTGATCGAGCGCAACAGCCGGCAGGTACGGGTCGAGATCTTCCAGCGCTCGACCGGTTCCGACCGGCAGCCGATCGCTTATTCCGAGCGGATAGCCGGCAGCAACCGCGTGCACGCGACGGTTTCGCCCGGGGCGCGGGTGGATCGGCTCGCCGGGCCGATCACCGACCAGGTCGAGGAAGTCCTGTCCGATCCTGCCTCTGTGGTCGCGGCTGAGCCGACCAACACGGCGGACCACAACGCGAGCCACAACGCGGACACCGGCGCGAATCCCACTGCCGCGCTCGACCCGGCTGTGGACGCGGACCCGGCTGCGGACGCCGCGCCTCGTCCGGGCACCGAACAGGACCTGGCATATCGACAGGTCAAGGCCGTCCTATTCGCCGCCGCGCAGGAGCAGGGTGCACAGGCCACGTCGGGTGAGCCGGGCAGCTTGCACGTGAGCCGCGACGGCCGAGCAGTTCAGATCGACGTCCGGGTAGTTGCGGCCGGGCCCGAGGCACAGCCGGTCGCAACCGCTGAGCGGGACGGGACCAGCAACCGGGTCACCGTGACTGTCTCCCCCCGGGCCCGAGTCGATCAGCTGGCAGGACCTCTGGACGAGTTCATCCGGCAGGTCTTGTCCGAGCAGGTCGAGAGCGAGGAGGACTTCTTCAACCGGATGCGCACCGAGGTGAACACCACCGGTTGGGACGACGACGACGAGTGGCCGGTTCCTCCGATCGCCCAGCCGGCACCGCCGCCCGAGCCCCACGAACCTGGGGCCCCCGACCGGAACGAGGACCCTGCGCCACCGACCAAACCCGCTCCACCGTCCGAACAGTCCGAGCCGCGCCGCACTCAGCCGGACGATTCTGTTTCCCCGACGCCGGCCCCCCGACCGCAGGCCCCGCCGCCCTACGTTCCCCCGCCTTGCCCCCCTCCGGTATCTCCCCGTCCTCCGGTCGCCGGGCCGCCGATCTCTCCTCCGGTCGGCGGACCGCCGCCTGTACCGCCGACCCCTCCGGTGGTCGCGCCGCCTGTACCGCCGCCACCTCCGGTCGTCGCGCCGCCTGTACCGCCGCAGCCGCCGGCAGACGGGCCGCCCGTACAACCGCCTCCGGTCGTCGACCCACCGGTGGAACCGCCATCCGGGCCGGGGACCCACCCGACAGTCGTGTGGTGGCTCGATTTCGTAGATCCTTGGGGGAATCGACATCTCATCGCGTTGATCGAGTGGCCGCTACCCAACGGGGGAAGCATCCCCGTGCTGATCTGGTTGGTCTTCCCAGCGGACTCCTCGCCGCCGGTCGTCGTCCTGGCCGAACTCTTCGGCACCGCAGCGCCATTGGCGCTGCGCGAACACGTGGCAGCCGTCGCCGACACCGTACGAACTCTGCTGCTCGAGCAGGTCCCGGACCTCGATGCAGATGCGCTGAGGTGGCTGGTCCATCACGGCCCGTTCTCCACACCGGACGGCAGGCTGCCCGAGATGTTCCACGAGCTCGAGCTGCGCTTCGACGGAGTACGCCATTGGCTCGACGCGGTCCGCATGCTCGACCAGGCAGAGGGCGACGACATCGTGTTGGCCTTGAACTTGCGCCCGATTCCCGAGGTTCTCGAGCAGCTGAGCTTGCTCCAGCAGGAGCCGACGGGCGCTGTGCAGCCGCAGCCCCAGCCCCAGCCGCCCGTGGTCGCATCCCCCGAACGACCGATTGGGCCGAAGGCAGAACTGCCGGACAGCGCCTGGTCCGAGCCGCAGAACGGCCACTCACGCGAGGGCCGCACACTGGACGAGCCTCACATCATCGGGCGCCGAGAGTCGGGATCCGAACGCCCCGATCTCGTGCTGATCCCACCGGGTCTGGGCATGGGGCACAACCGAAGTGACAACGGTGCCAAGGCCGTGCAGTGGCGTGATCGCGCGATCGCCTCACCTGCGTATCTGGACGATGCGCGGATCGCGGCGGTCGAGGGCCGGCTCGGCATCAGGTTGCCCGCCGACTATCTCGAGGTCGTACGTGTCCACCAGGGCGGTTGCCCAGATCGTGGGCTGATCGTCTTGCCGGACGGGACCGCCACCGAACTCGGCATGCTGCTGCACTTCGAGAACGAGCCAGCCGATTTCAACCTCGTCGACGTCGTCGAGAAGTCAGACGCCTTGCTCGGCAAGTTCATCCCGTTCGCCGTCGATCCGTCCGGGAATTTGTTCTGCTTCGACTACCGCGGAGAGTCCGACCATTCTTGGGCGGCCACCGGTTGGAATCGGCCAGTTGTCTTCCACACCGCCAGTGACCCGCACGCCGAGCCAATGTTCCTGGCGCACAGCTTCACCGAGCTGATCTGCTCGCTGCAGGACGCGCCGGCGCCGTACCCGCGTTAGAAGTAGGGTGAACACCATGGCGCTCCGTTGGCGTGACTGCGCCATCACCCCTGCCCCGCCGGTGGGCAACGAGCGACTTGCCGAAGTGCAGCAGCGACTCGGAGTCATCTTTCCTCAGGGTTATCTCGAGGTCATGCGCACCCATCAGGGCGCGGCCCCGGATCGGAGCCTGGTGACCCTGGGAGATGGGACACGTACCAGGTTCAGCATGCTGATGCATCTCGAGGACCGGCCGGACGGGCTCGATCTCCTCGGTGTTCTTGTTCGGTCAGAATCGTTGCCCGACAAGGTAATTCCATTCGCCGTCGACCCGGGCGACTACTATTTCTGCTTCGACTTTCGAGCGACTGACGTCGATCCACCAGTGGTTTTCCTGGCCACCGACGACTCCACCATCGAACCGGCGTTCCTGGCTGACAGTTTCAGCGAGCTGATCGACTCGCTGCAGGAGGGCTGATCGTCACGTCGAGATAGGCGGCGTTACGAGAGATCAGCGTGCGCATCGCGTCGAACATCAGGTCGAGGACCTTCTCCGGATCTGCCGCGTCCGGGTTGGATCCTTCGACTTGGCCGGCCACGTAGGCGAGTCCTTCGCAGGCGGCCCAGACGGTCGGCCACAGGTGGGCCCACTGCCAGATCTCGAACACCCTCGGGCGAACCTTGACGATCGGCGCGATTCCGACCAGACCGATCCCGTCGAGCACCGGGTCGTCGGGGTTGTTGCCCAATCCGATCAGCAAGGACTGCAGCCGATATGAATCCGCGAACTCACGGGCCTGCTCGGTGCCCGGGGTTACCTCGGTGATCAGGCCCAAGTCGGCGAGGCTGTCCAGAATGCCCGCCGGATCAGGCATTTCTGCGTCGTTCGCGGCGTCGATGATCGCCTGCCGGGTCCACCGCACAGTGTCGATCCGAGTCGGCAGCCCGTGTGCGAGCGCCCAGATGTCCACGTGCTCTTCGTTGGGGAGTTTCGGCGTCTCCCAACCCACCCGGACGATGTGATGCTTGGCCGGACCGTTCCGGCTGGGGTGGAACGGCCCCATGTAGTGGCCGACCGGGAAGACGAGTGGGTCGGCGGTCTCGATGTCATGGGAGTCATTGGCGGGTGTCGCGCTCTCTGAGACGCTCATCAGCCGGCCAACCGGGTGTCGAGGTAGGCAGCATTGGGGCTGAGCAGGGCATGCAGAGTGCCGAGCAAGGCGTCCAGCATGAGCAACGGATCCCGGGCCAAGCGGTCCTCGATTCCGACGCGAACCGCGGTCGCCGCAGCGCCCTGACAGGCCAACCAGAGGTTGGAGTCCATGTGTGCCCATTCGTAGAGGTCATAGGCCATGGCCGACATCGACACCACGGGCAGGCCGACCATTCCCACGGAATAGAGCCTGGGCTCCTCGGAGGTGTTGCCGAGTCCCAACATCAGCGGGATCAACCGGTGCCGCCGGGCGAAATCGACGGCACCATCGGTGCCTGGCGTCGTCTCGAAGACCAGGTAGTCCTTGACCAGACCGTCGAGCACCTGCTCGGAATCGGCGATCCCCGCCCGGCGAGCCGCCGTCAGTACCGTCTGCCGGTTCCAGGGCTGATCGGGGGGGCGATCCGGGATTCCGTGGGCCAATCCCCAGATCGCGAACTGCCCGTCGTTGAACCGGACGACGTCTGGTCCGACTCGCACTTGGAAGAAGTGGTCGTTGGAGGCGGGGAGATCGTAATAGGCGCCGATGCAGTGCCCGATCGGGAACAGCAGGGCCGCATCATCGTCGGTGGCCATCGCCGATGATCGTATCGGTGACCCGGCTCAGACTCCTATCCCTGGACACAGCGCCAGCTTCGTCTCAGCCACGCAGATCGAGCCAGCTCCACGGACGCCAGGAGTAAGTAGTTCGGGGCCTCCTCCGCCGTCCTGCGACGATCGCACGATGCCGGACTTCAACGACCCGATCGACTCCCAGGTGTATTTCGAGAGTTGTCCGCTTCCAGTGAATCTGTTTGTCGTGGTCCACGAGATGGGAGCAGTTCGAGCGCTCCGGTTCGATCACCCGACCCAGAGCCGAGCAGTTAGCCGATCTGCTCCAGACGACGCTGCCGAGCGACGGGCACCTCCGGCGCCTGCTGGAGGATGGAGCGCGAGCGGCGTCAGCGAAGCCCACCGCAGTCCGCTGGCGCGACAGTGCCATCCAGCCCGCTCCACGCTGAACGAGGCGCGTCTGGACCAGATCCACGCTCAACTCGGCGCCCGTTTGGCATTGATGCAGGAGGCGCCTATTTCTGTTTCCATTACCGGTTGGCCAACATCGATCCGCCGGTGATCTTCTTCGTCACCGACGACCTGAATGCCGTACCGGAGGTCCTGGCCGACAGCTTCACCGAGTTTCTCGCTTCGCTCCAGTAGGAGATCGACAAAGCGAATCCTACTGGGACGCCGAAGGAGGGCCCTGCCGATCCGATCGCGCAGAAGGTAACCGGTGAGGTGCACAGATCGTCGCGGTGGCCCGGCTCGACGGCCGGGCAGTGCGGCGATCCAGCTTATTCTCGCTGCTCGTGAATGTCGGCCAAGCCAAGACAGACCTGTCGAAGCTGCTCGCGCGGGTTGAAGCCGGAGAAGCCGTCGAGATTGTCCGCGACGGCGTCCCCGTGGCATGGCTGGTCCGGATCGAACTGTCCTCATCAGCAGGCAGGCGTTTCCTCGCGGCCCGGGGTTCACTTGCCGGCCCAGCGATCGGGAGACTGTCGGCGCCGCACGATCTGAGCACGTACTGCGAAGCGGCGTTCAGGTCCTCCGCCTCGACGCCGATCATGGCCTCGCGGTCGCGGATCTCCCGATGCATCATCGTGATCCATTCGACCGACTGCTCATCGCAGGCTCGTTGCGAGCAGCTGACCATGGTAACTGCGGACGGCCGCATAGCGGACTACGACGTGTCACTCATCGACGCGGGCTGAGCTTGCCTCCGGTCGCGGTTGCACTGTCCCAATCACGATTTGTCCCCAGTCATAGTTCCGCTTCCGGATTGTGATTCGGCCAGCCGGATCCCTGGGTCAGTAGGGACCGGGTGTACGCGGTTCGAAGTGACCCGTATCCAGCGCACCTGACCCCGCGGGGTGATTGGGCCTCGCTTCCACAGCGGAGGGCCACTGGCTAACGGGGTGCGGCGGCGTGGATCGGGCCGCCGCCCTCGGCCAGCCGTTCCCCTGAACCGCCCCAGCGCCCGGCAATGATCTCCGCGGCGATCGAGATCGCGGTCTCTTCGGGCGTA
>JBPCOF010000040.1:0-5164 GCA_051000515.1 Geodermatophilaceae bacterium
GTGCTCAGCGACCCGAGCGCCCTGGCCGACATCCGGGAGGCCGACGCCGCCTACTCCCGCGGGGAGGTCCGCCGCGGAGTCGAGGCAGTCCGCCGTCTGAGGACGTGACGACACCGCCGCCCTACGACCTCGTCCTGACTCCACCTGCCCAGCGGGCGATCACGACCCAGCTGCCCGAGGCTGTGGCCGTCGCGGTGATCGACTTCTTGACCACCGCGCTGATCGAGAATCCGCATCGGGTGGGTAAGGCACTTCGCGACGACCTCGCAGGCGTCCACTCCGCCCGCCGCGGACCTACGGTGTCCTGTAACGCATCAACCAGGACCCGCGCGAGGTAGTCGTACTGCGAATCGAACACCGGAGTACCGCCTACCGCTCCCGGTTGCGCCGAACCCAACCGACGCAACGTCAACGACCGCTCCCGTCGGCACCGAGCATGCGACCAGTTCCCTGATAGAACGCGGCTAGACACCCAAAGACAGCGCTGAACCTTCGGAACATTCAGGCTGCAACCCGCGTTATCATCGGTGTACTGCCCACCACAGCACAGGAGTTGAGACCCATGAGTACCCTCGCCGTCTGGCGTCAGCGACGTCAGTTGGCCCGTCGCCATCGAGAGCTGGACCGAGCTCTCCTGCAGGCGCCCTCGCCCTCGATGCGAGACGAACTGCTACTGATGCGCGACCGGAATGACCACATCGGCCGCTGAGAGAGCCTGAAGCACGCCACGGGCGCCGTACCCCTGCGGGGGCGGCGCCCGCTGTCGTCCGGAGGTCAGGACACCAGCCGGGCGCGCAGCCGGTCCTGGTCGCGCGGACCGAAGCCCTGCCTGGACAGCCAGCCGCCCGGACCGTCCCACTGCTCGTCCAGCCGGGCCAGGAAGCGCCGCATCGAGTCCGCCTCCGGGCGATGGCTGTCGGCCGGGCGGGCAGAGATGTCGGCGGCGTACGTCGGACTGGCGACGAGCCGCGCCACGATCGCCGTGATGACCTCGGCCGAGGCCGCGTAGTCGGCCACGATCGCCGCCCGCTGGACGCCGGCCACCGACAGGGCCAACGCCACCAGCACACCGGTCCGGTCCTTGCCGGCCGCGCAGTGCACGACGGCCGCCCCCTCGCGCAGGTCAGCCACCGCCCGGAGCGCCGCGACCACGCTGTCCGGTCGGTCGGTCAGGTACTGCAGGTACAGCCCGCTGACCACCTCGGGGCCGCCGCGGTGGCGGTGCAGCGAGAGCCGGTCCGTACTGGCCCAGGGCAGCACGTCCTGCGCGGCGACGTCCGTCCGGGCCCCGGCGGCCGGGAGCAGGGACAGCCGCTCGTGCCGGACCTGGGCCAAGGCCTGCAGCGGGGCCGGACCCTCCAGGCGCACCTCGACCTCGGTCCGCAGGTCGAGGACGAGCCGTACCCGGTGGGCCTCGACCAGCGTCGCGACGTCAGAGCCGGTCAGGCCCTGCAGGTTGTCCGCTCGGAGCAGTCGACCGGCAGCGGTCCTACCCCCGTCCTCGGTCGGGAGGCCGCCGAGGTCCCGGACGTTCACCGCACCCTCCAGGCGCACCCAGCGCTCGGCCGTCGTCGTCACGTCGGCAAGCCTAGAAACACCGGTTGTCCCGCGGGTGGCCGAACGATGTCAGAACGCGGCCTCGGGTATGTCCATCAGCTCGTTGTCGGTGTGCTCGACCAGGAAGCGTTCCGCGGTCAACCGCGGCAGCACCTGCGAGGCGAAGAACCGGGCCGAGGCCACCTTGCCCTCGTAGAAGTCCCGATCCCTGGCGCTGGTCTGGCCGCCGAGGGCGGCCAACACGATTTCGGCGTGCCGCAGCAGCAGCCAGCCGCACACCAGGTCACCGGTGGCCAGCAGCAGCCGGGTGGTGTTCTGGCCGACCTTGTAGAGCTCCCGCGGATCCTCCTGCGAGCCGGTGAGCACCCCGACCAGCCAGCCGAGCATGCCCTGCACGTCGGCCAGCGCGGTGGCCAGCAGCGCGCGCTCGTCCTTGAGCCGCCCGTTGCCGGACTCGCCGACCACGAACGCCTGGATCTCCCCCTGGAGCTTGGCCAGGGCCTGCCCGCGGTTCTTGACGATCTTGCGGAACAGGAAATCCATCCCCTGGATCGCCGTCGTGCCCTCGTAGAGGGTGTCGATCTTGGCATCGCGGATGTACTGCTCGATCGGGTAGTCCTGCAGGTAACCGGAGCCTCCAAAGACCTGCAGCGTCTCCGCGCCCAGCAGGGCGTAGGACCGTTCCGAGCCGACGCCCTTCACCAGCGGCAGCAGCAGGTCGTTGACCGCCTTGGCCATCTCCAGCTCCGCTGGGTCGAGCTCATCCGCGCCCCGGCGGATCCGGTCCTGCCAGTCCGCGGCGTACAGGTACAGCGCCCGCAGACCCTCGGCGTAGGACTTCTGCAGCATCAGCGAGCGTCGTACGTCGGGGTGGGCGATGATCGGGACGCGCGGCGCGTCGGGGTCGGCCGACCGCGTCAGATCGGCGCCCTGCAAACGCGTCTTGGCGTACTCCAGGGCGTTCAGGTAGCCCGTGGACAGGGTGCCGATGGCCTTGGTCCCGACCATCATCCGCGCGGTCTCGATGACTAGGAACATCTGCCGGATCCCGTCGTGGACGTCGCCCACGAGGTAGCCGACGGCTGGGCGGTGTTCACCGAAGGTCAGTTCCACGGTGCTGGAGCCCTTCAGGCCCATCTTGGACTCAAGGTTCGTGACGGCGACCCCGTTGCGCTCGCCGATCTCGAAGCTCTCCCAGTCGAAGAGATACTTCGGGACGATGAACAGCGACAGTCCCTTCGTCCCTGTCCGCGCGCCCTCGGGGCGGGCCAGCACGAGATGGAAGATGTTCTCCGGCAGATCCCAGTCGCCCGCGGTGATGAAGCGCTTCACGCCCTCGATGTGCCAACTGCCGTCGGGCTGCTCGCTGGCCTTGGTCCGCCCGGCACCGACGTCGGAGCCGGCGTCGGGTTCGGTCAGCACCATCGTGCTGCCCCAGTGCCGCTCCACGGCGTGCCGGATCATCCGGCGCTGGTCCGGCGTACCGACCCGGGCCACGATCGAGCCGAACGTCGCGCCACTCATCACGTACAGGAACAGGGCCGGGTTGGCTCCGAGCAGCAGTTCACCGCAGGCCCAGAGCACGGTCGAGGGCGCACCGTAACCGCCGAGTTCCTCGGGCACCACGAGGTTCTGCCAGCCGCCCTCCTGCACCGCCTTGATGCTGGCCGTCAGCGAGTCTGGAAGAGTCACCGACTTGGTCTGCGGGTCGTACGTCGGCGGGTGCCGATCGGAATCGGCGAACGACGCGGCCACCGGACCCCGGGAGAGCCGATCGACCTCGGCGATGATGCTGCGCGTGGTATCGGCGTCCAGGTGCTCGTAGCGCCCCGTACCGAGCCAGTCCTGCACGTTCAGCGCCTCGAAGAGGTTGAAGTACAGGTCCCGCACGTTGCTTTTGTAGTGCGAGCTCGCGTAGTGCGAGCTCGCGGAGTGCGACGGGCCGGCGGACGGGGCAGTGCTCATCGGGACTCGGCTCCCAGGACTGCGGCGGGCGCATCACCCGGCTGGTGATGTCGCTTGAGTGATTTGCCGTAACTTTACGTGACC
Organism: Geodermatophilaceae bacterium; assembly: GCA_051000515.1. Lineage (GTDB taxonomy): Bacteria > Actinomycetota > Actinomycetes > Mycobacteriales > Geodermatophilaceae > JACCQS01. The sequence continues at coordinate 3,607 of JBPCOF010000040.1, forward strand.
TCTGGTCCGTTGGCTACTGGCGAGTAACAGCGTATTACCCGCCAGTAGCTTCCGGCAACGGGAACGCTCAGAGGTCGAACTCCGAGGGGGCGATCCCGGCCGCGAAGCACGCGTCGCGGACGGCCACCCGCTCGTTCTCGTCGAAGTTGCCGTCGGCGCCGCCGATGATGATACCGATCTGGATGACCGCGCGGGCCTGGTCCTGCTTGGGCCGCAACTTGGCGATGGCCTGGACCGCCTCGACCTTGCCGAAGTCGTAGTCCGAGGTGAGCTTCGCGCAGTAGTGGTCGAAGGTCTCCCGCAGCTCCGCGGCCGGGAAGATGGACAGGATGTCGTTGCTGGTGATCAGGCCGGCCACCTTGGCCCGCTCGCTCTGGTCGATCGACCCGTCGGAGGCCGCGATGAGCGCGCACATCGCCATCGTGCCGTTCTTGAAATCCTTGTTCTTGAACTGGCTGGTCTTCGTCTTGAGCTGGCTGCTCATGTCCTGCGAACGCTGCCGAAGCTGGTCCCACAATGCCATCGGTGCCGGTCCTCTCCTCTGGTGCGCTGGTGCGCCACTGTCCCGATCATGCCCCCCGGGGCCCGGACCGCTCCCGCTTCCCCGGCCGAACGTGCAACGCAGGTCCGTCCTCTACAGTTTCCGGGAACGGTCTGGCCGCGTCGTAAGTTGCAGACGCGGTAGCCAGATCGCATCCCGCCGGGCAATCCTGCCCCGAAACAGTGGAGGAACGTCGTGGGAGTCAGCCTCAGCAAGGGCGGCAACGTCTCGTTGACCAAGGAGGCCGGGGCCGCCGGACTGAGTTCGGTCACCATCGGACTCGGATGGGACATCCGCAGCACCACCGGCACCGACTTCGACCTTGACGCCAGCGCGATCGCGCTCGGCCAGGGCGGGCGGGCGCCGTCGGACCAGCATTTCGTGTTCTTCAACAACCTCACCAGCCCGGACGGCGCGATCCAGCACACCGGGGACAACCTGACCGGTGAGGGCGAGGGCGACGACGAGGCGATCAACGTCAACCTCTCGATCATGCCGCCGGACATCGACAAGATCGTCTTTCCGGTGTCGATCTACGACGCGGACTCGCGCGGGCAGACCTTCGGTCAGGTGCGCAACGCCTTCATCCGCGTGGTGAACCAGGCCAACAACACCGAGCTGGCCCGCTACGACCTGTCCGAGGACGCCTCGACCGAGACCGCCATGGTCTTCGGCGAGCTGTACCGCATCGGACAGGAGTGGAAGTTCCGCGCGGTAGGTCAGGGCTACAGCGCCGGGCTGTCGGGCATCGCGTCCGACTTCGGCATCACGGTCTGACGCCTCGCCGAGCGGTGTCCGTCTAGAGTCCAGACCTAGCGAATATCACTAGTCACAGCAGCGCACCGGAGGAACACTTATGAGCGTCAGCTTGAACAAGGGTGGAAACGTCTCGCTGTCCAAGGAGGCGCCGGGGCTCACCGCGGTCCTCGTCGGACTCGGCTGGGATGCCCGAACCACGTCCGGCGCGGACTTCGACCTGGACGCGTCCGCGCTGATGGTCGGGACGTCGGGCAAGAT
>JBPCOF010000206.1:0-3103 GCA_051000515.1 Geodermatophilaceae bacterium
CGGTGTTTCCGAGGATCTCCAGATTGATCCGACGAAACTCCGGATCCATATCAGCGCAGGCCCGCTCGACGGCGGATCCAAGACGTTCCATGCTCGTCAGGTAGTCGACTCGCTTCGCGAGCGGAAGATCTGAGAGCCGGGTGACACCGACCTGCTCACTCAGCAGAAGGCAATAACCGGGCAGCCATTGGACATCGCCAATGACCGCAAGTCCCGCGGGTAGTCGCGCCAGAACCGTCGGATTCTCGCCTCGGGCCGCGGAGCCGATTCGGTCGAGTCGCCAATCACTCATCGGGCCATCATCGCCCCGGGCAACAGGCGGCTGGTCAATGGCGTCCGGGCAGGGAAGGGTCACCGGCATGCGTACCCAGGTGGCCATCATCGGCGCCGGACCCGCCGGACTTGTGCTGGGCCAGCTGCTCAGCAACGCCGGCATCGACTCGGTGATCGTGGAGAACCGGTCCCGCGACTACGTCGAGGCCCGGCAGCGGGCCGGCGTTCTGGAGCAGGGCACCGTGGACCTGCTGCGCGAGAACGGTGTGGGCGATCGTCTGGACCGGGAAGGGCAGCGCCACGACGGTATCTACCTGCAGTGGCCCGGCACCCGCCACCATCTCGACTTTCCCGATCTGTGCGGCCGCTCGGTATGGATCTACGGGCAGACCGAGGTCGTCAAGGACCTGGTTGCCGCTCGCCTGGAGGCCCGCCTGCCGTTGTACTTCGAGGTCTCCGACACCGAGGTACACGATGTGGACGCGGATCGCCCGTACGTGACCTATCTTGATTCAGCGGGGGAACCGCAGCGGGTCGACTGCGACCTGATCGCCGGCTGCGACGGATTCCACGGCGTCTGTCGGCCCTCCATCCCGCAGCCGACCCAGCGGGTCTGGGAGCGCGAGTACCCGTACGGCTGGCTCGGCATCTTGGCGGAGGCGCCGCCCTCGACAGACGAGCTGATCTACGCCTGGCATCCCCGTGGCTTCACGTTGCACAGCATGCGGTCCGCAACGATCAGCCGGCTCTACCTGCAGGTCGGGCTCGAGGAGAAGGTCGAGGACTGGTCGGATGATCGGATCTGGTCCGAGCTCAGCACCCGTCTTGCCCTTGATGGTTGGGAACTGACCTCCGGCCCGATCATCGACAAGAGCATCACGCCGATGCGCAGCTTCGTCAGCGAACCGATGCGGTACGGGCGGCTGTTCCTGGCCGGGGATGCTGCGCACATAGTGCCGCCGACCGGAGCCAAGGGGCTCAATCTGGCAGTGGCGGATGCGAAGTTGCTGGCCGACGCGATCGTGGGCTGGCGGCGAGGAAGCGACCGGCTACTCGACACGTACGCCGAGACCGCCTTGCGCCGGGTCTGGCGGTCTACGCACTTCTCCTGGTGGATGACCTCGATGCTGCACATCGAAGGAGGAGACCCGTTCGCCCGTGAGCTGCAACTGGCCCAACTTCGCTACGTCAGCACCTCACGAGCAGCCGCCGAGAGCCTGGCCGAGAACTACACCGGCCTCCCGTACGGCTGGTGACTGTCAGCCGTCCGGGCAGACGGTCTGGATGTACTCCCAGAGCACTTCGCGCTGAACCGGTGAGACGTCGAAGGTCCCGAACTGCGGATCCCCGCTGGCGAAGGTCAGGAAGAACGGAAAGAGGAACGGCTGCTTGGTCTCGCCGAGTACGTGCGCGTCGCAGCCCCGGGCGGTGTGCCGAATGATGAGCGGTACGTCCAGCTGATTCTCGGCGGCCGGCATCGTCGGCGGTTCGCCCTCCTCGGCAAGGACTACGTCGAAGACCACGCTGCCGCGCAGTTCGGAGACCGAAATGTCCTCGGTGCTGGTTCCCCGGGTAAGGGTGAGCGTGGTCTGGACCACGGTTCGACCGTCGACCTCGACTGACGTGAAGTCCCCCAGACTGACTCCCACGGCCGCTGCGAGTCGCTGGGCATGGCAACGCTCGCGGTGGATCCGGTCGATGATGTCGTCGGGCGCCTGCAGCGGCACGCGAACCTCCTCCACCGCTCCGTCGGCATGCTGCAACTGCGCCGCAGTGAAGGCCGGATCGACGCCGATTCCCTCGTCGCAGACCGCGGGTCCGTAGAGCGTCGGCAGGTCGATCGTCTGACCCGGTGCGTACGTGGCCGGGCGCCCGGCGAAGGGCAGTCGCTCGAAGCCGGGCGAATCCAGGCTGACGGCCAGCACGACGAAGGGCTCGGAGCCGGTGTTGACGATCCGGGTCTGGAACTGCCCGCCGATCGCCACGTCAGTGCGCAGTCGTACGGCGGTGGCCTCCACCCCGGGTACGGCCGGCGTGGCCACCGGCGCGGTCGGCTCCGCCGGGCTCTGCGCGGAGCCAGCGGAGTTGGCGACCGCGGATCCGGAACCGGCCGAACACGCGGCCAGGGCGGTCAGGGCTGCAGCCAGCCCGGCGACCAATCGGCTCCGCCTCAGCACATCGGCGATCATGCCTGACGCACCGCAGGACGTGACTCACGGCTCGAACAGATCCGGCTGTGCCGGGGCACCTGGCGAGGACTGGGCGAAGTGTCCGAAGGCACCTCGGAGGACCAGCAGGGGTTCGTCCACGCCGGCGACGTCGAGGTCGCGTACCCGGCCGATCACGATGTCGTGGTCTCCGGCGCGATGGACGGCCTCGATATCGCAGTCGATCCAGGCCACGACACCGTCGAGAAGCGGCGAGCCGGAACCGGCCGGCTTCCACGCGATCCCATCGAACTTCTTGCTACCGCTGACCGCGAAGCTCCGGCAGAGCGGTTCCTGGTCGGCGTTGAGCACGTTGACGCAGAAGGACCCAGACGCGCGGATGCGCGGATAGCTGGTCGAGGTCAGTGCTGCCAGGAACCCCACCAGGGGCGGCTCCAGGGACACCGACGTGAACGTCCCCGCCGACATGCCGACCGGCTGCCCCTCCGGATCCAGCGCGGTGACGACCACGACGCCGGTCGGGAAATGCCCGAGTACGGCGCGGAAGCGGGCGTGCGCATGCCGATCTGGCATCCCCGGTTGGCTCTCGGCTTCGTCGTCACTCATCTCCTGGCCGAACAACGCCGCCGCCTCCGCCACGGGAACATTCTGACACCGCCCGG
>JBPCOF010000213.1:0-25090 GCA_051000515.1 Geodermatophilaceae bacterium
TCAGACAGCTGGTGGCCTTCGCGCTTCGAGAGTTGCACAAGCGCGACGCCATGGATGCCTATGCGGCCGGCCGACTTACGTTGCGCGAGTTTGCGCGCAGCTTGGATCTGGACGTCTGGGCGGCTCATGATCTGTTGCGGGCCGAGGGCGTGGCGGTTGCTCAGGGCGAACGAAATGAAACCCGCTCGGCCCTGGCCGCAACCCTGGAGGACTACAACTCGGCGCGGTAGGCGACCGGCCGCAGCCGCACCTCGTGTCGCGCGCTACCGAAGCCGCACGGGGCCGGCGCCGATGCTGATCCGGAACAGCGAATACGGCTTGCGCCGCTTGTCTCGCGGCCGCCCGGGAAGCCTTCGACGAGCGGCCACATACCGGGCCGGAGCTCCGGAAACTGCTCGGGGCGCGCTGGCCGGACTGCGACCCGCTGGCGCTGTGGCATGTGCTGGCCTGCGTGCTTGCGCTGGTACAGGTCCCGCCGTGCGGCCTGTGGGGGCACGGCGGTGAGGTCACTCTGACGACCGTCGAAGGGTGGCTCGGACGGTCCCTGGACAGCGCACCCGATGCCGACGCGATTGTGTTGCGATACCTGAGCGCGTTCGGCCCAGCCTCGGCCAGCGACATCCGCACCTGGTCCGGTCTGCCGGCGGTCCACAACGTCTTGAGAGCCTTGGCACCGCAACTGCGGACCTTCACCGACGTACGGGGTAGAGAACTCTTCGACGTAATCGACGGCCGGTTCCCCGATCCGAATGTGTCTGCCCCGCCTCGGTTTCTGCCCGAGTTCGACAACGTGCTCCTGTCGCACCAGGACCGCGCGCGGATCGTGCCCGACCCCCTCCGGGTACGGGTTCAGCGCAGCCTGGGCAAGCCGATGTTCCTGCTCGACGGTTTGTGGCCGGCACCTGGAAACTGGTTCGCTCCGGCCCGAAGAAGATCACGGCAGTGGTCGAGATCAGACCGTTCGAGGCCTTGTCCGACGCCGACACCGCCGCCGTCCGTACGGAGGCGCAAGCGCTGCTCGCCTTCGCCGCCGCTCCGGCGGCCGCCGACGGCGGCATCCACATAACCGCTGTCAGCTGACATCAGCCCGCGACAGACGCCATGTTGATCATCGAAACTGTCTGGGGTTATCGGCTGTGGAGTTGCCGGAACCCCCCGCAGTTCCGACGATCATCTTTGGGCGAGCAGCTGATCAACTCTTCCCCGAAGGCGGTCGGGCGGCGGCGACGGCCGCGGTGAAATCGGCGCAGCGCCGAAGCTCGGCCGACATCGGATCGACGATCAGCTTGGTCGCCACCTCGCCTACCGCGCCACGCAGGGCCCGCTCTGCGCGGGCACCTCGCCGGCGGCCACCCACCCGAGCAGCCCGTCTTCCCAACCCAGCGGTCAGCAGGCCGAACAGCACCCCGCCGAGCAACATCAGCGTGGGCAGTGGCAGGCCGATCACCTGCGGTGAGTCCACCTCGATCTGCAACCAGCCCAGCGCCGCGAGCAGCAGCAGCCACAGTCCGCCGAGCACCGCGATGCCGAACAGCGCCCACTGCAGCCAGCTGGACACCTTCCACCAGCGGGGTTCATCCCGTACCGGCAGGTCCACGTTTCCGACGGCCCGGTCCAGAGCGTCGGAGAGGTCGTTCTCACTGGCCCGGCCGGCTGCGGCGACCGCTGACTTCCACGGGCCGGTGAGATCGTCGGTGGCCCGGTTGATCTCCGCGCGTACGGCGGAATCTACCCGGGCGCGCTGGGCCGGGGTGGGTTCGGGCAACGATGTACGAGCGGTGACCATCGCCTTCAGCTCGGATTCCGCCGCCGACGGCTCGGACCCATACCCCCCAGACCCTGCCGACCCGGATCCCGACGACCCCGCTCCCGCCGAGCGCCCTCCTGGCACTCGAGAAGCCTTGCCTCCCACGCCGGCCCGGTCGCCCAGATGCAGCCGGCGCAGCGGATCTGGCCGCAGCCGGGCCAGCCAACGGGTGAGCGGAAATCCGACATGCTCCTGGGCGCGCAGCTCGTACGAGCTCGCCACTGCCGCGGAGACGGCAGGTACGCCCGCAGCCGCGGCCAAGGCATCGATCAGACCGGTCGAAGGTCGTTGCGCCACGGTCACCGGATGGTCGAACCCGTGGACGGCCAATGCTGCGGCCGCACGATCGACGTCCGCGGTCAGCCGGGCTGCGGCAGCTCGGGTCTGGTTCACCCGGTCCCGGAGCACGGCCATCAGCCGGTCGGTCCCCAGACCGGTCGTGGCCGAGGTGGCGAGAATGGCCGGCCTGGCGAATCCGTCATCGGCCAGCAGTCTGCGCAGGTCGCTCAGGCACGCTTCGCGTTCGACGTCGGACAGTTCGTCGACGTGGTTGAGCGCGAACAGCAGCACCGACCCGTGCTTGGCCAGCGGCGCGAGGTAGCGCTGATGCAGGATGGCGTCGGCGTACTTCTGCGGGTCCACCACCCACACCATGAGGTCGACCATTCCCACCAGGCGGTCCACCTCGAGCCGGTGCGCCATGGTGGTCGAGTCATGGTCGGGCAGGTCGAGCAGGACCAGGCCGGCCAGCGCATCGGTCGCCCCGGGCTTGGACAGCACATGGCGCCGGTCGATGCCCAGCCAGTCGAGCAGGCTGCCGGCGCCCTCGGCTCCGGGACCCCAGATGCAGGCCTGCGGGATGGCAGTGGTCGGGCGGCGTACCCCGACCTGGGCCAGTTGCTCACCGGTCAGCCGGTTGAACAGCGACGACTTCCCTGATCCGGTCGCGCCGGCCAGCGCGACGACCGTGTGTTGGGTGGAGTGCTCGAGCCGCTGGCCGGCCCGCTCCAGGACAGTGCGCGCAGCCTCTAGCGAGCTGTCCGGGACCCGCCCCCGCCCGGCCTCGACCGCCAGGGCTAGCGAGGCCAGCCGGGACTGCAGTTCTGAACCCGCTCCCGGTCCCGGGTCGCGGCGCGCGGCGATGGAGTCCAGCAGGCCTTTCATCGCAGCTGCGCCGCGGCGTCGGTGGCTGCCTGCAGCCGTTCGGGTACGTCGGGATAGACGCCGAGCGAGTCGAGCAGCTGCAAATAGCGCAACAGCTCCCCGCCGAGCAGGGCCTCGACCCGGGCATCCAGATTCGTCCTGGCCCGGGCGGCCAGCGTTCGTACGGCCTGGTCCCCGAAGATGGCTTCAAGCAGCTTCTGCCCGACGATCGCGGTCCCACCGGCCACGCCGAACTCCGCGCCGGTGACGCCGGCGGTCGAGGCGAAGACCACGATCATCAGCGTCACCCCGATCCCGTTCACGCCGTACGCGAGCACCCGGGCGACCGATCGCTTGTCCGAACCCTCTTCGCGAACCAGCTGCATGACGAAGCCCTGCCAGTCCCGGATCGCCCGCGCTGCGGCTTCCCGGAAACCGGGTGAGATCGACTCCAGACCCGGGCCGTGTTGATCGAGCAGGGCGGTGCCGGCCGGGGACTGGCGCCAGGCCGCGCTGGCCTGCTCCGCGGCCGATTCCGCGGCTGAGCGCAGCATCGCCTCGAGCCCGGTCTCCACAGCTTCGGACAGTTCGCGCTCCGGTGCCGGCCGTCCCCGCAGACTCGCCGAGAGCTTGTCCCGCAGCCAGCCGATCCGGCGTTCCAGGCTGCGCAGCAGCTCGCCGGTGCCGACGAACTCCTGCCAGCGCGCCAGCACCTCACCACGCAACAGCGATCCGTCGGCGGTGCCCTCGGTGACTCGGGCACCGGCCGCACGATAGATCCCGTCGGCCTCGGCGCGCAGCCGGGCGATGGCTTCGAACTGTTCGGTGTGGGCACTGATCAGCAACGGCGTACGGCTGATCAAGTGTGTGATCGCCCCTTCGAGGGTCTGCCGTACGACCGCCGCACGGGCGGCACTGTCCGCGGCGAGATTTCCCAGCCAGATGCGCAGCGGCATGACCGTGTTGAGCGGGATCAGACCGCCCTCGAGTGGCACCTCGGGTATGACGAACAAGGGTGCCTGACCGAGCCCCTGCTCGGTCAGCATCTCCCGAAGGTGGACGCTGATCTCGTGGACCGCTTGGGGGGCAACACGATCCAGCACCATCGCGACGGCGACGGCGCGCTCGACGGCCAATCGCAGGAACCCCCACGGAACCGCGTCGGCATACCGTGCGGCCGAGGTCACGAACAGCCACAGGTCAGCCGCGGCCAGCAACTGGTCGGCCATCTCGCGGTTCTCGGTGACCACCGAGTCGACGTCCGGAGCGTCCAGCAGGGCAAGGCCGAGGGGCACCGTCGTGTCGGTCGCCAGCCGTAGGGACACTCCGGCCGGGCCGTCACCGGTCGTGCGAGCCAGGCCAGGCAGCACCCGGTCGCTGGCGAACCATCCTTGGTCCTCGGGATTCAGGACCAGGACCGGTGAGCGGGTGGTCGGGCGAAGGACACCTGGTTCGCTGACCTGGCGCCCGACGAGTGAGTTGACCAGGGTCGACTTGCCGGCGCCGGTGGAGCCGCCGACGACGACCAGCAGCGGTGCGTCCAGCCGGGACAGCCGCGGCAGGATGTAGTCCCTGAGCTGGTCGGCCACGGACTGCTGGGTCCGCCGCGCTTGACGAGCGGCCGGAAGGTCCAGAGGGAACGTAGCGCTGGAGACCGCGACGCGCAGCTTGTCCAGGGCAGCCAACAACGGGCTGCTCGCGGGCGCGGTCATGAGTTGATTGTCCTATGTCACAGATGAGCGTTGATGTCCGCCGGGCCGAGCGACAGCTTCAGGTCCCGATCCAAGGTCGCCGAGAGCCGCGCGACCTCCTCTGCCAGCAGCCGCCGCAGGCCTGCATCGGGAGGCCCGAACACCTCGACCCTGACCTGCTCGGTTACCCCGCCCACGCGGAGGAAGGTCCATACGCCGGCAACCACGCCGTCGATCAGCAGCACCGGCAATGGCCCGCAGAGGAATCGGCGAGCGCTGCCTCGGACGAAACTCTGCGCGTGGGCGGCCGCGCTCGCGGCCGCGGCCGGCGGGGCGAATTCGTCACGCGGATGTGAGCCGACGGCGAAACAGTCGAAGTAGCCCAGCAGCCGGACACAGTCCCTGACCGGCTCCCAGTGCTCCGGTCCGGATTCGAGCAGCCCCCAGGACCGGCAATCCTCGATGTCCACGGCGACCAGTTCGTCGCCGAGCGCGGCGTACACCTTGCGGGCCAGGCTCGCCGGCATCGCGAACCACTGCGCGAACTCCTGGTGGGTAGCCGGTCCGTACGCCCCGAGGTACCGCCGGGCCACCTCGACCAGCACCGCCGGGGCAGCACCGACCAGCACGTCGTCGTCGATGGTCCACGCCTCGGTCACCGTGTCGGGCAGCCACTCGTCGGCTCGTACGAACGTCACCCGATTGCCTTGCGGCGGACCGAAACACAGCACTCCGCGGGCGACTGCCTCGTCGACGGCCAACCGCCAGTGCGGCCAGCCGGTACTCCACGCGGGTGAGGCTTGGGTGTCCACCCACGGTCCGCACTGCGCGGTGATCGCTGCGCCGAGTTCGGCGCGGGTGAGCACGGTGCCGTGCGTGACCGACAGCACCGCCGTACGCAGCTGCTCCGCCTGGTCCGGAGTGGGTAGGACCAGTTGGTCGTCCGGTGGTGCTTGCCGCAAGCCCTTCCCGGGCAGAGCTCGAGTCGCGGTGGTCCACAGCGAGAGCTCTTGTGCCGCAACGACATGCACCGTGCCGCGCGGTCCGTAGGTCTTGACCAGTGACCGCTCCTGCCACAGTCCGTCGGTGAGCAGTCCCGCGCTCGCCTCGCGTACCCGGCGGGCCAGCGAGAGTGCCGCCGCCGACCCCACCTGGGCGTGGATGCCGCACACGGTCGAGGTCACCTCGACGGCGGAGCCGGCCGGCAACGGCTCGAACAAGCCGTGCCGTCGCAGCCGATGTCCGCGTACCTGGTCCCAGGTCAACCGAAGGGGCGCAGCCATCATGAGTACCTCACCGATGCCGCGCGGACAGCGGGCACGGGAACCGCACCCGCGGGAAATGGCACGGGCACTGACACCGCCTCACTCTGCCGTACCACCGATTCCCGCACCACCCGTCCTGATGTCGCAGGTTTGCAGGCGACACACCGGGCGTGTTCTCGGCAAACCTGCGACATCACGCGAGCCGGGATGCTGATGTCGTAGCTATGCAGGTGACCCACCGGGCGCGTTCTCGGCAAACCTGCGACATCACGCTTGGGGCGTGCGCGGCCCGCCGCTCTCGACAGCAGCCCCGCTTCAGGCCAAGGTGATCTCGATCACGCGGTGACGGCACCGCTTGTCAGGACGGAGATACCGACATGGCGCAAGCGCCGGCCACAGATTCACCGGACACCGACTCGGAGGGGGAACCCGCACTCCGGCGAGTGATGGGACCCAAGCTGCTCCTGTTGTTCATCGTCGGGGACATCTTGGGTACGGGGGTGTACGCGCTCACCGGTCAGGTTGCCGCGGAGGTCGGAGGTGCGGCCTGGGTTCCTTTCCTGGTCGCGTTCATCGTCGCGATGATCACGGCGTTCAGCTACCTGGAGCTGGTGACGAAGTACCCCCAGGCCGCCGGTGCCGCGCTCTATACGCACAAGGCGTTCGGGGTCCACTTCGTGACGTTCATCGTGGCCTTTGTGGTGATGTCCTCGGGGATCACCTCGGCCTCCACCGCTTCCCGCGCATTCGCCTCCAATCTCGCGCTCGGTTTCGGGCTGGACCTCGGCAACGGCGGAATCGTGGTGGTGGCCCTAGGCTTCATGCTGCTGGTCGCGATAGTCAACTTCCGGGGCGTCGGGGAGAGCGTCAAGGCCAACGTCGTACTCACCCTGGTCGAGTTGTCCGGGCTGTTGCTGGTGATCATGGTCGGGTTGTTCGCCGTCTTCGGTGGGGACGCGGACTTCTCGCGCGTCATCGCCTTCGATACTCCGGCGGACAAGAACGTGTTCCTCGCGGTCACCACGGCGACCTCGCTGGCCTTCTTCGCGATGGTCGGCTTCGAGGACTCGGTGAACATGGCCGAGGAGACCAAGGAGCCCGCCCGGATCTTCCCGAAGATCATGATCACCGGGCTGACCATCACCGGTGTGATCTACGTACTGGTCTCGATCGCCGCGGTTGCCCTGGTTCCGGTGGGCGACCTGGCCGGCAGCGACACCCCGCTCGTACTCGTGGTCGAGGCGGGCGCGCCCAATCTGCCGATCAGCGACATCCTGCCGTTCATCTCGATGTTCGCGGTCGCCAACTCGGCACTGATCAACATGCTGATGGCCAGCCGGCTGATCTACGGCATGGCCAAGCAGCGGGTCCTTCCTCCGCTGCTCGGCAAGGTGCACCCGGGTCGCCGTACCCCGTGGGTCGCGATCATCTTCACCACGGCGCTGGCCTTCGCCCTGATCAGCTACGTGTCCTTCGCCAACGAGGACGCGATAGCCGTCCTCGGCGGTACGACCGCTCTCCTGCTGCTGGCTGTGTTCGCGGTGGTCAACGTGTCCGTGCTGATTTTGCGCAAGGATCCGCCGCCAGAAGGCGCGTTCCGGGCACCGTCGGCGTTGCCGATCCTCGGCGCGATCTTCTGCATCTATCTGGTGACGCCACTGTCCGGCCGTCCGCAGGCGCAGTACCTTGTCGCCGGTGCGCTCGTACTGCTCGGCATCGTGTTGTGGGGCATCACGGTCATGATCAACAACCGTCTCGGGGTACGACCGACCAAGCTCAGCGACCCCGATCACTTCGCCTCGTCCGGCCCGGTCAACTGACTCACCCGCATCAGCTGACTCGACGTCGACGCGGTCGCTACGCCGCCTGGCTAGGGGCGCTGCTGGTCGTCGGTACGGCGGGCTGTTCCGGCCAGGCCGAGGCACCCGAGGCTTCAGCCGGCACGTCGTCGCCACCTCCGACGGCGCCGGCAGCCACGACGGAGCAGACGTCGGCGGCACCGCCCGCATCTGGGCCGCCCGTCTTCGCCGAGGGTCCTTGCCCGTACCTCGAGCAGGAGTTCGTCGAGGAGACCGTCGGCCAGCGGATGGAGCGGGTGGAGACCGTCACCGTGGACGGACAGCCGGCACCGGACTGCATCTTCTACCGGCCCGACGAGACGGTCGCTGTCTCGATCGACCTCACGCCGTACGCCGATCCGGTGGCCGCGCAGAACGCCGCCCTGGCCCTGGTGACCCCAGCCGCACTGCCGGTGACCGATCTCGGTGACTACGGCGGCATCCTCCTCTCGTCCCGCCAGACCCTGATCGCGGTCACCACCGGCTCCCTTCTGGTGGCATTGACCACCAATCAGGAGTCCTCACTGCAGGCCCGCGACCTCATCACCGCGGTCCTCGCCGCCCTCGCCCCCGCCTGATCGCCGGGCCGCGCACGTCGACAGACCACAGGTTCCGAGCGAAGGGAACCGCTGAGCTATGGAGTCCGTCGGAGAAGTCGTTGCCTCATTCCTGACCGGCTCCACGAAGGAGTCTCAGTTGATGTCGTACGGGTCCACCAAGATCGTGGCCAGCCTTGCCGGATTGCTCGTTCTCGGACTCTCGGCTTGTGGAAGTGAAGAAGGTAGTCCGTCGAGCGCATCCGGGTAGGCGCCAGCGCCGTCCGCCGCGGTCACCTCCGGCGTGCCCGATGAGGAAGAGAGCGCCGTGGCGCCCGAGGACCTCTGCGCGCTCGTGCCGGCCGAGCAGGTCAGCGAGGTCGTCGCCGAAACAGTTGCCGTTGGTGAAGAAGCGGAACCGGGGGCCTGTACCTACCAGGCTGGGAGCACCGAGGATCTGGTGGTCGCGCTGGGCTTATTGACCGAGGGCGAGGCCAGCGGCCTCGAGGGTGCCCGGCACCACTGGTGCACTCTGAGCAGAGGGCCGCGGGGACGCGTGGAACACTGGGCGTCGTGACTTCTACCGCGACCCTGCACACCTCAGCCGGTGACATCCGCCTCGAACTGTTCGACAACCACGCGCCCAAGACGGTGAAGAACTTCGTCGAACTCGCCCAGGGCTCCCGGGAATGGACCCACCCGGGCACCAAGGCGAAGTCCAATGACCCGCTCTACGACGGCACGATCTTTCACCGGGTGATCAAGGATTTCATGATCCAGGGTGGAGACCCGCTGGGAAAGGGCTTCGGCGGCCCGGGCTACGAGTTCGGCGACGAGATCCACCCGGAGTTGGCCTTCGACCGGCCGTACCTGCTCGCGATGGCAAACTCCGGACCGGGTACGAACGGCTCGCAGTTCTTCATCACGACCATCCCCACCCCATGGCTGCAGGGCAAGCACACGATCTTCGGCGAGGTGGTCGACGAGCCCAGCCGCGAGGTGGTCGCCGGGATCAACAACACGCGTACCTCGCGCGGCGACAAGCCGGTGACCGACGTGGTGATCAACTCGGTCACGATCGAGTCGGCCTAGTTGCCCATCGCCGGCGCTACGCCGCGTTAGTCACCGGAGCGCACCGACCATGACCGTCCCCGCGCGACCGGCGTTGGCTTGCTATCGCCATCCGGAGCGGCCCACGCAGATCTCCTGCGTACGGTGTGAGCGGCCGATCTGCCCGGACTGCATGCGCCCGGCCTCGGTCGGCTTCCAGTGCCCGGATTGCGTCGCGGCCGGACAGGCCTCGATCCGGCAGCCGCGCCGTACGACGAGCGCCCGCCTTGCCGTGGCCACCCTCGGTCCGGTCACGGGTGGGTTGATCGCAGCGAACGTATTCGCGTTTCTGGTCACCGTTGTCACTGCCGGCGGCCAGATCATGGCCAACTTCCTGTCACCGATCTTCGCCGAGTTCTCCACCGCACCGATCTTGATCGCCCATGGCCAGTGGTGGCGGATGCTGACCGGCGCGTTCCTGCACTACGGGCTGACCCACCTGGCCGTGAACATGTTCAGCCTCTACATCCTGGGACGCGACCTCGAGCAGTACCTCGGCTCGGTCCGTTATGCGGCGGTCTACTTCCTCTCCGCGCTCGGCGGCTCTGTGGCGGTGCTGCTCTTCGCCGATCCGCGCACCTTTGTGGCCGGTGCCTCCGGGGCGATCTTCGGACTGCTCGGGGCTACCGGGGTCGCGCTCTATCAGCGAAAGGCGAATCTCCGGTCGCTCGTCGTGATCCTGGCGATCAACGTCTTCATCAGCTTTCTGCCGGGCATCTCACTTGCCGCGCACGCCGGTGGCTTCCTCATCGGCGCGGCCGCCGGGGCGATCGTGATCTACGGCCGGCGGCGCAGTAAGGCCATCGTCGCTGGGTTGATCTCCCTGGGCGCGGTGCTCATCGCCCTGACCGTCCTCGGTACGGGCCTGCTCCTCGGCTGACCGCTTTCCCCTCGGGATCACGACGAGGATCGGAGCTGGGCCAGCCGCGCGGCGACCTGTTCGGGGTCGGCGCCGAGTTCGCGACGACCGAGGATGATGAGCTTCTCCTCCAGCTCCAGTTCGACCGTAGCGACACTGCGGCCGAACCGCTGGTGCTGACGCAGGCTCACCTGGACCTCTGACCAGGGCGCCGACGTTGCGCCGCTGAGTGCTCGTACGGTCACGCCGTACGGGTCGGCCCGCAGTTTCGGGCGGACGACGAGGTCCACCGCGGCGATCCCGAACAGCAGCGCCGCGGCCGCCCACACGAGCCATCGCCCGGTCGGGTCCACCGTGAAGCCGATGGCGGCCATGGCCGCGCCGCCTGCCGCGGCCAGTGCCGTCTCACCCGGTCGCGGCGCCCAACTCAGCGTGGAGGTCGGCGTCGGCGGAGGCGTCTGCGCTGGGGTCGGCAAGGTCACGGTGCCAGCTTCCCAGGTGCGCGCCTACCCTCGGACCATGCCTGACGCCGTCATCTGTGCCGCCGTACGTAGTCCGGTCGGAAAGCGGGGCGGAGGTCTGGCCGGTACCCATCCGGTGGACCTGTCCGCGCACGTCCTGAATGCGCTGGTGGAACGCAGCGGCATCGACCCGGTGGTCGTGGATGACGTCATCTGGGGATGCGTCAGCCAGGTCGGCGAACAGACGTTCAACGTCGGCCGCAATGCGGTCCTGGCGGCCGGGTGGCCGGAATCGGTGCCCGGTACGACGATCGACCGCCAGTGCGGCTCCTCTCAGCAGTCGGTGCACTTCGCCGCCGCCGCGGTGATGAGTGGCCAGTGCGATGTCGTTGTCGCCGGTGGGGTTGAGGTGATGAGCCGGGTACCGATGGGAGCCGGGATCGGTACGGACGCCGGGGTGCCGCTGGGTCCGATGTTTCTCGAGCGCTACGACGGGGTGTTCCCGAACCAGGGCGTGGGCGCGGAGATGATGGCGCGGCGCTGGGGTCTGTCCCGTACCAAGCTGGACGGCTACAGCATCGAGTCGCACGCCCGGGCGGCAGCCGCTCAGGACGCCGGATTGTTCGAGGACGAGATCGCGTCGATCCCGACCGAAGGCGGGATGGTCAAGGCAGATGAGGGGATCCGGCGTGGATCCACGATCGAGAAGCTCGCCACCCTGCCGACGCCGTTCGCCGAGGACGGGGTGATCAGTGCGGGCAACGCCTCGCAGATCTCCGACGGTTGCGCAGCGCTGCTGGTCACGACGCCGGAGAAAGCGACCGAACTCGGCCTCACCCCGCTGGTCCGGGTGCACACCGCCGTGCTGGCCGGCGACGATCCGGTGATCATGCTGACCGCACCCATTCCGGCGACTGAAAAGGCGTTGGCCCGGTCGGGGCTCGGCATCGACGACATCGGCGCGTTCGAAGTGAACGAGGCCTTCGCCCCCGTCCCGTTGGCCTGGCTGGCCGAGACCAAGGCCGACCCTGCGCTGGTCAACCCGACCGGTGGAGCCATCGCGCTGGGGCACCCGCTCGGCGGCTCGGGCGCCCGCTTGATGACCACCCTGATCCACCGCATGCGCCGTGACGGTATCCGGTACGGCCTGCAGACCATGTGCGAAGGCGGCGGGATGGCCAACGCGACCATTCTCGAATTGGTGAGCTGACCGCCGGAGCGCGTCATGCGATGGTGCGAAGGCGGCGCGATGGCCAACGCGGCGATCCTGGAGTTGGTCGGCTGACCGCTATCGTCCACAACCCTGTGGATTCGATTTCACTACTAAAAGTGATATTTGATCGAGCTGCAGCGCTCTATCCCCAGCTCTGTCCACACCTGGGGATAGTTACAACCGTGTCGTTCTGAGCGAAGTTCAGCGCCACTTCATGCTCATGGCCAGACCTATGATCATGGCGAAGAAGCCCACGGCGAAGTTCCAGGCTCCCAGCGAGCTCATGAATCCGATCCTGTCCCCGGCGACATAGAAGACCACGATCCACAGCAGGCCGATCAGCATCAGCCCGAGCATCAGCGGGGCGAACCACCGGGGACTTGGCCGGCGGGCTCGGGCCCGCGCGGCAGCACCGGGAAGGATGTCCTCGGGCGGGGTGTAGACAGGCTTCTTGCGGACCTTCGATTTGGGCATCGCTGGGTTCGTCCTTTCCTGCGCCGCGCCATCGGAGCGCGGGCCGTCGTACTAGCGTAGTTGCGCAGGGGCGGGCATCTGGCGGGGGCGGGGAACCCACTCGGTGCAGGGGATCGACGAGCGCGGGAGGGGGAGCAGTGCGACGGACGTCGATGTGGCGCGCTCTGGCCGTCCTCAGTGCTGTCCTGATGGGACTCCTGTTCACCACGACCGCCATCACCGCACGCGGTACGACGCTCCGGGCCGGGCCCGAGACCCGGCTCATCGGACTGATCGAGGACCAGCAACGCCGTACCGAGCAGCAGTCGCGCACCCTGGCCGACCTCCAGGAGCAGACCGGGGCCGCGTTGGCCCGGGCCGAGGATCTCGACGCCGGGGCTTCCATCGCCCGCGCCGTTGCCGAGCTGGGCGCCAGCTCGGCCGGGATGACCGCGATGCAGGGTCAGGGGGTGACGATCAACCTCGACGATGCGCCCCGCGAGGCCGGGGGCGAGTTGCCGGCCGGCGCCCGGCCCGACGACATCGTCATCCACCAGTCCGACGTCCAGGCGGTGGTCAACGCGCTCTGGGCCTCAGGGGTGGACGCCGTGACGATCATGGGGAAACGGATCGTGGCCACGAGCGCCGTGCTCTGCGTGGGCAACACCCTGTTGCTGCAGGGCCGTACGTACTCCCCGCCGTACCGCATCGACGCCATCGGTGACCCGGAGAGGATCAGGTCGGCCCTCGCGCAATCCTCCGGAGTTGCCCTGCTGCTGCAGGCGGTTCGCAGCTTCGGCCTGGAGTTCAGCGTCCAGGCCCGGACCGAACTCGAGCTGCCGGCCTACGATGAGCCCCTGACTTTGCGGTACGCGGGGGCGGCATGAGCAAGCACGGGGTGGACGGAGAATCGATGCGCACGGACGGTATGCAGGACGCCGGTCGCGATCGGGACGATGTCCAACCGATCCAAGGGCGACCCCGAGTGCCGTCTCTCTACGAACCTCAGTCGTACGAACCCCCCTCGTACGAACCCCAGTCGTACGAGCCGGATGCCGCCCAGTCGGACTCGAACCAGCCGGACCCGGACGTGGCGCCGGCAGGCGATGGCGACGCGGACCGCGAACAGGTTGGCGACGCGATGCCGTCCCGTCCGGGGGGTCGGCACGGCGCACACCTCCGCACGACGCCGCGTGGGCGGGACAGCGAACCAGGCAAGGCGGCCCGGGGAAGTGCTGCGAGCAGCGGTCCGCGCGGCGACCGGGACCTGGTCCGAACCGGCATTCGGGGGCTGGGGCAAACGCTGATCACCTTCGGGCTGATCGTGTTGCTGTTCGTGGTCTACGAGTTGTTCGTCACCGACCTGTTCACCAACCAGCGGCAGGAGGAACTGACCCAGGAGCTGCTGCAGAACTGGGGCAACGACGACCCCACGCTCGGGCCCGCCCTGCCCGGCGGTGGCTTGCCAACGGTTCCGCTCGGGAACGGCTTCGCGCGCATCCGGATTCCGGCCTTCGGCGGTGACTTCGTGAAGGTGGTCGTCGAAGGCACCGACCCGGATGAACTGGAGCAAGGGCCCGGCCACTACGTCGACTCCGCCATGCCCGGTGAACTCGGCAACTTCGCCTTGGCCGGTCACCGGGTGGGCAAGGGTTCGCCGTTCCTCGACCTCGATCAGCTGATGCCCGGAAATGCGATCGTGATCGAGACCGCGGAGACCTGGTTCACCTACCGCGTCATGGGCGACCCGGCTTCTGGCGACTTCGGGGCTGATCCGAGTGGGATCCCCGGCCAGCAGATCGTCTCGCCGGAGGATGTCGAGGTGGTCTTCCCGATCCCTGGGGCCGACAACGCCGACGTCGATCCAACGGCTGCCTACCTGACCCTGACGACCTGCCATCCGAAGTTCTCCGCCGCACAGCGGCTGATCGTGCACGCTGTCATCGACGGTCCGGGTCTGCCGCGGACCGAGTACCCGAACGGGCCACCAGCATTGGCCGAGAACTAGCTGTGTACACCTGGATTTGGCGGATCCTGCCGGGTGGCCTGCCGGGCAAGCTCCTGGGCTCGCTGGTGTTGATCGCGGCGGTCAGTGCCCTGTTGCTGTTCGTCGTGTTCCCGTGGGTGGAACCGATGTTGCCCTACAACGACATTACGGTCGAGTGAGCCTGCGCACATGATCTCGGCCGGTGCTGGCGGCGCTGCCCGGATCCTGGTCGTGGACAACTACGACAGCTTCGTGTTCAACCTCGTGCAGTATCTCGCCCAGCTCGGTGCGGAGTGTCTTGTACGCCGTAACGACGAGGTCGGCGTCGACGACTTGGACGGCTTGGGGGTCGACGGGGTTCTCATCTCGCCGGGTCCCGGACGTCCGGAGGATGCGGGGGTGAGCGTGCCGCTGGTGAAGGCGGCCGCCGACCGAAGGCTTCCGCTGCTCGGTGTGTGCCTAGGACATCAGGCGATCACAGTTGCCTTCGGCGGCATGGTGATTCGTGCTCCGGAGTTGCTACATGGGCGAACCAGTGAGGTGGTTCACGGCGGGGTGGGCGTGCTGGCCGGGCTGCCCTCGCCGTTCACCGCGACCCGTTACCACTCGCTGGCGGCCGCGGAGGAGTACCTGCCCGACGAGCTCGAGGTCACTGGGCGAACGCGCAGCGGGATCGTGATGTCCGTACGGCACCGCAGCCTGCCGATCGAGGGCGTGCAGTTCCATCCCGAGTCGGTCCTCACCTTCGGCGGGCACCAGATGTTGGCCACCTGGCTGACCGGCTGCGGCTTCCGGCCCAATGACGAGGCGTTGCGGGTGGCCACCGAGGCCGCAGCCCGGCACTACGCCTCCGACCCCGCACCGACCCGCTAGGCCACGCCGATCTGGCCGGATGCCCGACGAAAGATGCAGAACCGGCAGGAATCGGCGAGGAACTGCAGGATCTCGCACGATTCCTCCCTCGGCTGCCCGACGACGATGCCCTCAAACGGTTGTTCGGGCAGTGACCGGCAGCAGGTCCCGCTCCGCGAAGACGCGTTTCGCGACGGACATGGCGTTGAGTGACTTCGGGAAGCCGCAGTAGACAGCAGCGTGGATGAGGGCCTCGACGATCTCGGTCGTCGACAGGCCCACATTGAGCGCCGCACCGATGTGCACCTCGAGCTGAGGCTCGCAACCACCGAGGGCGGTGAGCATGCCCAGTGTGACCAGTTGCCGTTGGCCAGGTGTGAGCCCGGGGCGGGCGTAGACGTCGCCGAAGCCGTAGGCCACGACGTGCTGGGCCAGCGCGGGTGCGATGTCCGCCAGAGACTCCAGGACGCGCTGACCGGCTTCGCCGTCGACGGCCGTCAAGGTCTGAAGTCCTCGTTCGTACCGATCCGGTTCGGTGGCAGGCCCGTGCAGGACGTCTCTATCGCCGTTGGCCGGACTTGCTGTCACAACTGAACACCATGAACCGCTATTGATTCCATGGCAGGAACGCTACGAGTTCGAGCGCACTCAAAGTCAAGGGGTCGTCAGCGGCCGGCGGCGTAGCCCTGCATGCCGCGAGGATTGGCCGCCGCGCGCAGGACTCCGGTCTCCGGATCGCGGCTGACCGCGGACATCCGGCCCAGGGTCCAAGGCCCGGACCGTACGACGCGGTGCCCGCGCCGTTCCAGATCGTCCATCACGTCGTCTCCCAGCCGATCCTCGACCACGAGGTCGGCATCGGTCATCTCCCGCGGAGCGAAGGAGGACGGGAATGCCGTGGTGTGCCAGCTGGGTGCGTCGATGGCCTCCTGGAGGTTCATCCCGCCGAGGCTGTGGGCGAGCCAGAAGGTGAGCTGCCACTGCTCCTGCTGATCACCGCCAGGGGTGCCAAAGGCCATGGTGGGCTCATCCCCGCGCATGACCAGGGTCGGGCTCAGCGTCGTGCGCGGTCGAGTGCCCGGTGTCAAGGAACTGGCCAGACCTGGCTCCAGCCAGAACATCTGGGCTCTTGTGCCGAGGGCGAAGCCGAGATCCGGGATGGTCGGCGAGGACTGCAGCCAGCCGCCGCTCGGGGTTGCCGTCACGATAGTCCCGTGCCGGTCGACGACGTCGAGGTGGCACGTGTCGCCCGGGGTTCGGGCCACGGTCGGTTCGCCGACGCCGGCCATTCCTGGGGCGTGCCGGGTGTCAGTGGGCGGGTCGATGACGTACCGCGGCAGTCGCGCCTCGGCCGCGTCAGGCTGTCCTGGGCGCAGCCCGATCGCGGCCGCCTCCCCGATCAGCGCGGCGCGCGCCTGGGCGTAGGTCTCGGACAGCAGCGCGTCGATCGGGACCGGCCCCGCATCGCCGTACCACGCCTCCCGATCGGCCATGACGAGCTTGACCGTTTCGGCGACGACATGAACCTGATCGGCGCTGGCAAACGGCGCCTCGGCGGCGGATAAGCCGGCGAGGATCTCCAGTGCCTGCAGAAAGGCCGGGCCCTGACTCCACGGACCGGCCTTGCACACGGTGTGGCCGCGCCAATCAAGAGTGACCGGACTCTCGTACGACGGCCGCCAGGTTGCGAGGTCGTGCGCACTGAGGACGCCGGCATGGCGGGCGCCGGACTCGTCCATGACCGGCGTGCGGACGTGCCGCTCGATCGCCTCGGCGACGAAGCCCTCGTGCCAGGTGTTGAGCGCTGCGTCGATCTGCTGCTCACGTGACCCGCCGGCCGCTCGAGCCGCATCCAGGAGCCGGCGGTACGTCGAAGCCAGGACAACATTGCGCCACAGGGCGTTTGGCATTGGCGGGCATCCATCGGCCTCGAGCCATAACTCGGCCGAAGTCGGCCAGTGCTGCAGGAAGGTATCCGTGCTCGCGGCGATAGTGGCAACCACCCGGGGATGCAGCGGGTGTCCGTGCGTGGCGTACTCGATCGCGAACCTCAGGACCCGATCCAGTGGCAGCGTTCCGTGATCCCGGAGAAAAGTCAGCCAGGCACTCACTGCTCCGGGTATCGCGGGCGCGAGCAGTCCGGTTCCCGGGATCAGGTCGAGGCCCTGGTCGCGGTAGTGCTCGATCGTCGCACCGGCCGGAGCAACGCCTTGTCCACAAAGGACATTGGGCGTCTCGCCTCGGCGGGCGAACAGGATCGGCACCTCGCCGCCCGGACCGTTTAGGTGGGGTTCGACGACCTGGAGGGTGAACCCGGTGGCGACCGCGGCGTCGACCGCCGTACCGCCCTCTTCCAGGATGGCCATGCCGGCCGCACTTGCCAGCCAGTGCGTACTGGCGACCATCCCGAAGGTGCCGGACAACTCCGGGCGCGTGGTGAACACCTCGGCCACGCTACCTCCGGCCTGAGCGGCCAGTTCATTCCGACTCAGGGGCCTGGCACGGTAGGTACGTCGGAGTCTTCCGCTGATGTGGCGCGGCGACCCGATATGGAGGCAGTGCTGACGTGTCCTCGGCGCTCAGCGCGGTTGAGGCAACCGGTAGGGAGTTCGGATCATGAGTCGCAGAGTGTTGGTCATCGACACCGACCCCGGCGTCGATGATGCGATCGCGATACTCGTCGCGCTCGCCAGTCCGGAGGTCGAACTCCGGGCCGTGACAACGGTCTTCGGCAACGTTTCCGTACGGCAGACGACCGACAACGCCCTGCGCATCCTCGAACTGGCCGGCGCGGGCGGGATTCCAGTTGCTTCCGGGGCGCAACGGCCGCTCGTACGTCCCCGGGCCCCTCGGGCGACACACGCCCACGGCGCCAACGGGCTCGGCGGAGTCGAACTTCCGCCCGCTGATCGACGGGCCGGGCCGACACCCGCAGTCCGGTTCCTCGCTGACCTGCTCCAGGAATCGTCTCGTCCGATCACCCTGTGTGCCATCGGACCGCTCACCAACCTCGCTCGGCTGGTCGCCACCGAGCCGGCTGCCGCAGACCGGATCGACCGGGTGGTGGTGATGGGCGGGTCGTACGGCGCCGGAGACGCCGAGGATGCCGCCGAGTTCAACGCCTGGTCCGACCCCGAAGCCGCCCAGGAGATCTTGAACTCCGGACTGCCGACCACGGTCGTCGGAATGGATGTGACTCGGCTGACCGGGTTGGATCGAGCCGCGGTGGCACGGATCGGCGAGAGCGGTCGGGTCGGCGCCGCTGCGGGGGCGATGCTTGTGCATTCCCGCAACGTCCAGGCGACAAACGGTCGGGCGAGCGGAGTGGTCATTCACGACGCACTGGCCGTACTGGAAGCGATCTTGCCCGGATTTGTCGAGACTGCGCCCCGAGCGGTGTCTGTCGACTGTGGACAGGGCGCTGACCGCGGGCGGACGCTGGCGAACTCACTTCTGAGGCACGAGTCAGACCCTTACGTGGGAATGCATCCCGTGCCGGAGCCGCAGCCCGTCCGCGTGGCCCAGACCATCGACGCGCTCACGGCGATGACCGAGATCGAAGCCCGCCTCTGCTCGTACCCTCGGTGAGGGCGCCGACCGGCAAGGGCGGACATTTGCTGCAGCGGAACGCCCGCTCAGAGCTCGACGTTGACAAGAGCAGAGCAGCCGGGCGCCTAGGATCGGCCTGTTCCCCTCGAGGAGGCATGCACAACCGTGGAGATCATCCTGATCCTGCTGGTGGTATTCGCCGTCATGGCGCTGTACTCGTCCAGCCAGAAGCGCAAGCAGACCGCAGCAGCCGCTACCTCGCTGGAGGACGCCAAGGCCGAGGCCCGGCGCTGGTACGAGCTGCTCGGTGGCCAGCTGTCCAACCTCTCGGCCGTCGACGGCCCAGCCAAGCAAGCGCTGGCTGATGCCTCTGAGCGCTACATCGCGGCCGGCTCGCAGCTGGACCAGGCCCGCACTGTCGCGCAGAGCCGGTTGGTCACCCAGACCGCTGTCGAGGGGCTCTACTACGTACGAGCCGCGCGTACGGCGATGGATCTCGACCCCGGCCCACCACTCCCGGAGATCAATGGCCAGAGGGGTGCCGGAGCGGTCACCGAGGAGCGCGAGGTCGACGTCGAGGGGCACACCTACGGCGCCTCGCCCAAGCCCAGCGAGCGCAACCAGCACTACTACCCGGGCGGTCGGGTGGCCGGTCGACCGGTCCCCCAGGGCTGGTACAGCGAACCGTGGTGGCGCCCGGCACTGATCGGTGGCGCCTGGGGCCTGGGCTCGGTGTTCCTGTTCAGCGCGATGTTCGGCGGGATGGCCGGCGTTCCCTCGACGGAGTCCTTCGAACAGGGTTACTCCGAAGGGTACGGCGACGGGGCCGAATCCGGTGACGGCGGCGGAGACTCAGGCGGTGATTCAGGCGGTGACGGCGGCGGAGACGCCAGTGGCGACGGCGGGTACGGCGATTCTGGGGGGTACGGCGATGGCGGTGGCTACGAGGCCGGCGGCGGCGACATGAGTGGCGGCTACGGCGGCGGGGACTACGGCGGCGGCGGCGACTACGGCGGCGGCGGGGACTTCGGCGGCGGCGGGGACTTCGGCGGCGGGGACTTCGGCGGCTTCTGACCGGCCGGGATCAACCCAATCCAGTTGATCATCGGCAAAGCAGCGGGTTTGCCCGGACAGAATCCCCCGTTTGCCGATGATCAACACGGACCTGGAGACGTTCTTCGACTATCGGCTGGGCTGGCTCTGCGCAGGAGTCCAAGCCGGGTCACGGCCGGTCATGGCCAGTAGTCGGTGCAGCGCCGGCGCTGATCCCTCGACCGTGACCTCGGCGCCGTACGAGCCGCCGTCCCGGCCCATCTCCAACATCGGCTCGACGCCGGCGATCGCAGCCTGCACGGCCTCGTCGGGCGGGTCGTACGGCTGACCGGTGGCGGTCGCCAGGTCCCAACCGTGTACGACGAACTCGGCAGTCATCATCGACCCGACCATCGCCGCGGGCATCGCCGAGGAGCCCATGGTCGACTCACCTTCCCAGGCGCTGGGATCGGCCCAGGCCTGCGCCGTACGCGGCGCCTCCCGTCCGCAGACCGCGGCCCATTCGGCGGCCGGAACCCCGTCCAGCGCTGGCGCGATGCTGTCCGGCTGCCAGTTCGGGTCCCAGTTCTCACGAACCCCGGAGCGGCGCGCCATCTCGAAACCAAAGGCGAGATGGTTGATCACGTCGGCGACGGAGAAGTCCGTACATGGCGTCGGGGCGTCGTGCTGCTCCGGGCGGGTCGCGGCGATCACGGTCGCCGCGAGTTCGCTGCTGCGCCTTATGGCTGCGGCGTGGGCGTCGTGGTCCTGAGCATCGTTGTCCATGGCCCCATCCTTGACGGTCGGTGGTCGGCAGTCTTGGAAAAAGGCGACAGCCGACCGAATCAGCCTGTCGCGACTTAACCTGGATCGGTGACGGTGATCGTGTCCGCGGCGCAGGAATTGGCGGCGCTGCTCGGCTCCGGTCGGGCCGTCGCGCTGACCGGTGCGGGTATCAGCACGGACTCCGGCATTCCGGACTACCGCGGCCCCGGTTCGCCGCGTCGTACGCCGATGACGATCACCGAGTTCTGCAGCGGCGAGCAGGCTCGGCAGCGGTACTGGGCGCGCAGCCATGTCGGGTACGCGCGGATGACCCGGGCGGTCCCGAATGACGGACACCTGGCGATGGCCGAGCTGGAACAACTCGGCGTCGTCCGCGCCCTGATCACCCAGAACGTCGACGACCTGCACCGGGCGGCCGGGAGCCAGAACGTGATCGACCTGCACGGCCGGATCGCCGACGTGATCTGCCTGGAATGCGCGGCCCGTACCCCTCGGTATGAACTGCAGGACCGACTGGCCGCCCTCAACCCGGGCTTCGCCGAGCGGCTCGGCGCGGCGATCGAGACTGCCCCCGACGGTGACGCGGTGTTGGCCGACGTGGCCGGGTTCCGGATCGCCGGTTGTACGGCCTGCGGTGGGCGGCTCAAGCCGGACGTGGTCTTCTTCGGCGAGAACGTCCCTCGCAGCCGGGTCGAGGCTGCCTTCGATCTGGTCGACGGTGCGGATCTGTTGCTGGTCGCCGGGTCCTCGCTGACGGTGATGTCCGGCCTGCGGTTCGTACGACGGGCGCGGCTGCGCCGAGACATCCCGGTGGTGATCATCAACCGGGGCCCGACCCGAGGTGACGAGTTCGCCACGCTGCTGATCGACGGCGGCTGCTCGGAAGTACTCACGGCGTTGGCGGACACGGTCGCTCAACGCACCCCCAATCCGGGGCGTTATGCGCACAACGTCCCGGAAAACGGCCTTGGCGGCGCACGTTATGCCCATCGTGCTTATCCGGTTGCCTCCGCTGTGCCTGCTGGCTGGTCGCGGCCAGTCGTCGGACTGGGGTTTGCGGTTGAGTGAACCGTCTGCAGCCGGGTGATCAACAAATCAGCTGCACATGGTTCAGTCGATTTCCGATGCCGTCATTCTTGCCCGAGCGGATGCGGCAGGGTGCCGTCTACCGCGCCGACACAGGTCCCGCGCAGGGCAGGGTGCCTCGACACGACCCGCAACGCCAACGGAGCTAACCGGATAAGCATGATGCGCACAACGTCCGGTAGCTCCAGCGTTGCCCCGCCCCTTGCGGTCACTCGAATAGGGCGCGGCCCCAGTAGTCGTCCGGGCCATCGACACCGGGCGGGCAGGCGAAGATCGCGCTCGAGGTGTGCCGGATGTATTCGTTCATCAGATCGGTCCGAAGATTTCCCTGCACCCGGATGAACCCGGTACGCGGGTCGCGCTGGTAGGCGAGAAAGAACAGCCCAGCGTCCAGGCGACCCAACTCGGTGGTCCCGTCGACGAAGCTGTACCCCCGCCGCAGGAGGGCCGAACCCTCGTTGGACTGCGGACTGGCCAGCCGGATGTGCGCGTTCTCCGGAATCGAGGTCGCGGTCAGGTCGACGGGGTCGAACTCCTTGCCAGTACCCAGCGGGGCGCCCTCGCCCTTGGTCCGGCCGACGATTTGCTCCTGCTCGACCAGCGAGGTGCGGTCCCAGGTCTCGATCGTCATGGCGATGCGGCGGCTCACGACGTACGAGCCGCCGGTGAGCCACTCGGGCCCGTCGCCGGGCTGCACCCAGACGTTGTCCTCGACGGCCGCGCCGGCCTCGGCCTTCAGATTGTTCGTACCGTCCTTGAACCCGAACAGGTTTCGCGGCGTCTGCTGGTCGACCGACGTGGACGACGTACGGCCGAACCCGAGCTGGGACCAGCGAACCGACACCACGCCGAAGCCGATCCGGGCCAGATTGCGCACCGCGTGCACGGCGACCTGCGGGTCGTGGGCGCAGGCCTGGATGCAGAGGTCGCCGCCGCTGATCCCCGGCCGCAGGGTGTCGCCGGGAAACGACGGGAGGTCCTCCAGCGCTTGGGGTTTCCACGCAGCCAGGCGGAACCGGTCGGTGCCATCCGGCCCGACGAACATGCCCGGACCGAATCCGATAGTGATCGTCAGGCCGCTGGCCGGGAGGTCGAGCGCTTCGCCGGTGTCGTCCGGGGGGAATTCCGGTACATCCGGGATGGCGCCGCCCTCGCCGGCCGCCTGGCCTCGAGTCAACCGGCGGGCTGCCGCCGTCCACTCCTGGAGCAACGCCTGCAGTTCCGCGCGGTCGTCGGTGACGATGTCAAAGGCGGCGAAGTGCAGCCGGTCCTGAGCCGGGGTGACGATCCCGGCCTGGTGTGCGCCTTCGAAGTCGGTCGCCGCGGCCAGTTCGCCGTACCCGGAGGCCGTACGGGTTCCGGGCCCGCCCGGACCGCCGGCTGCTGCATCGCCGAGCAGGAAACCGACTCCGCCGCCGGTCAGCACGCCGGCCGTACCCGCCCCGGCCAACCCGAACAACCGCCTCCGGGACAGCCCAGGACGGGGCTCCGACCCCCGATCCGGCGTCGATTCTTCGCTCATCATCACCCGGCGATCACCCCGGCGACCTGGCTGACCTCTTCGGCCAGGGCGTTGATCGCGTCGGAAAGCACCTGAAGCTGGTCCTCGGTGAGCTGGTCGTGCAGTTGCCAGCCGTCGCCGGAACGGTGCACCTCGAGCGCGGCCGTAGCGTTCGCGAACTCCGTGTCCAGTGCGGCGACCAACTCCGGGTCACGCTCCTCCAGCGCCGGACGCAGGGCCTGTACGGCAGCCTCGCTGCCCTCGAGATTGGCAGCGAAGTCCCACAGGTCGGTGTGGGAGTAGCGGTCCTCTTCGCCGGTGATCTTGCCGGTGGCGATCTCGTCGAGCAGCTCCTTGGCTCCATTGGCCAGCTGAATCGGTGACAGGTCGGTGGCGTTGGCCAGCTCGACCACCTCGGCCACGTCGACCTGCAGCTTCTCAGCGATCGGCCCGGACTGGGATACATCACCCAGCACCCACAGGTCGAATTCCAGCCGGTGCCAGCCGGTGAACTCCTCGCCCTCGGCCTGTTCGCCCTCACGGCCGTCGATGGCCGGGTCGAGGTCGCCGAAGATCTCCGCGACCGGTTCGATCCGCTCCCAGTACGTACGTGCGATCGGGAACAGCGACTTGGCTCCGGGGATGTCACCGGCCACGACGGCGGCGACGAACTCGTCGTTCTTCTCGGTCAATGCGACGGTCTGGCTCTGTACGTACCGGGAGTAGTCCTCGGTGGCCTGGGCGAGCAACTCGTCCTCGGTGAGCCGCTCGGCCTCGCCGGTGACAGCCAGGTCGTTGCGGATGCCGTCACCGATCATTCCTGGCTTGCAAGCTGTCTGGTAGTCGCCGGCCGCCAACTCGACGATCAGGTCGCGGCTCAGTCCGGGCCCGATGTTCTCCACCTCGCCCATGACCCGGTCACCGTCGGCGTAGATGTAGAACTCGGTCACCTGGCTGCCATTGTTGGTCACCGAGAAGGTGTGCGTACCGGCCGGCAGTTCTGCGACGTCGACCGCACAGGCATCGTCGCTGGCCGCGACCGCGATCGAGCCCTCGTCACCTCCAGCCGCGCCGTCGCCGGCCGAACCGCTACCGCTGCAGCCGGTGAGCAGTACGGCTCCGGCCGTCGCCGTGAGGCTGAGCCGGACGAGCAGGCTTCGATTCATCGAACGATCTCCAAAGCGGGAAGGATGCGAGGTGGACGACGACGCAAGGCTGGTCCACCGCACGCCGTGTCACCGATGAGGTAGGCAAGCCTTACCTAAGCAGACCGGATCCGCAATATGCGCTGGCGGTCAGACGTCGACTTCTCCGGAGATGCAGGTCACGGTGCCGCCACCGACCCAGATGGCGCCATCGACGTCGACCGAGACGTGGACGCGTCCGGCGCGACCCAGAACCGTTCCCTGGCTGACGACGTACGGCGCGGTTGCCCGACCGGTTCGTAGCAGCCATGGCGCGAGCGAGGCATTCAAGCTGCCGGTAACCGGATCCTCCACGGTGGCACGGTCTTTCGGAAAGAACGCGCGTACCTCAAAGGCGTGCGACGATCCTGGTGGGTACGGACCCACGACGCCCAGGTCGAGGTCGACGAAGCCCGGCCGCAGAGCGAGCACGGCTTCGGCGCTCTCGAGCAGGACGGCCACCCAACCCGGTCCGTTGTCGGCCCATTGAGCGTCCACAATGTCGGCTCGCGCGATGCCCAGCATGGCGGCGATCCGCTCCAGCAGCGCGTCGTCGACCGGTCCGTCGCGCAGCAACGGCGGCGCGGCGAAGGCGAGCCCGTCAGCGGTTCGGCGAATCCGGATCAGCCCGGCGGCGCACTGCTGCACGATGTCGCCGCCCATGCTCTCCCCGCGATAAGCGTTGCTCTCGCCCCGGACATCGGCGCCGGCAGGATCTCCGGCGGCCAGCCAGGCAT
>JBPCOF010000172.1:0-7804 GCA_051000515.1 Geodermatophilaceae bacterium
CGATGAAATTCTCGTGGGCGGTGGCGAAGGTCATCTTCGTCCACACTGGACGGTCCTCTTCGGACAACACCCGCAGGGCGCCGTAATAGAACGCCGAGTTGGCCATGATGTCGACGACCGTGGGACCCGCGGGCAGGACCCGGTTCTCCACCCGCAGATGCGGGGTGCCGTCCACGATGTCGTAGATCGGGCGGTTCCAGCGGTAGATGGTCCCATTGTGCAGCCGGAGTTCCTGCAACCGCGGCGCACGGCCGGCCTCGAGCTCGGCGAGCGGATCCTCCTCGGTGATCTCGGGAAGCAGCGACGGGAAGTAGCGGACGTTTTCCTCGAAGAGATCGAAGATCGAGGTGATCCACCGCTCGCCGAAGAACACTCGCGGGCGTACTCCCTGGTTCTTGAGTTCCTCCGGCCGGGTGTCGGTGGCCTGGGCGAACAACTCGACGCGGGTCTCAGCCCACAACTGATGTCCGAAGAAGTACGGCGAGTTCGCACCCATCGCCAGCTGCGGGCCGAGCAGCAGCTGGGCGGCATTCCAGTTCGCGGCAAACTCGTGCGGAGCGACCTGCAGGTGCAACTGCATGCTCGTACAGGCCGATTCCGGTGCGATCGTCGGCGACTGCGCTGTCAGCGGTTCCGGTCCCGAAATGTCGATGATCAGATCCTCGCCGCGGGAGGAGAAGATCGAGGCGTTGAGTGCCTCGTACCGGGTGGACGAGCTCATCCAGGCGCCCTCGAAGTGCTCGGGCATCACGGTCGGCAGGATCCCGATCATCACGATGTGCGCGCCCTGGGAGTTCGCCTTGCTCTCCGCTGCGTTGAGGCTGGCCCGCAGATGGGCCTCGAGTTCCAGCGCGCTGGTTCCGGGTAGCCGGCGCGGCGGGACGTTGAACTCGATGTTGTACGCGCCGATCTCGGTCTGGTAGTTGGGGTCGGCGATCTGTTCGAGCACGGCGGCATTGGACATCGCCGGTTGCCAGTCCGAGTCGACGAGATTGAATTCGATCTCCATCCCGGTCAACGGCTTCTCGAAGTCGAAGCTCGATTGGGCCAACATGCGTTCGAAGACGTCGAGGCAGGTACGGACCTTGGCGCGGTACTCGCGACGGTGTTCGCGGGTGTACTCGACCGCCTCGACTTCGTCGCCCACGGGTCAAGGCTTGCACATTCGGGCACAAGCGGGAAAGGCCGCCGCCCCGCGCGGACAGCGGCCTGGCCTAGCCGGCCCTCACGCGCATCTTCCCTGGCCTTTGATGACACATCCGGCGCCGCCACCGCCGCATTCCACGGAGTTGTCCGCTGACGTCGGATCATATGGATAGCACGTGGCTTGAGCCGGAGTCGCGATGACGAGCACCGCAAACAAGGTTGCGGTGATGCAGGTCACGGTGCCCTTGATCAGGTGCTTCACAACACTGATTCCTCTCGGTCCTTGTTCAGCCGGCACCTGTTCGTGGCTCCGGCCGCGGTCTCCAGTTCGGAGACTCGCCGACGGATGGTGCGAGGGCTCACCCCCAGCAGTCGACCGACCGCCTCGTCCGTGCGGCCCGTAGCCAGCAAGCGCAGTAGATTTTGCGTCGCGGCCGCCGCCACCTCTTGCGAAGTGTTGGTTGCTACTGCGCCTGTCATGGGCGTGGCCTTGACCCAGCGGACCTCGAACCACTGCCGCAGCATCATCACCATCTCTGGGCGCGCGAACTCAGGATCTCATTGGCTCGAGGTGCTCCACGTCTCCCTCCGGCTTGTTCACAGGAAACCCTCAGGTTCGCCTGCCAGGCTAGGACCATGACCGGGGAACGGCTACTGCTCGTCGAGGACGAGGACAATCTGCGCTCGATGCTCACTGCCGCCTTGCGGCACAACGGTTTCCAGGTGGGGGAGGCGGCCAACGGCAGTGCCGGGTACGACGCCGCCGTGGGCAGTGACCACGATCTGGTCGTCCTTGATGTAATGCTTCCCGACATCGACGGCTTCGAGGTCTGCCGGCGGCTGCGCTCGGCCGGCAGCCGGGTGCCGGTGCTGTTCCTGACCGCTCGGGATGCCACCGAGGACAAGGTCCGGGGGCTGACCCTGGGTGGCGATGACTACCTGGTGAAGCCGTTCAGCCTCGAGGAGCTGGTCGCCCGGATCCGGGCCCTGCTCCGCCGCGCCGGGCTCGCGCGGGAGAAGAGCACGGTGCTGACCTACGCCGATCTGGAGATGGACGACGACGCACATCAGGTACGCCGGGCCGGCGAGGAACTGGCTCTCTCGCCGACGGAGTACAACCTGCTGCGCTACTTCATGCTGAACCCAGGTCGAGTGCTGTCGAAGGCCCAGATCCTGGACCGGGTCTGGAACTACGACTTCGGCGGGGACGGCGGGATCGTCGAGACCTACATCGGATACCTACGGCGCAAAGTGGATGCGATGGAACCCAAGCTGATCCATACGGTTCGAGGAGTGGGCTACACGTTACGTACGGCCGGCTAGCCGGTGACGCTCCGAACCCGGGTGCTGGCCGGCACGCTGTTGATCGGTGTCCTCCTGTCGCTGGCTGCGTTCGTGGTCGTGCAGAGCACCTCCAACTCCCTGCTCGCGCAACTCGACCAACAGCTCGAGGATGCTCAGGGCCCCTTGAACCGGCTGGACTCCCTTCCACGCCCCGATCCCTACGACGGCGGCGGTGGACCGAACGGCGAGCCGGACGGCGGCCCGCGACTCACCGCGCTCTACGTCTTGATCTGCTATCCGGACGGCACGCAGATCGCGATCTCCACGCCCGACATCGGCGATTCCGCACTTCCCGACATCGAATGGCCGCAGGCCTGGCGGGCCGCCGAGACGAGTACGCCGTACACCTTCGACAACGGGGAGGTCCGGCTGCGCCTCCTGGCCTATCCCGAGCCGGGGTCCGACGGCGCCATCATCCTGGCGTTGCCGCTGAGGCCGGTCGATGCCACGGTCGCGCGGGTGACCGCGGTCGCCCTGCTCACCACGGCCGCGATCCTTGCCGTGTTGGCACTGGTGGCGTGGTGGGTCATCCGGCTCGGGATCCGACCGATCAAGCAGATGACCGCCACGGCATCGGCCATCGCCGGCGGAGACCTCACGCACCGGGTTCCCGAGGCGCCGGCCAAGACCGAGGCCGGAGCACTCGGCCGGTCCTTGAACGGCATGCTGTCCTCGATCGAGGCCGCCTTCGATGCCCGTGGTCGCTCGGAGCAGCGCCTGCGCCGGTTCGCTGCCGATGCCTCCCACGAGCTCCGGACGCCGGTCACCACGATCCGTGGGTACGCCGAACTCTACCGCGCCGGCGGACTGCGTGGCGAGGGCGAACTCGAGGAAGCCATGGGCCGCACCGAGAGTGAAGCCATTCGAATGGGGCGGCTGGTCGACGATCTGCTTCTGCTCGCCCGCCTCGACCAGGGACGTGCCCTCGAACGAAGGCCGGTCGACCTGACCCAGCTGGCCGTGGACGCGGCCACGGATGCCTCCGTACGCGATCCCGAGCGCGAGATCACCGGACCGGCGCCGGCCACACCGGTCGTCGTCCTTGGCGATGTCGACCGGCTGCGCCAGGTGATCTCGAACCTCGTGGCCAACGCGCTGGTGCACACGCCTGCTGGGTCACCGGTCTCGATCGAGGTACGCACGACTGACGCGTACGGCGTCCTACGGGTGATCGATCATGGGGCGGGGATGCCGCCCGAGGTCGAGCAGCGCGCATTCGAGCGCTTCTACCGCGCCGATCCGGCCCGCTCGCGGCATCGGGGCGGCAGCGGGCTCGGGCTTTCCATCGTGGAGTCCACGGTCACCGCTCTCGGCGGCGAGGTAACCCTGGAAACCCAAGCAGGGCAGGGACTCACCGCCACAGTCAGCCTCCCCCTGGCCGACCTGATGCCCTGACCAGGTGAGTTGGTAGCCGCACTCCACCCGTCCCGCATGCGCTGCACGTGATTCGTTGGGTGCAATACGTGCAGAACGGGTGCAATGCCGGCAGTGCGACTGGGCAATGTGCATAGCTAATCGCCGATACCGGTGTGACGATTGGGCAGAATGGGCGGCAGGGACCACAACTGTTGTCCGATCACTGATAGTCGGCGATCCTGGGAGGATGAGCGTTGACACCTCGCGAATCGATCTCACCCCGGACGAGCGGGCCGCAGACCTGAGCGCCGACCAGCTCAAGCAACTCGTAGGCCTGGTCGACTACGACGCCGCCGCCGACCCGTTCCCGGTGACCGGCTGGGATGCCGTCACCTTCATCGTCGGCAACGCCACCCAGACCGCGCACTTCTACAGCTCCGCCTTCGGGATGGACCTGGTCGCCTACTCCGGTCCGGAGAACGGCAACCGGGACCACAAGGCCTACGTGCTGAAGAGCGGTTCCTGCCGCTTCGTGATCACCGGCGGGGTCGCTCCGGACAGCCCGCTGCTCGACCACCACCGAGCGCACGGCGACGGCGTCAGCGACATCGCCCTCGAGGTCCCCGATGTGGACAAGTGCATCGAGCAGGCCCGCGCTCAGGGCGCCACCATTCTCGTTGAGCCGCACGACATCGCCGATGAGCACGGCATCGTGCGTACGGCCGCAATCGCTGCGTACGGCGACACCCGGCACACCCTGGTCGACCGGTCGCAGTACAGCGGTCCGTACCTCCCCGGCTTCGCGACGCGTACGTCCGGGTACATCAAGCGCGAGGGCGCTCCTAAACGGCTCTTCCAGGCGTTGGACCACGTCGTCGGCAACGTCGAACTCGGCAAGATGGATGAGTGGGTCGGCTTCTACAACAAGGTGATGGGCTTCGTGAACATGGCGGAGTTCATCGGCGACGACATCGCCACTGACTACTCCGCGCTGATGTCCAAGGTCGTGGCCAACGGCAACCACCGGGTCAAGTTCCCGCTCAACGAGCCGGCGATCGCGAAGAAGAAGTCCCAGATCGACGAGTTCCTGGAGTTCTACGGCGGCCCTGGTGCGCAGCACCTCGCTCTGGCCACGAACGACATCCTCCGTACCGTCGATGCCATGCGCGCCGAGGGCGTGGAGTTCCTGGCCACGCCGGACTCCTATTACGAGAACCCGGAGCTACGCGCGAGGATCGGCAAGGTCCGCGTCCCGGTCGAGGAGCTGCAGGGCCGCGGCATCCTGGTCGACCGCGACGAAGACGGCTACCTGCTGCAGATCTTCACCAAGCCGATCGGTGACCGGCCCACGGTGTTCTTCGAGATGATCGAGCGGCATGGCTCGCTGGGCTTCGGAAAGGGCAATTTCAAGGCGCTGTTCGAGGCCATCGAGCGCGAACAAGAGGCGCGGGGCAACCTCTAGTCCGCGCAGGCCGAAGTCATTGGTGGGGCATGACCACCGAGGAGCAAAGGTCTGAGTTGAGTCGCTACGACGGTGTCGGGCTCCGATACCCGATCAGGCCGGCGCCGATGTCCACCGTCTCGATCACCGCGCCGCCCCGGCACAGCTCGAGAAGCTGTCTGGCGCCAACCACGGACACTTCCGCACTAGTCGTCCGGTCGGCGATGACAGTGTTGGACAAGGACTTTCGGGCTGCATGCCCTGCTTCGATGAGCTCCTTCCACGGTCGGTCGAGCTGTTCCTGGACGAGCCGAAGAGCCGCCCGTACGGCGGGCTCGTTCCCCAGGGTGACCGATTCCAGCAGCGTCGGAGCAGTTGCGGCCACCCGGGTCAGATCGGTGAAGCTGCCCGCTGCCAGCGTCCTGGCCAGAGGTCCGTACCGCTGTGCCGATGCGGCCAGCGCCAGCGCCAGCAGGTGTGGCACCCCGCTGACCACGGCCAGGGCGGTGTCGTGCTCGGCGGGTGTCAGCGCAAGCATCTCGACACCGAGGCCGGTCAACACCGCTGCAACCTCGAGCCACCGGCTCAGCTGGCTGTCACTGCTGTCATCGTCCAGGCAGAGCGCCCATCGTGCGCCGGTGAACAGGTCCGCAGTGGCGGCTGGGAAACCGGACCGTT
Source organism: Geodermatophilaceae bacterium (assembly GCA_051000515.1). Taxonomy (GTDB): domain Bacteria; phylum Actinomycetota; class Actinomycetes; order Mycobacteriales; family Geodermatophilaceae; genus JACCQS01. The sequence goes on from JBPCOF010000172.1 coordinate 5,966, forward strand.
CGGTGCCTGCCATCGGGTGACCGCCGACGTAGCGCGCCAACAGCCCGGCGGCTCGCATGGCGGCGACCACCGGCTGCTTGACCGACGCGACATCGGTGATCGTCGCCCCGTCCGGCAGCCGCACGCTGGCGAGCAGGGCGGGCAAACCTTTGGTCAGCGCGGGCACGGGCACGGCGAGGACGATTACCTCCGCCGAGGACAGGTCCGTCGAGATCGTCAGCCCCCTTCCCGCAGCCTCTTCGCGGGTGCGAGGGTCGGCGTCCCAGCCGAGGACGGCATGCCCGGCCTGCCGAGCAGCCAGCGCCAAGGATCCACCGATCAGACCGAGACCGACCACCGCGATCCGGGTCACGGCTGCGCTCCCTGGCCGACGACGACCGAGCGGACTGCGAGGATCCGATCCGTGCTCATGGGAGTGGATCGTCTCGTCGGTAGACCCTGGCCAGGACTTCGGCCACGCGTCGGCCATCGGATTCGGCAAGCACGCTGACCCGGTAGACGGCCATCCGCCGAGTCAGGCTCAGCTCCTCGGCCTCGGAAACCAGAACCTCACCCAGAGCGCCGGCCGAGAGGAACTCGGTGTGCAGGTCCACGGCCAGCGCCTGCCTGCCATGGCTGTTGGATGCGGCCGCGAACGCTGTGTCGGCCAACGACATCGTGGCACCGCCGTGCGCGACACCGTGGGCATTCAGCGTCTCCGCGCGGACAGTCATGCGTGCCCGTGCGTACCCGGGCCTGATCACGTCGATCTCGATGCCCAGGTGGGAAGCCAGCGGATCCTTGCGCAGGTATTCCGACAGCTGGTGCGGAAGGTCGTCTGCGTGGGCCATGATCAGACGCTATGACACCGAGGTCGTCGCTGATCAGTCCCGCCATGTCTGACTACGTGATGGCGCACACCGAGCCGCCCGACGAGGTGATGGCTGCGCTGATCGCCGAGACCGCCGGGATGCCCGAGGTCAACATGCAGATCGGCCCCGATCAGGCGGCCCTCATGACCCTGCTCGCCCGATCGGTCAACGCTCGCCGGGCGATCGAGATCGGGACGTTCACCGGCCTGTCGGCCCTGGCTGTGGCCAGAGCGCTGCCCGAGGACGGTTCACTGTTGTGCTCCGACATCAACGCGGAGTGGACCGCGATCGGCCGCCGTCACTGGGAGCGGGCCGGTGTCTCCGACCGGATCGAGCTGCGGATCGGACCGGCTGCAGAGACACTCGCGGCGCTGCCCGAGCAGCCGACGTACGACTTCGCCTTTGTCGACGCGGACAAGACCGGGTACGCCGGGTACGTCGCCGCGCTGTACCCGCTGATGAAGACCAACGCACTTGTCCTGCTGGACAACATGCTGCGAGGCGGACGGGTGCTCCGGACCGCCGAGACCAGTGCCGATGACGAGGCCGTCATTGCCCTGAACGACGGGCTCATCGCCGACAGTCGTTGGGAGACAGTGCTGCTCCCGATTGCCGATGGACTCACGCTGTTACGCAAACGCTGAGAGCGGTTGCGGATAGACCCTCTCAGCACAGGCAACTCGGGCCGCACCGCGTCAGTGCAGGCCGAAAGTCTTGTCCCATGCCTGCGGTGAGGTGAGCTCCGGCAGAGCGGCCTTGTACTGCGCGGCGAGAGCGGGCCATTCCCGGGCGGCCCGTTGGTGCAGGGCGATGCTGCGCGCGAGCATGGAGCGGAACGTCGCAGGATCGCGCTGGTACCAGGACTGAGCCGTCCCGTCCGCGGTCGTGACCAGGGCCGAGTCGTAGCGCGAGAGCATCCACCAACGCGTGTGCATGGCCGCAACCGAGGCCTCCGGCTGTACCCGCGAACTCTCCCGGATTCCCCGGA
>JBPCOF010000268.1:0-4433 GCA_051000515.1 Geodermatophilaceae bacterium
AAGGCCACCCACGGGTACACCAAGCAGGGCGCCGGGTACGGGTACAGCGGGGTCAAGGGGCTCAACGCGTTGATCGCGACGGTGTCCACCCCGACCAGTGCGCCGCTGATCGCGGCGACCCGGCTGCGTAAGGGGTCCGCGAACTCGGCCCGCGGCGCGGCCCGGCTGGTCGCCGACGCGCTGGCCACGACGAAACGGTGCGGTGCGACGGGGCTGGTGATCGTGCGCGCGGACTCGGCCTACTTCAGCCATGACGTGGTCGCCGCGGCCCGCCGGGCCGGGGCGAAGGTCTCGATCACCGCCCGGATGAACCCCGCTGTGCTGCGGGCGATCTCGGCCATCGACGACGAAACGGCGTGGACCCCGATCCAGTACCCGAACGCGATCTGGGACGAGGACGAGCAGCGGCTGGTCTCCGACGCCGAGGTGGCCGAGATCCCGTTCACCGCGTTCACCTCCCGCACCAAGTCCGAGCACCTCGACGGGCGGCTGATCGTGCGCCGGGTCAAACGGCTCAACCCGGCCAGCATCCCCGCCGGGCAGGGGGAGCTGTTCGCCACCTACCGTCACCACGCCGTGTTCACCGACACCTCTCTGCCGATGCTGCAGGCCGAGACCACCCACCGCGGCCACGCCATCATCGAGCAGGTCCACGCCGACCTTCGGGCCGGTCCGCTGGCCCACCTACCCTCATCCTCGTTCTCGGCCAATGGTGCCTGGCTGGTGCTGGCCGCGATCGGGTTCAACCTGACCCGCGCCGCCGGCGCGATCGCGTCCGTGTTCCACGCCAAGGCCACCACCGCCACCATCCGCAGACACCTGATCACCGTCCCGGCCAGGATCGCCAGCTCCGCTAGGCGGCTGGTCCTGCACCTGCCACGGGACTGGCCCTGGCAGGACGGCTGGGAACAGCTGTTCGCCAGCACCTGCGGACCACCCACCGCAGCCAGACCCTGACCACCCGCCTCCAGCAGGCACGAGCAGGGACCCACGTGGAAGAGCCGGACAAACCGGCGGCCACCCCATGCCCACCAGCCGATCACCCACCCGACAAAGCCAAACACCTACACAGAAACCCGGGCGGTGGATCCGGGCTCAGGAGAATATCTATGTCCGACGCGTTTAGTGGCTCTTCACAGATGAGGGTGTAGGTGGCGGCGCGTCGGTGACCGGGTAGGGGTCGAGGTCTCCCGAAGATGGAAGTTCTGACACCACCCATCTGGAAGACCTCGACATGTCTGACGCTACCTTCGCCCGCCCTGACCTGACCACGTTCTGCCGCCTGGACGAGCTCGGGCTGGAGGTGACCGGGCAACGGCTCGAGCCTCATCGTGCGGTCCTGGCCTGCCGGGTCGTCGAGGCGGATGAGTGGTGCCGCCGCTGTGGGTGCGAGGGCGTCCCTCGCGACACCGTGGTGCGGCGGTTGGCGCACGAACCGTGGGGCTGGCGGCCGACGACCTTGGAGGTCACGGTCCGCCGCTACCGGTGCACCGGGTGCGGGAAGGTGTGGCGCCAGGACACCAGCCAGGCGGCGGAGCCGCGGGCGAAGCTCTCGCGTCGGGGCCTGCGGTGGGCGTTAGAAGCCCTGGTGTGTCAGCACCTGACCGTGGCCCGCGTCGCCGAGGGCCTGGCGGTGGCGTGGAACACCGCCAACGACGCGGTCCTGGCCGAGGGGAAACGGGTCCTGATCGGCGACCCGGCCCGGTTCGAGGGCGTCACCGTGGTCGGGGTCGATGAGCACGTGTGGCGGCACACCAGGCGCGGCGACAAGTACGTCACCGTCATCGTCGACCTCACCCCAATCCGTAAGCGTAGCGGGCCGGCCCGGCTGTTGGACATGGTCGAGGGCCGCTCGAAGCAGGCGTTCAAGACCTGGCTTGCCGCACGGCCCAAGGTGTGGCGCGACAAGATTGACGTCGTCGCGATGGACGGATTCACCGGCTTCAAGACCGCCGCCGCCGAGGAGCTCCCCGACGCGGTTGCCGTCATGGACCCCTTCCACGTCGTCCGCCTGGCCGGCGATGCCCTCGACCGGTGTCGACGTCGGATCCAGCAGATCATCCACGGGCACCGCGGCCGCAAGGACGACCCGCTCTACCGAGCACGGCGGACCCTGCACACCGGCGCCGACCTGCTCACCGACAAGCAGAAGGACCGACTCGCCGACCTCTTTGAGACCCACGGCGACGCGCACGTCGAAGTGGAGGCAACCTGGGGGATCTATCAACGGATGATCGCCGCCTACCGTGAACCTGACCGGTCCAGGGGCCGTGAGCTCATGGTCAAGCTGATCGACTCGGTCAGTCACGGCGTCCCGAAGGCACTCATCGAGCTGACCACGCTCGGGCGGACCCTCCAGCAGCGTGCCGACGACGTCCTCGCCTACTTCGACCGGCCTGGCACGTCCAACGGACCGACCGAGGCGATCAACGGACGGCTCGAGCACCTGCGCGGCTCCGCGCTCGGGTTCCGCAACCTGACCAACTACATCGCCAGATCGCTGCTGGAGTCCGGCGGCTTCAGACCCCAACTACACCCTGGATTGTGAAGAGCCAACAAACAGAAGGACCGACTGCCCGCACTCTTCGCGACCGACGAGCACGTCGAGGTTGAGGCGACCTGGGGGATCTACCAGCGGATGATCACCGCCTACCGAGAACCCGACCGCACCAGAGGCCGCGAGCTCATGAGCAAGCTGATCGAGTCCGTTGCCCACGGCGTCCCCACAGCGCTGACCGAGCTCACCACGCTCGGACGGACGCTGAAGAAGCCGCCGACGTGCTGGCCTACTTCGACCGCCCCGGCAAGTCCAACGGACCCACCGAGGCCATCAACGGCCGCCTCGAGAACCTCCGCGGCTCCGCCCTCGGGTTCCGCAACCTCACCAACTACATCGCTTATGCGAACTTCCGCATAAGCGATGGTATGTCGCCCTCATGGTTATGTTGACCGGCTCCGTCTGCCTCGCTGATCTGGCGGGGTGAGACGTCGCGCCGATCAACATCACCGTGTCGGGGTCACCGGTTCGCGAGGAACGCAATGAGAGCGTCCGACGCTTGGTAGCGGGCCGGGGGCCGTTCGTCGACCGTAGGAATCCGCTCCAAGGCCCGCCGCTTGAGTTCGAGGTCGGCGTGGAGGTAGACCTGCGTGGTCTGGATGTTCGCGTGACCGAGCCAGAGCGCGATGCTCGCGGTGTCGATCTCAGCGTGCAGGAGGCTCATCGCGCAGGTGTGCCGCAGCGTGTGCGGAGTGATGTTCTTCCCGCCCAGGCTCGGGCAGTGCTCGGTCGCGGTGGCGGTGTGCCGAGCGACGAGCTTGCCGACGGCGGCCCTGGTCAGCGGCGTGCCGGTGCTGGTGGGGAACAACGGGGTCTCTGCGACGGGCGAGAGGTCAATGATCCACGCGGTTAGGAGCTTCACGGTGTTCCTCTGTAACGGGATGATGCGTTGCTTGCGCCCTTTCCCGAGGCATTCGAGTTGGCTGCGTGGGCCGATCTGGACGCTGTCGACGCGCAGGCCGACCAGTTCGCTGACCCGCAGCCCGGTCTGGACGCCCAGGTGCAGCAGCAGCCGGTCGCGTCGCCCGATCCAGGTGCTGGTGTCAGGGGCCGCGACGAGCGCCTCGGCTTCGGGATGGGTGAGGAAGGACACGACGGTCGTCTTCGTGCGTTTCGCGGGGATCGCGAGGACCTGGCTGATCGTGGCGATCGCGTCGGGAGCGCGGTAGCTGGCATAAATGAAGAACGACCGCAACGCCGCCCGACGTGCGTTCCTGGTCGCAGCAGAGTTCCCGCGCTCGGATTCCAGATGCTGGAGGAACCCGCCGATCAGATCGGCATCCAGGTCCGCGAGCTTCAGCGCGGACGGCGCGATGCCGGTGGCCCGCTGGGCGTAGAGCAGCAGCAGTCGGAATGTGTCGGCGTAGGCGGCCTTCGTGTGGACGCTGGCGTTCAGCTGCCGGTCGAGTTTGTCGGTGAAGAACCGTTGCAGCAGCGGCGCGAGGTCACTCGTCATCGGCCCCGCCCGTGTGCAGTCGTGCGGCGAGGGCTGCGGCCAGCTCGGGAGTGTTTGACAGATACCAGTAGGTCGAGTCCGGGCCAACATGCCCGAGCCAGGCTGACAGCACCGGCATCATCTCGTCGACGTCACCGCCCGCGCGGATGTGCCCGATCAGGGTGTTCGTCGCGAACGAGTGGCGGAAGTGGTGCAGCCGAGCGGCCGGCTCGGTTTGGCTGCCGGCCAGGCCAGCCATCGTGCGGACTTCGCGGAACGTGTTCCCCGCGTTCGAGCAGGCGATCCGGGTGCCACGACGCGCGACGAACACCGCGGTCGTCTTCGGGACCGGGAACGTCGCATCGCGCAGTCGCTGATACTTCCTGATCGCGGTCATCGTCGTCGCATGCAGCGGCACGAGCCGGGACTTGCCGAACTTCG
>JBPCOF010000274.1:0-3757 GCA_051000515.1 Geodermatophilaceae bacterium
CGGCACACGCCGATCCCGGTCGAGGAGGCGTTCGTGCTCACCGACCGGGACCGGGTGGCGGTCGCCGCGGCGGAGGCCGACACCGACGAGAGCGGTGTCGCCGCCCCGAACCGGAGGATGTCACGGCTGCACGCGCGGGCATCGGCTTTCTACAACGCCGACGTGACCAACCCGCCGGATGCGGGGGAGATCGAGGAGGCTCAGCACCACGGTGGGCGGCGCGAGCTCGACGCGGCCCCGGAGGGCTTCCGCGGGGTCAGCGAGACGGGCATCCCCAAGGACCACTAGAGGACTAGAGGGGACCGAGCGCGGTCAGCAGCTCAGAGCGCGGAGCCCTGCTTGTACGACGCGTACGACTGGTTCCAGTCGGTCCAGCCGTTGCCGGCCTCCATGGACCGGTTGCTGCCCTTGACGATCACGACGTCGCCGATGTGCGAGCGGTCGAAGAGCCAGTGGGCGTTGGCGGTGCTCATGCCGACGCAGCCGTGGCTGACGTTGGCGCTGCCCTGGTCAGCGACCGACCAGGGAGCAGCGTGCAGGAACTCCCCCGAGTTCGTCACCCGCATCGCGTACTGCACGTTCGCGATGTTGTAGTACTCGGGGTTGCTTGGGGCGATGCCGGTGGTGGCAGCGTCCATGCGCTTGCTGAGGAACTTCTCCATGATTACCTTGGTCCCGCTGCGGGTCTCGAAGCCCGGCTTGCCCCCCGTGATCGGAATCGTGCGGGCCAGCCGACCGTTGATGACGACCCTCAGCCGGTGAGTCCGCAGGTTGATTCGGTCGATCACCGAGCTGCCGATGTGGAATGACACCTCCCGGGACTCCTGGCCGTAGATCCCGTTGCCGACGTCGACGCCGTTGAGGTCGGCGTGCACGGTCACGTCGGCACCCGCGGGCCAGAACCGCCGGGGCCGGTAGTGGACCTCGGTGTCGTCGACCCAGTGCCACGTGCCCCGCACGGCCGGCGTCGACTCGACCGAGAGGTGCCGCTCCGCCGCAGCGCGATCGGTGACCGGCACGTCGAAGGTGACGATGACCGGCATGCCGACCCCTACGGTGGTATCCCGAAGCGGCGCCACGCTGGGGAAGGTCTGCTGGTCCAGGCTCAAGTCCTGGGTGGAGAAGATGGAGATCTGGCGCGCGGGGGCTCCGTCAATGCTGGTGCCCGTGGCGCCCAGACGGTAGTCGGCGCCCGGCTCGAGGAGGCCGTCGGCGACCCAGGACGTGCCGTCCTTGCTCAAGGTTCCCGGCACCGTGCCCTGCGTGCCGCCCGCGTCGAACGTCAGGTGCACCGCGTCGAGTTGCCCTCCGGAGGCAGACATTTTGACCACCGTGTCGACAGGGACGTCCTCAGCGTGTCGACCGGGTCCGAGGTTGGTCGAGAAGCTGACCGGCTGCGCGCCCGGCGACGACACCTGGTGTCCGCCTCCGCCGTGCGCGGCGCCGGAGCAGGCGGCGAGCGCTCCGGCGGCCAGCACCGAGGCCAGGGCGAGCTCGACCTTGCCGACGGGATCGCGCCGAGCCGGGCTCAGGCGCCCGCGCGGCGACGCGGGAGGGCACAGGGACACGGTGCAGATCCTACCAACGCTACCGCAGCGCTCCTGCCGAACCGGCCTCGCCCGGCCCGGCCCGGGCTGATCCCTGTCCCCGGGGTTGCCGGTCAGTGCGGCTGGTCAGCCGGGTCGAGCAGAGCGTCGAACACCGCACCGGTGGCCGCGGCCTGCACGAGCTTGTCGATCACATCGATGGCCCAGTCCTCAGCCGACCAGCCAGACGGCTCGTAGAGTCCCAAAGCCGTGTTGAGCAGCACGTCACCCGTGTAGACGACGCCGAACACCGCCGCCACCGCCCGAGAGCCACGCAGGCCGGCCCGTGCGGCAATGCCGTAAGCGGAGCCCCACATGGCGCCAAGAGCGGTGTGGGTGATGGAGTTGAGCCACCATCGGCCACTCTCGGTGCGGGGATGCACGGGCAGGATGCGCTCGGCGAACTCAGCTGGGGCGTAGCTGTCGGTCCGCCCGGTCAACGGCATCTCGACGAGCTTCTGAAAGGCTGTCATCGCGGCGGTCCCGGCCAGCCCGGCAAGTACTCCTCGGCCCAGCCAGCTCGCGGTTGTTGCGCTGGATCCGTACGTCATGGGAGGAACATACCCGAACCGTCCGCGGGCCGGTCACCGAGCGCCAGGCGCGTCAGTGGACGTGGTAGCCGCGGTAGTACTCGAAGACGAACCCGCACAGCGTGATAATGCCGAGTCCGACCCCGACGATGAACAACCACCAGCCGAAGACGACACCGAGCACGCAGACGCCGAGCGCACTGGCACAGAACAACGGCCACCAGCTGAACGGGGGGAAGAAGCCGACCTCTCCGACTCCGTCGGCGATGTCGGCGTCGGTGCGGTCCTCCGGACGGGCCGGGATCTGGCGGGCGACGACGGCGAAGAAGAAAGTCATCAGCCAGGCCAGCAGCGCGGTCATCACGAGCGCAGCCGTGCCGGTGGGATCCTTGCTGACGTAGGCATAGATCGGCCCGACGATGGTGAAGAACAGACCGACTCCGGCAATCGTGCGGGTCTCGACCTTCATCGGGGCGGCTCCGTACCGCCCGAGCGGTGCGGGGTGCCGGCGCCCCCCGGGCCCTGGAGATCATCCAGGTGCTCCTTGCGACCCTCGACGTCCGGCCCGTCGCCGATCTTCTCGTCGTCCAGAGCGTGGTTGTCGGCCAGCTCCAGCGCCGCGATCTCGGGGTGGTGCAGGTCGAACGCGGGACTCTCGGAACGGATGCGGGGCAATGTCACGAAGTTGTGCCGGGGCGGCGGACACGAGGTCGCCCACTCCAGCGAGCGCCCCCAACCCCACGGGTCGTCTACCCGGACCAGCGGCGCGTTGCGGGACTTCCAGACGTTGTAGAAGAACGGCAGCATCGACGCGCCGAGGATGAAGGCGCCGATCGAGGAGATCTCGTTGAGCCCGGTGAACCCGTCGGAGGGCTGGTAGTCGGCGACCCGGCGCGGCATGCCCTCGACGCCCAGCCAATGCTGGACGAGGAAGGTGGTGTGGAAGCCGATGAACAGCATCCAGAAGTGCATCTTGCCGAGCCGCTCGTCAAGCATCCGCCCGGTCAGCTTGGGCCACCAGAAGTAGAAGCCGGCGAACATCGCGAACACCACGGTCCCGAACACCACGTAGTGGAAGTGCGCGACGACGAAGTAGGTGTCGGACACCTGCCAGTCCAGGGGCGGTGAGGCCAGGATCATGCCGGTCAGCCCGCCGAACAGGAACGTCACCAAGAACCCGACGGCCCACAACATGGGGGTGTCAAGGCTGACCGAGCCGCCCCACATCGTGCCGATCCAGTTGAAGAACTTCACCCCCGTGGGCACGGCGATCAAGAAGCTCATGAACGAGAAGAACGCCAGGTCGACCGCCCCGGTGGTGAACATGTGGTGCGCCCAGACCGCCACCGAGAGGGCCGCGATGCTGAGCGTGGCGGCGACGAGACCGACATAGCCGAAGATCGGCTTGCGGCTGAACACCGGCAGGATCTCGGTGATGATGCCGAAGAACGGCAACGCGATGATGTAGACCTCGGGGTGACCGAAGAACCAGAACAGGTGCTGCCACAGGATCGGCCCGCCGTTGGCCGCGTCGAAGACGTGCGTCCCGAGCTGGCGGTCCGCCTCGAGCATCAGCAGCGCACCGGCGAGGATCGGGAACGCGATCAGCACCATCAGGCTCGTGACGAGGACGTTCCAGGT
>JBPCOF010000275.1:0-12134 GCA_051000515.1 Geodermatophilaceae bacterium
CGGTGCGGGAGGGGGGAGTCGAACCCCCACGCCCGAGGGCACCAGATCCTAAGTCTGGCGTGGCTGCCGTTACACCACTCCCGCCGCGCACCGCAGTCTAGGCAGGACACCTCGTCGTCGCGACCGAGTACATGGCAGGCTTAGCGGCGTGCCCCGTGACCCGAAGCAGATCCAGGCCGAGATCGACCAGGCGCGTAACGCGCTCGCCGGAACCCTCGACGAGATCGCCTACCGCACCAGTCCCAAGAAGCTGAAGGGTGATGCCCAGACTGCGGCGAAGGAATGGATCGCCTCGCCCAGAGGGCAACTCGTCGTCCGGGTGGCCGCAGGACTCGTGGCGCTGCGCGTGACCGTCGGAGTGGTCCGCAAGATCCGCAACCGCTAGTCGGTCGTAAGGTGTTCGGCACCCGCACATCGCGTATCGAGCCGGGGCCGGGGCAGGAATCAGTCTGGGACTATCCGCGTCCTCCGTCGATCGAGCGGTCCTCCCGACACCTCGTGGTGACCCACAGCGGACGGGTCGTTGCTGACTCCGCTCGGGCCTGGCGCGTGTGCGAGACCAGCCATCCACCGGTTTACTACGTGCCCCGCGAAGACATCTCGGGCGGCGTCCTCGTCGCCGCGCCGGGTGCTTCGTACTGCGAGTTCAAAGGTTCGGCGACGTACTGGTCACTGCGTGCCGGTGATCGGGTCGAGCCCGAGGTCGCTTGGTCGTATGAGAACCCGAGCCCGGAGTACGCCGCGCTGGCCGGCGCCGTGGCCTTCTATCCCGGCCGGGTGGACCTGGCGTCGCTGGATGGCGAGCCGGTACGACCGCAAGCCGGCGGCTTCTACGGCGGTTGGATCACCGACGACGTCGTCGGGCCGTTCAAGGGAGTGCCTGGTACGTCAGACTGGTAACGGCCGTAGTCCCGGTCGCGAACGTGTCGCGACTGCTCAGGTGAGTCCGAGATCGCGCTGCAGCTTCGCGACATGACCGGTGGCCTTGACGTTGTACAAGGCGTGCTCAACCGTCCCGTCGGTGTCGAGGACGACAGTCGAGCGGATGACCCCGGTGATCGTCTTCCCGTAATTCTGCTTCTCCCCGTAGGCCCCATATGCCTGCAGCGTCGAACGGTCGGGATCAGACAGCAAGGGGAACTCCAGTCCTTCCTGCGCGGCGAAGCGGGCCAGCGCATCCGGCTCGTCCGGGGAGATCCCGACGACTGCGTAGCCGGCGTCGCGGAGGTCGTCGTCGGCGGCCTGGAAATCGATGGCCTGCGTCGTGCATCCCGGTGTCATGGCCTGTGGATAGAAATAGATGATCGCCTTTTGGCCGGCGAGCGCGGACAGGGTCATCCGGCCGCCGTCGGCCGCGATGAGGTCGAAATCTGGGGCGCGGTCACCACGAGACAGCTGCTGGCTCACTCGGCCAGCGTATCCGGGCGGTCAGTCCGTCAGTGCAGACTGCATCGCGCTGGAGATCGCACGATGGCGGACGAGCATCTCGTCCAGATCGCGGTGCACGGCCACACCGTCCACCACGAGCGGGGCGCCGCCCACGACGGTATGCCTGGCGGCGCTGGGGCCACAGCGCAACCACGCCTCGATCGGGTCGCTGAGGGCTCCGGCGAAGGCCGGGCCCTCAAGGGACCAGACCACCAGGTCACCGCAGGCGCCGATCGACAGTTCGCCGATCTCGCCGATACGACCCAGGCAACCAGCACCGCCCCGAGTGGCGATCTCGAGGGCATCCCGGGCCGACATGGCGGCCGCGCCGTGGCGCAACTTGCCCTGCAGCATCGCGGTACGGGCCTCCATCCACAACGAGGCCGCATCCGCCGAGGACGAGCCGTCGCATCCGAGACCGACCGGTACGCCGGCCGCGCGCAACTCCGCGACCGGTGCCAGCCCGCTGCCCAGGATCATGTTGCTGCTCGGGCAGTGCGCTGCGCCGGTGCCCCAAGCGCCCAGCCGGATCACTTCGTCGGCGTCTGGCCAGACCGAGTGCGCGATCCAGGACCGCGAAGTTCCCCAGCCGACATCCTCGAAGTAATCCACCGGTCGCCGCCCGAAGGTCTTCAGGCAGAACGCATTCTCGTCCTTGGTCTCGCACAGGTGCGTGTGCAGGCGTACGTCGAGCCGTTCGGCCAACTCCGCGGTGGCCCGCATCAACTCGGTGGAGACCGAGAACGGCGAGCACGGCGCCAGCGCAATCCGCACCATGGCGGCTGGGGATCGATCGTGGTGCAGGTCGACCAGACGCTGAGAGTCGGCGAGGATCTCGTCGTCGCGCTGCACCACGGAATCCAGGGGGAGCCCACCGTCTTTGACCGACAGCGACATCGAGCCGCGGGTCGGGTGAAATCGCATGCCGAGATCCTGCGCGGCTCGGATCTCGGCCGAGATCAGGTCGCCGGCACCTTTGGGATGTACGTAGAGGTGATCGGTCGACGTCGTCGCCCCGCCGAGTGCGAGCTCGGTCAGGCCGACGTACGCGCTGACGTAGGCGCCTTCCTCGTCCAGCCGCGACCACAACGGGTACAGCCTGCGCAGCCAGTCGAAGAGTCCACCGGTCAGTGCGGGTGCAAAGGCCCGGGTGAGGTTCTGATACATGTGATGGTGGGTGTTGACCAGCCCGGGGGTCACCAGGCAACCCTCGGCATGCAGTAGCCGCGTGGCCTCCGGTCGCTCGTCGGCTGGTCCGCCCAGCGCACTGACCACGCCATTGGTGATCGCGACCCAGCCGCTTGGGATCTCGCGCCGTTGTTCATCGACGGTTGCCACGAGTTCGGCGCCGGTCACCAATAGGTCTGCGGCGCTTGGATGATCGGTCATGTCGCGCGATAATGCCGTTCACCGACGGGAAAGGTCGAACCGGGGTGGTCGCGGTTTGAAACTGACCCAAGCAACGCTGCCCGGCCGACTTTGCGGTTCGCTGTCGCCTAGGGTCGCCTCTGTGCCCGTACTCACGCCCAGCACCGTTGACGAGGTGCTCGCCCATCTCGGCGAGCACCCGGAGTCGCTGGTCCTGTCCGGTGGAACCGATGTCATGGTCGAGATCAACATGGCTCACCGGACGGCGCCGAACGACGTGGTGGCGTTGCGCGGTGTGGCGGAACTGCGGGCCTGGAAACGCCATCCGTCCCCGGCTGAGGGAGCCGGCACGGTGACGATCGGGGCAGGGCTTCCGTACGCCGAGATGGAGCATGGCGAGCTCGCCGAGCTGTTCCCGGCCTTGGCCCAAGCCGCTCGCACGGTCGGCTCGCCGCAGATCCGGGCCGCCGGAACGTTGGGCGGAAACCTCGGTACGTGTTCACCGGCCGGGGACGGGTTGCCGGTGCTCTATGCCTTGGACGCCGTCGTCCACCTGCGCTCCGTGCACGGCCGGCGTGACGTGCCGGTGGCGGACTTCATGACCGGTGTGAAGCGGAACGTGCTCGACCCAGGTGAACTGATCACTGGTGTCACGATGCCGACACGCGCTGGCTGGCAAGGATATTCGAAGGTCGGCGTACGTAACGCGATGGTGATCGCCACCGCGTCGGCGTGTCTGGCCATGGACCGGGACGGGGGTGCGGTGGGCCTTGCCCTGGGTGCGGTCGGCACCACGATCCTGCGCTGCCCAGACGCCGAGAACTGGCTGGCCGGTGAACTCGATCTGACCGCCGAGCACCTGGAGGTCAGCGACGCCGTGGCAGCTGAATTCGGCCGGCGAGTCGCCGCCGACGCCCGCCCGATCGACGACCACCGGTCGACGGCGGCCTACCGCAGCCACGCCGTCGGTGTCCTGTCCAGCCGACTCCTGAGAAGGGCAGCCGCATGACGATGGAACCGGAGATCTACCGGCTCACGGTGAACGGCGAGGCCCGTGAGGTGAAGGACGCGTGGCTGGGCGAGAGTCTGCTCTACGTGCTGCGGGAGCGGCTCGGCCTGCCCGGTTCCAAGGGCGCCTGCGAGCAGGGGGAGTGCGGTAGTTGCACCGTCCTGCTCGATGGCGCTGCTGTCTGTGCGTGCCTGGTGATGGCGGCCTCGGCCACCGACGCCGACATCGTGACCGTGGAGGGGCTGACCGCCGAGACGCCGCTGACCGACGTCCAGGCCGCTTTCCTCGACGAGGGCGCAGTGCAATGCGGCTTCTGTACGCCGGGGCTGATCGTTGCCGTCCATCATCTGTTGGAGCACAATCCGGAACCGACCGCCTTGGAGACCCGAGAAGCCTTGTCGGGCAACATTTGTCGCTGCACGGGGTACGGCCGGATCTTCGCCGCCGTCGACGCGGTCGTGGCCAGTCGAGCCGAGCAGAGCCTGCGATGACCGAGATCTCCTCGCCGGCAACGACGTCCTCGGTGGGCCAGACGGCCACCTCGACCAGGACCGACTTGCGGCCCGGCGTTCTGGGAACGAACGCGGCACGGCCGGACGGCGTACCGAAGGTCCAGGGCCGGTTCGCCTTCGCCAATGACCTGTGGGCCGAGAACATGTTGTGGGGCGCGACGTTGCGCTCGCCGCATCCGTACGCGCGGATTCGGTCCATCGACGTGACCGGCGCCTGGAAAATCAGCGGTGTCGAAGCGATCGTGACCTCCGAGGATGTGCCGGGCCAGCCGACGTACGGATTGATCAGGCAGGACCAGCACGTCTTCGCCACGGGATACGTGCGCTACCGCGGAGAGCCAGTAGCGGCGGTCGCCGCGGATCACCCCGAGACCTGCCGCCGGGCTTTGGCCGCAATCGCCGTCGACTACGAGGTTCTCGAACCGCTGACCGACCCTGAAGAGAGCATCACCGGCACACGTGAGCCGATCCACCCGGACGGCAACGTGATCCGCCATCAGCGGATCCTCTGCGGCGATCCGGAGGCGACAGGACCGATCGTGGTCGAGGGCAGCTACGAGCTCGGCATGCAGGACCAGGCCTTTCTCGGCCCGGAGTCCGCGCTGGCCGTACCCGACGATGACGGCGCCGGGATCGAGCTCTATATCGCGACGCAGTGGCTGCACGAGGACCGCAAGCAGGTCGCAGCCTGTCTCGGCCTGCCCGACGAGCGGGTTCGTCTGGTCCTCGGCGGTGTGGGGGGTGCTTTCGGCGCCCGGGAGGACATCAGCCTGCAGGTGCACTGCAGCCTGCTGGCCCTGCGCACCGGCCGGCCGGTCAAGATGCAGTACGGCCGGGAGGAGAGCTTCTACGGCCACGTTCATCGCCACCCGGCCAAGATCTGGATGCGTCATCACGCCGAGGCGGACGGGACGATCGTCAAGATCGAGGCGCGGATGGTCTTCGACGGCGGCGCCTACACCTCGACCTCACCGGCCGTGCTCATCAACGGGATCACTCACGCCCAGGGCCCCTACCGCTGCCCTAACGCGGTCGTCGACGGCTGGGCCACCCGGACGAACAACCCGCCGTGCGGAGCGATGCGTGGGTTCGGCGTCGTGCAGGCTTGTTTCGCGCACGAGGGGCAGATGGACAAGCTGGCCGCCGCCGCCGGTCTTTCCCCTGTGGAGGTTCGTCTCCGCAATGCCATGCGGACCGGCGACCCGCTCATCACCGGCCAGCCGGTGGACAGTGTCGCGCCGGTCGAGCGGTGCATCCGGGAGACCGATGCCCTGCCGATGCCACCCGAGCTGCCCTCGGATGCAGACGTCCTGTCGTTGCCTGGGGGCACCGGTCGTACGGCCGATCGAGGTCATGTCGTACGCGGGGTCGGGTACGGCGTGTCGATCAAGAACCTGATGTACTCCGAGGCCTTCGACGACTACTCGACCGCGCGCTGCCAGCTGAACGACGGCGTGGTGACCTTGAAGTTCGCCACGGCCGAGGTCGGCCAGGGCTTCGTGATGCTCGCGCAGCAGATTGCCAGGACGATCCTCGGCGTGGACGAGGTCATGCTTGACACGATCGACACCCAGATCGGGTCGTCGGGCAGCACGTCGGCCAGCCGTCAGACCTGGATGTCCGGCGGTGCGGTCGACGCCGCCTGCCGCCGAGTCCGGGAGCTGCTGTTCGAGGCCGTCGCCGATCGGTACGGGATGCCGGCGTTGCAGTTGGCCATCGAGGGCACCGACGTGGTGGACACGATCGGGTCGCTCCGGGTGCCGGTAGCCGAGGCCTCCGCGGGACTGCGGCTGGACGAGACGGTCGAGTACCGCCACCGGGAGACCGAGGACCTGGACGAGAACGGCCAGGGCAACTGCCATGTCGCCTTTGCCTTCGTCGCGCACCGTGCCGTGGTCGACGTCGATCCCGAACTGGGCCTGGTCAAGGTCGTCCAGATCGCCACGGCGCAGGACATCGGCCGGGCACTGAATCCGCTGTCGGTGGCCGGCCAGATCGAGGGCGGCATAGCCCAAGGGCTCGGGCTCGCGGTGATGGAGGAGATCGTGGTGACCGACGGCATGGTGCGAAATGCCAGCTTCACCGACTACCTGCTGCCGACCACCCTGGACGCGCCGACGGTCCTCTTCAGTCTCATCGAGGAGCCGGAACCGCAAGCGCCGTTGGGCGCCAAAGGCGTCGGCGAACCGCCATGTATCTCGGTCACGCCGGCGATCGCCGCCGCCATTCGCGATGCCACCGGCCGGGACATCAACCGGGTACCCGTCCGCCCCCACGACATCTGCCTCGACTGATCCACCGCCCTGACCGCACATTCTCCGGAGAAAGTCACTTCTGCACGCCTGCTGACCGCACATTCTCCGGAGAAACTCCATCTGCGGGTCTGGCCCGGCTGGGGTCAGGGGCCGTCGAGGAGTTGGCTGATCGCCCCGGTGGGGACCGCGGCCATCGATCCGAGCAGCGGCCGCGCCTGGACCGCTGCCCCAGCATCGTCCGCGGATGCGCCAGCGGCTTGGAGCACGCTCGCCGCTTGAGCCGGCAGCAGAGCATCGAACCAGCGGCGGCCCAATCGCTTCCGTCCCTCGGCTGTTGGCCGGCCCCAGAGGCGGAGCCGGGCCATGCCGCCGTCGGGATAGACGTCGAGTCGTACCTGGGTCACCCCTGGGCCTCCGGGAGTCAGGACGAAGCGGTGTGGGGTGTCCGCCTGCAGACCGGTCATCGGGAGCAGTTCGGTCCACGAGCCGGCTTGCGTTGGGTCGGCGCCCTCGAGGCATCCGGTCAGTCGGGCGGCACCGGGCGAGTTGCCGACGAAGTACGAGGTGTCCAGCTCGGCCAGCCCCACGACCCCGGGGCAGGCGAGGGCGACAGTGACCCAGTCGTTGCCGGCGTCGCGGCGGCGCGCGGTCTCCCACCCACTGCCCATGTTCAGCGCCAGACCGCGACCGATGAGCTGGTGGGGGGTTCCGTAGAACTCGTTGCTGCACCCGGTGATCGCCCCACCATTCTCCAACGCTGCGAGGTCGAAGGGTCCGACATCCAGCGGCCGGGGGTCGGCGATCGGTACCCCGTGTACGCGCAGCCGGGCCACCCCGCCGTCCGGGAAGATGTTCAACCGGACATGGGTCGCCCGGATCGGGGAGTCGACCTCGAACGAATTCGCCGACCCGCCTCGTAGTTCGACCCGCGGGAGCAGCGGGAACCAGTCAGCTGCCGCCAGGTCGGCGCCCGACGGATGTCCCTCGACCGCAGTCGCTTCCAGGGAGGCGTGCGGCGGGAAGTTGCCGGTGAACCAGGCCGTGTCGATGACCACTCCGTGCACCCGCCCGGGGACGCCGAGCCGGACGGTGGCCCAGTCGTGGCCGGGCTCGCGTCGACGTCGGGTCTCCCAGCCGTCGTAGACCTTGCCCTTGTGGCCGAAGTCGGCCACCGCTGCGGCCGGCCAGGGCAGTACGAGGTTCTCCTTCTCCGCGAAGAATTCGTCGTTCGCGGCGATGACGGCTCCGGACAGCGAACGGGAGGCCAGGTCCGGAAGTTCGAGGAAGACCGGCGCGGCTGGAGGTGATCCAGCGGCTGAGGGTGATTCATCGGCAGGGGGCGATCCGGACGTGCGGCTGGTCATGCGTCCCCTCGGGTCAGGAGCTGGCCGAACGGTTCGGCGCCAGTCTGCCGTCCGCGTACCCAACTCTGTCGAACGATGCCAGACAACGTGCGGCCGGCGTACGGCGTGAGCGCATGCCGGTGCGCGAGCCGCGCTGGGTCGACCATGAACGTCTCGTCAGGAGCGAACACGGCGAAGTCCGCGTCGTACCCGAGCGCGATCCGGCCCTTACGGGTCAGACCGGCCAGTGCGGCGGTACCCTCGGCCATCCAGCCGACCACATCGACCAGACTCGCGCCGCGCTGCCGGGCACCTGTCCACACCGCCGGCAAAGCGATTTGCAATGAGCTGATCCCGCCCCAGGCCGCACCGAAGTCGCCGGTGTCCAGCCGCTTCAGCGCGGGCGTCGACGGTGAGTGATCGGACACGATGCAGTCGATGTCGCCGGTGCGCAGGCCATTCCAGAGCCGGTCGCGGTTCTCGCCCTCCCGGATCGGCGGGCAGCACTTGAACTGGGTGGCACCGTCAGGGATCTCTTCAGCGGAGAAGGCCAAGTAGTGCGGGCAGGTCTCGACGCTGATCCTTATCTCCTCCGTACGGGCCCGGCGCAGCAAGGCCAGCGCATCGGCATCGGCCAAGTGCAGGACATGCGCCCGACCGCCGGTTTCCCGGGCGCCCGCGATGACCGCTGCGATCGCGGCCTGCTCCGCGCCCCGCGGCCGGGAGGCGAGAAAGTCCACGTAGCGGGGCCCGTACGGGTCCGGCGCGGTCTCGATGCTGTGGGCATCCTCGGCGTGCA
This sequence comes from Geodermatophilaceae bacterium, assembly GCA_051000515.1. Classification (GTDB taxonomy): domain Bacteria; phylum Actinomycetota; class Actinomycetes; order Mycobacteriales; family Geodermatophilaceae; genus JACCQS01. The sequence continues at coordinate 8,715 of JBPCOF010000275.1, forward strand.
CGATCAGCAGGCCGTCGAAGTCGGCGAGTTCGGCCAGCGCGGCTCGCATTCCGGTGTTGTCGAGGGCCGGGAACTCATCGACTCCGGAGTGCAGCAGGAAGCACTTGAACCCGAAGACCCCGGCCTCGTGCAGTGGGCGGAGCCGACCCAGGTTGCCTGGGACCGCACCGCCCCAGAATCCGACGTCGACATGACACTGGCCTTGAGCTGCAGCACGTTTCGCGGCCAACGCCTCCACGTCGATCGTTGGCGGGATGCTGTTGAGGGGCATGTCGATGATCGTGGTGATCCCACCGGCAGCTGCGGCCCGCGTCGCCGTCGCGAAGCCCTCCCACTCCGTACGCCCCGGCTCATTGACGTGCACGTGGGTGTCGACCAGACCCGGCAACAGAACCACGTCGTCACCCAGCTCCACGACCCGGTCGGCGGTCAACTCGTCGCCGTACGGCGTGATCGCGACGATCCGGCCGGCGCGTACGCCGACACAGGCACCCACCTGACGATCGGTCAGGACGGCCGCCGGGGCGCGGAGAACGAGATCGAGGTGCGCGGGCACGGCAATGACCCTGCCATCGATGTGTCCATACGCACGTGGCCGGTCCTGGTTGCCTGAGCCGACGCGTGCGGTAGGGCCGGTGGCCCGGGCCGGGACCGTCGAGGCGGCGTCCTAGTCTGTGCCGCGGCTCAGCTGCGAGCGTTGATCTGCTGTACGGCCCAGCCGTTTCCGTCGGGATCGCTAAAGTAGCAGAAGCCGACGTTGTTCAGCTCGTCACCGTCGCGGTACGGGCGTGGGCCGGTTGCGGCGAACACCTGGATGTCGCTCACCTCGACTCCTCGTTCGACGAGTTGGGTACGGGCTGCCTTGATGTCGGCGACGACCAGCTGCAATCCCTTGATGGAGCCAGGCGACATGTCCGCGACACCCCTGCCGATGACGATCGAGCAGCCCGATCCGGGTGGAGTCAGCTGGACGATCCGCATCGCGTCGCTGATCGAGGTGTCGTGATCTACGTTGAACCCGACCTGTTCGGCGTAGAAGGTCTTGGCGCGATCTACGTCCGTGACGGGGACCACGATTACTTCGAGCGTCCAATTCATGGTGCTCTTCCTCTCCTGATCGTGCGCGGGTTGTGAGGCGATGTGAACTGTCACGGATGAGTCGGAGCCGGCGATCGGCTCTCGACATCGGAGCGGGATGAAATTCGGCGGGTTCCAAATCAGTTAGTGCCGCCAACCTCCAGGGCGATAACGCCGAGGACGACCAGCACAAGACCACCCACTTGAGTCACCGACAGCCCTTCGCCGAACAACGGGATGCTCAGCACCGCCACGGCGGCGACGCCGACGGCTGCCCAGATCCCGTAGGCAACGCCCAGCGGCACGCCGCGCGTGAGAGTCAGCGAGAGCAACACGAATGCGGCCAGGTAGCCCACCACGACGACGGCGGCAAATCCGAGTCTCGAGAAGCCTTCAGATGCGCGAAGGCTTAGTGTCGCAACCACCTCGCTGGCGATCGCACCGGCCAGGAATACGTAGCCCATAGCGGTTCTCCTTAACTTCGTGGCAGAAATCGCTGCAGTATTGCGGGTAGCTCGATACCGTCCAGCAGCTCATGCGCTACGCCGTCAGGGCCAGGACGAAAGGAAGTACGGCGCTGGCCCCGGCTCGGCGTAGTTCCCGGCCGGCCACGGTCATGGTCCACCGCGAATCCGCGAGGTCATCGACCAGCAGGAGGGGCTTATCGCCGTGCTCAGAGAGCCGGGCCGCAAGCTCCGGCCCGATGGCGAAGCGTTCCCAGACGGCGGCCAGCCGGAACGCGCTGTTGCCACCGGGCTGTCCAGTCGGTCCACCGTTAAGCAGGTCCAGCTCGCCGAGATACGGCAGCCGGCCCAACTGGCCCAGACCCCGCCCGAGGCCCCTGACCAGCTGGGGTCGCCGCCGGGAGGGGATTGCCACGATCGCACCCGGCCGGCAGTCCCAGTCCCAGGCGCCGAGCACCTGCGCACAGGCACGCAGGAGTGCTTCGTCGGGTGGCCCGTCCAGTGACCGGCCAGAAGCGGGTGCGGACACCGGCGCCGACTCCTGCCTGGAACCGCCGAGATAGCCCGGATCGTCAGTGGCATCCGGGTCTTCCTCGATACCGGGTGGTTCCTGATCGAGCATCCCAGGCGTCGCTTCGTGTCCCAGTCCGTCATCGCCGAGCAGGCCGCGCAGTCGCTGTCCCCAACCCAGATCGGTGAGCCGGGCAATGGCGCGGCCGGTCAACACCTGCTCGTCGGCGGCGATCTTGCCGCGCACGTCGACCCCGAGACGCTCGACGCCGGTCGGCCATTGGGCGCGGGGGGCAAGTTCGACGCCTGGGCGGTCGAGCCGCGCCGCCGCTACCTCGGCGGCCTTGGCCGGGATGTCGGTCGGGTACCAGGGTCCGGCGCACACATCGCAGCGACCGCACGCCGTCGCGGTCGGGTCGTCCAGGGACTGCTGCAGAAAGGCCATCCGGCAGGTCGTCGTCGGCGAGTCCGCAGGCCGCGCGTAGGCGATCATCGCTTTTTGCTCGGCTTCGCGGGTCTGGGCGACGCGCTCGTACCGGTCGGCGTCGTACACCCACTCCCGACCCGTTCCGCGCCAACCGCCGGATACCCGCTCCACCGCGCCGTCCACGGCGAGCACCTTGAGGAGCAGCTCGAGCCGGGTCCGGCGTACGTTGGCCACGGTCTCCAGCCGCGGTGTGGACCAAGGTTTGTCGGCATCGCGCAGGGCCCGCAGCACTGCCGCAGCATCGTCCGGCCGAGGCATCGACGACGTCGCGAACCATTGCCAGATGGCCAGATCCTCCGGCCCGGGCAGCAGCAGTACGTCGGCGCGCTCCACGGCCCGCCCGGCCCGCCCCACCTGCTGGTAGTAGCTGACCGGCGACGACGGCGCTCCCAGGTGTACGACGAAGCCGAGGTCGGGTTTGTCGAAGCCCATACCCAAGGCAGATGTCGCGACCAACGCCTTGACCTCATTGGCGCGCAACGCCTCTTCGGCGGCACGACGCTCGGCGTCATCCAGGCGGCCGGTGTAGGCGCGTACGTCGTGGCCGGCATCGCGGAGCAGCGCCGCAGTCTCCTCTGCGGCGGCGACGGTGAGTGCGTAGACTATTCCGCTGCCGGGTAGTGCGGTGAGATGTGCTGAAAGCCATCCCAGCCGGGCTCGGTCGGTGGGCAGGCGCAGGACGCCCAATCGCAGCGAGTCCCGAGCCAACGGGCCGCGCACAGTGGTGACGTCGACCCCACCGGCGCCGAGTTGTTCGGCCACGTCGGCGACAACTCGCTCGTTAGCCGTGGCCGTCGTGGCCAGGACCGGGGTACTCGGAGGCAGCCGGGTGAGCAGGTCGCGGATCCGCCGATAGTCCGGGCGGAAGTCATGGCCCCAGTC